>JANQLH010000414.1 GCA_028280735.1 SAR324 cluster bacterium | reverse complement strand
GCCTTTTCATCAAAGGTGTGGCATTTGCCATCCGGCGAAAGGGCTTTCCCTTGACTCAAACTGAGATACAGTTTTTCATCCAACAGAATATCCACCCCCCCTGACAGGGCCATTTCAGACTCACCATCAGCAATACTCCGGCAAGCCAGGTGCAATGCCACCAATGAGGATGAACAGGCCGTATCAACAACAATGCTGGGCCCGGTAAAGTTGAATCGTTGGGAGATATGAGCTGTGATAAAATTCTGCCCCGTGCCTATGATGCTGTCTTTAGCGTATTCTGCAATGCGTTCCGCATAATTACCCACACGTGATCCCATGAACATACCGACTCTTTTTCCCCAGAGGTCATCTTTCTCATACCCGGCATCTTTCAAGGTCTGCACAGTCACTTCCAAAGATTGCCTGATGAGTGGATCACATTGGGTAGCCTGAAGCTCTGTAAATCCAAAATAGTCCGCGTCAAAATAATCGATTTGCTCAATAAAACCACCCCACTTGCTGATGCTTTTTCCTTTTTCATGGGTATTTTGGTAAAATTGATCCACATCCCAGCGAAGTTCGGGAACAGTCACAATACTGGATACGCCTTTTGACAGATTTTCCCAGAATATCTCTTTGTTCTCAGCCCCGGGGAAATGGCACGCTATCCCTATGACCGCTATTTTGCTGTTCAGAGTATCATTGTGTGAACCTTCCGCCTCTGATCGAGTTACAGCCGCTGCATTGGCATCCGTTATCTGAATTGAAGTACCGGCTGATTTTTCTGCCGGCTTAACAGATTTAACCTTTTGCTCAAGTTCATCAGAATAGTGTTCACTAAGATAGCGATTGAGCTGCTTCAGAGTCGGATAATTGATAATAATTGAAGGATCCAGTTCTTTGCCCAGCTCCTCTTCTATCCGTTCAATGAGTCCGGCAATGATAATGGAATCCACACCAAATTCTTCAAAATGGGTGTTGATATCCAGCTTCTGTTTTTTTATCTTTAGTTCCGATGAGAAGAGGTTCAGCAGCCATTCCAACGAACCGGAAGTAAGGTCTTGATTGGAAGAGTTGACCACCGGTTGTGACACCTGTTGGAGATTCTCTTGCGGTGCCCGTTTCTCACTTGAATGAGCAGTGAGTTGAGTTGGGAACAACGTGCTTGCTGCAGTCACGCCGTTCAATAACACGGGTTGGTCTTTTTTACTTAAAGCCAGTACAAACAAATCGAGACCTTGCTGAGTGGTCACTGCCTCAAGTCCCATTGCCTGGTAAACGGGGCTTTTTGTCTGAGCCATTCCGATTTCGCTCCAACTGGGCCAAAGGATCGATTGGAATTCCGAAAATCCTTTGCTGCGCTGTTGTGCGGCAAAATCATTCATAAAGGAATTGGCAATGGTATAGTCACTGAAACTGACTGCTAAAGGAGAGATCCAGGCTGAAACTGAAGAGAACAAGATGAAATGATCAATGGGATCATTTTGCAGAACACCTTGTAATGTCAGCAAGCCTTCGATTTTAGGTTCCAGAACCTTTTCGACATCATTGAGTTGTTTATTGATAAATGCCGGATTTTTAATGATGGAAAACCCTGCACAATGCACCACGCCACCTATTGGCCCCAATTTCTGCCGGACCCGATCAAAAAAACTGTTCAATTTAGCGGAGTCACACAGACTGCCGGTATACAGTTCTATCTGCGCTCTCTTACTCTCTAACTCCTTGATTATCTTGATTTTTTGAATGGTAACCGGGTCGCTGGACGGATTGTGGAGTATAGAATCCCACTCTTCCTTTGGCGGGAGAGGATGCACACCCATCAAGACAATGCGCTTAGCACCTTGACTAACCAGGAATCCGGCAACGGCTGAGCCAATCCCTCCTGTACCGCCTGAAATAACAAAGGTTTTATCAGTATCCAGAGAGATCAAATCTGCCTGATCCAACTTTTCAGTCGGTATGCTCCAGTTTTTCTGAAGCTGTGGTGTGTAACGCACTCCATCTCTGTAACAAATTTCCTGGTCCCTGGAGGAAGTTGTCAATTCTTCCAGCAGCATTGCAGCTAAAGCATTCTGCTGATTCGCTTCATAATCGACATCGATTGTTTTTGCGTAGATTTTGCGATACTCGTTGTAAAGCATCTTGAACAGGCCGGCGATTTCCGATCCCTTTAATGACAAATCAAAATCTCGTTCAAATCTTGAATCAAATGTCTGCAATCCCCTGGTTAAATGAATCATTTTCAGAGATTCACTTTTCCCGGTAAGCATCTTTTGCTCTTTAATCAGCTCCTGAATCAATGCGAGTTTCCCAAATTGCACCCTGTATTCATCATTGCTTTCAGGATTTAAATCGGAACAATCTATTATTCCGATCACAGCCAGGTCTTCAGGTAGTGAATGCTGATCATGCAATTCCTTATTGATGATTTTTGCTGAAAGCTCTTTGCCCTTTGTCACATCAAACGGGTTGAAATCATCGATGGCGATCACTTTGATATCAGCGAGATTCGTTTGAATAAGATCCTGAATTTCCCGAGTTTGCTGGTCGACGAGACAAAGGAGAATTCCGGGCGTCAAGGTCTGACCTTTGATGAGTTCGGATTGCTTCCAATTCCTTTCCAGGGCGTAATAGGAATGAGGTGGAATTACGGATGGGTCTGTGTCGATGTCTGAATGCTCTAATTTTAACGATTCAGTATTTTGTTCAATCATTTTTTTTGCAGGCAGGGGAACCAGGAATTCTCCTTCCGGCAGTACCCAACATCTTTCTTTTTCGAAAGGATAGGTCGGCACAGGAACCCTGTTTGGCCTGTCAGATTCTGCCTGGTTTTCATAGAGTAGCGCCCAATCGATCTCCAAACCGCTAGTCCAAAGTTTTGCAAGTTTTTTGATCTTATTTTCTTTAATCAGCGAATCAGCTAAGCCGTTATCAAGCTCACCTTCATCCGATTTGACACTTCCCTGGTACACCATCTGAACGGAATGAGACTGCCGGTTGGTAAGCCACGAATCAAGGTAATTGATCAGCTCATCAAGGTCCGAGAAAACAATGGCCATTCGCTCTTCCATAGCCTCTCGGCCGGTTTGCAAGGTATAGATCACATCGCGCAATCGATATATGTTACCCGGCAGGAAAGACGCTGTTCTTCCTGTTTTAAGCTCGGAAAAGAAATGTCTTAGTGATCCGGCATATTCGAAGAGACGTTCCTTTGTCTTGGCTGAAAGGACAAACAACATAGGCTCAAACGAACTACAGATCTCTTTGTAAGTCTTCCGGGGATGGTCTTCAATAATTATGTGTGCGTTAGCCCCCCCTGCGCCAAAGGAACTGATACCAGCTCTTTTAACCGCGGAGTTTTCCGTCGTCCACTCGCCTAGTTCCCTTTGCACATAAAAGGGAGAGTTTTCAAAATTGATGTTTGGATTGAGTTCATCGGTGTGCAGAGAAGGGGCTAGCTGACTATGCTTCATCTGCAAAATCACTTTGGTCAGAGACGATATGCCGGCGGCTGATTCCAGATGCCCAACGTTTGATTTTACGGAGCCAATGGAGCAGTATTGCTTGTCATCTGTATAAGCACTATATGCCTTTTTCAAGGAGTTTATCTCGATCGGATCACCTAAAACAGTTCCGGTACCATGGGCTTCCAGGTAGCTGACAGACCGTGCATCAACATCAGCCTTTTCCAACACCTCACTGATCAACCGTTGCTGAGCATTAGGATTTGGCACCGTATAACCATTGGTTTTCCCATCATGGTTGACCCCGCTGCCCCTGATCACAGCATAGATAAAATCCCCATCCTGCTTTGCATTTTCCAAAGGTTTTAACAGAACGGCACCAACACCCTCACCTGGTACATACCCATCACCACCTGTTCCAAACGCTCTGCATTTGCCATCGCTTGCAGCAAACTTGCTTTGGCTGAGTTGTAAGTATTTATTGGGATGAGTCATTAGGTTCACCCCACCAGCCACAGCCAACTCACAATCACCGGTTCTTATACTTTGCATGGCCAGATGAATCGCAGTGAGAGAAGACGAACACATTGTATCAAGAGCGATGCTCGGTCCATCGAAGTTCATCCAATAGGAGATACGATTGGCGATTGAAGAATAGGAAGTGTAACCGGCCATATTTTCACCTCGCAACAGGTCTTCAGCGCCTACCAATTGGTACCAGCCGTACATCACTCCAACAAAAACACCGACTTTTTCTTGATTCAGTTTATCCCGACGATACCCGGAATTTTCCACGGTTTCCCAAACCGTTTGCAGGAACAGCCGCTCTTGAGGATCGATGGTTTCGGCTTCTTTTGGTGAGATGTTAAAAAACAAAGGATCAAACCGATCGATTTGATTCAAAAATCCACCCCATTTGGTATAGGTAGATCCCAGCTTGTTCTTGTTCTTGTCAAAAAGAGATTCACTATCCCATCTATCATTGGGAATCTCCGTCACACAATCCAAGCCTCGTTTCAAATTGGACCAAAATTCGACCAGATCCTCCGCCCGGGGATAATGTCCACTTAAACCGATAATTGCAATATCGGACTCATTTCCCTGGTATCGTTCGCAGCTCCTAGTTGCTTGCCCTTGTGAAGAACGGAACCGAGGGGATGCTGTTAAAGAAACCGTATCTTCCAAAGCCGTCTTAGTGTTTGATTCCGAGGTTTCTGTCTGACGGGATTCAAAAAGCTCTATGAGCTGATCCTGATGGTTGACATAAAAATATTCCGACAACTCGTTAATGGTGCCGTATTCAAAAAACAGGGTTTTTGAGATATCACCAAAGGCTTCCTCAAGTTCACGGTTAAGATTTGAAATCATGATAGAATTGATTCCAAACTTCTCAAACGCTTTATTGGGCTGTAGTTTTTTTCCGGGAAGTTTGGTGACTTTTTCGATCAGACCGATCAGGTAACTATCCAGTTGGTTTTTCAAAACTGCTGAATCTTCAACTAAAGCCCTCGGTATTGTTTGTTTATGGATTGCCTTTGCCGGTGTGACTTTTTCGGAAGTTGAATCATTTAAATCAAAAACCTTACAATCTTTAGCTGCTTCAATGACCAGTATGTGATTGACCTCTGCTTGTAGTCCTTTTTCGAAAGCTTCCAAGCCCTTGCTTGTACTAAGCGGCAATATACCCATTTTGTTTTCCAACCAGTCCAAGGTAGCTTCGTCCAGGTTCATGCCGCCTTCAGCCCACAACGACCACGCCAGGGCCAGACTTTTTCCATGCCTGTTACCAGACGCCCTCAAGTGTTCCCTGTAGTCGGCATAAGAATCCATAAAACCATTGGCAAAGGTATAATCAGCTTGCCCGGCGTTACCCAGGCCGGCAGTGAGGCTGGAAAACATGACAAAAAAGTCCAGCTTTTCTTCGGCTAACGATTCATCCAAATACACTGTCCCCTGAACTTTGGGACCTAAAACCTCCTCCACCTGCCGGCTGGTTTTATGAATCAGAAAATCATCTCTCAAACAACCTGCCGCGTGAATAACTCCGGTAATGCTTCCAAACTGAGATTTGGCTTCCGCAACCATCTTTTCTACACTTTCACGATCACTTAAGTCACATTGGATAGTGTGAACCTCACATCCCTTCTGTTTTAACTCCTCGATATGTTGCGCCCTGTCTTCAGGTGGCAGTATAAAATCAACCAGTACCAGCTTGGATTTGGCTTTACTGGCAATATAGTCAGAAAAGATTTTCCCCAATCCACCCAAGGCTCCTGTTATCAGGTAAGTGCCTCCCGACTTTATCGAGGATGAGCTTTGGTTGATTTGCTTCACTGTTTTTTCAACTCGGGTGCTATCGTTGTTGTTCTTTGCCCAGCGTTTGATATCAGATTCCGCGATTTCGTAACGAACTTCAGATTCTTTACGGCTGGTAAACACTTCTTTGGCAATCAACTCAGCCAATGCAGATTGGTTGTTGTCTTTGTTACTAGACGAGTTGTTCAACAACTCCACTGACTTACAATAAAACCGAGGATTCTCGGTATGAATAGTCTTCAAAAGACTGTTTACGGCGGAGAAGAGTGGTTGGGCACCGTTGTAATTACCGGAGAAAAGATAAAGGAGATCTATATTAGCTGTTTTGGGGCGGTTCTCCTGGGTCAACAACGCTTGAACCAGGTAAAATACGGAATAGAAACCATATTGAAGCTGCTCCGGTTCGATGCAAGAGTTATTGCTGCTGTTCCGGACACACCAGCTGTGAATGATCTGGTATGGATAGAGCGAATCACTTGTGAGCTCTTTAATTAGTTCAACGTAGTGCCCGGCATTGGAGGGGTTTAATTCAAAGTGACTCACTCCGTGAGAATGAAAACGTTCCCCAGCCGTCACTCTGACAATGTTTGCATTATTTGAAGCAAAAACATCGTTTGCTTCGATTAACGATTGTTTCCAATTGTCATCAGTATCAAACAGTAGAACCGAACCTGTTGATTTCCGGTCTGCTATCAGTTCGGCATCACTGTCTTCTATGGGTGCATCCTTCCAGGGTCTGTGCAATAAATGTAATTTGGCAGGTTCTTTGGGAAGCATCGAGTTAAGTTGCTTTTCCAGCCGTTTTACAGTGAAATCTTTAACGGCAACCGCTACCTCACCACTGCTATCGGTTATCGCCAGATCAAATCGTTTAATATCCCCCTTGTCTGCTTCCTGTTCAGGTTTCTTGGTGACATGGGTGAAGCAGGTTTCAGGGATCGATCCATATAACTCTATTTCGCCCACTGCATAGGAAATATACTCCCCTTCCGTGCTGTTATTATCAAAATCCGCTCCAATGGTTGATTGGAAAGCACCGTCCAACAATGAAGGATGCAGCAGAAAATCATCGAAAGTGAATTGTTGAGATTGTGGCAGACGGAGTTCTGTTAAGGCTTCTACACCATTTGCCGTACAGGACCGAATAGTCTGGAAGGCCTCACCATAATGAAGGCCTTTTTGTCTAAACAAACGGTAACAAGTATCGACATCGATATCGTTTGAGCAACGTTCCCCGATAGCCTCAAGATCCAGGTGAGGAGTATTCATCTTTTGTTCCCCGGCAAATTCCAGTTGCCCTTCAACATGAATGGTTTTAACAGAGTCTTTGGCCTTAGAAATCAGCTGGAATTTTGCCGTATCCTGACTCTCTGTAGTCATCTCGAGAGTTACCCGGTCCGGCCGCACAGGGTAATGCCAACTTATATTGCGAATTCTTTCAATCTCATTTTCTGCCGCAATAGTACCGGCAGCACGAACCATTTCAACAATGGCTGCTCCAGGTAACATGGGATATCCATTAACCTGATGATCCCTAAAAAAGAACTCGTTACCTGAAAATTGACTCCTGAACCTCCCTTTAAAGAAAGTAGATCGGTTTTCCCTAACCAGTGGGTGGAGCTGAACAGTTTCTTGCAGGGGTTTTTCAACCTGATTTACCCAATAACGTTCTCTTTCGAAAGGATATGTGGGAGCTGAAATCTTCCTGGGTTTGCCGGATTCAGCTAAATCTCCGTATAGAGCTTCCCAGTCCACATCGTCGCCTTCCACCCAACTTTGGGCCAGCAAATTCAGTTCGCTGGTGTGGATTGTCTGTTTTCCGGCTGCGTTGCTAAGACCCCCATCCTCAACAGATCCCCGATAACAGCCGGGGGGAGTCTCGGTTTTGAGACCGGATTCAATCAAGGTCTCCAGGGTTTTTTGTAATTCATCGATGCTTGAGATAACCAGGGCCAGTCTTTCTTCCATGCCCTCCCGACCAACCTGAAAGGTATAAGCCAGATCATCCAGTGGGACAGGTGGAAAAAAGTGGTCAGAGTCACTTCCGGTTCCATTCTTAACATCCGAGTTGTCTCGCAGTTTCAGGAAGTCATAGAGCTTTTCACAATAAGACGCTAAGGCTTCGATGGATTTGGCTGAAATGGGAACGATGACAGGCCGGTTTACCTCTTCTTTCTCGATGGAACCGTTTGATACAAATTCCTTAAGAATGAGATGAGTATTGGTACCACCAGCACCGAAGGAGCTGATTCCCGCTCGCCTGGGCTGTACCGATTCAGGTGAAGTCCAGGGCGACAGTTCACGTTGGACTGTAAAAGGGGTGATATCAAAATGGATATTGGTGTTCAGGGTTTCTGCATGAATGGAAGGTACCAAGGTCTGGTACTTCATCTGCAGCAACACTTTGGTAATACCGGCAATGCCCGCTGCACCTTCCAGATGGCCAATGTTGGATTTCACGGAGCCGATAGCACAGGTTTGATTTCCTCGTGAATATCCGGAAAAAGCGTTGCTCAGACCGGTAATCTCTATGGGATCTCCCAAAGAGGTCCCTGTTCCGTGGGCTTCAATGTAGCTGATCATATCAGGATGTAACCCGGCATTGTCCATTGCCTGCCTGATCAAGGCCCCTTGCTGTTTGGGATTCGGTACTGTGAAACCACTGGTATTTCCACCGTGATTGACAGCGGAGCTTTCAATGACCGCATAAACCTGATCACCGTCTTTCAATGCACGATTAAAGGGTTTCAACATCACTGCACCCACACCTTCTCCCGATACAAATCCGTCGCCACCTTCGCCAAAACTATGGCAACGACCATCAGAAGAGGACATATTTAACCTGGCATGCCCGATATACTTGTTCGGATGGAGAGAAAGATTGACTCCACCGACCAAGGCAAGCTGACACTCTCCGGAACGTATGCTCGCTAAAGCCAGGTGGACAGCCGTCAAAGACGATGAGCACATGGTATCGACGGCCAGACTTGGACCTTTTAGATCCAGAAAATACGATACCCGGTTGGCAATCGATCCATAAAAGGAGTCCAGGGCGGTGATGTTACCCTTTTGTGTTTCTTCAGCGCCGTACAGCTGGTATTCTCCGTACATCACACCCACAAAAACACCAACTTGATTGTCGTAGCGAGTTTGTAAAGCCTTTAGATTATGACCTGAATCCTCCAAGGTCTCCCAGGCTGTTTCCAGGAATAAGCGTTCCTGAGGGTCCATGTTTTCGGCTTCGGAAGCAGAGATGTTAAAAAACAAAGGATCAAACTTATCCACATCTTCCAGAAAGCCACCCCAGCGATTGGTAACCGGTGGCATACCATCCTTCTCTGATGCTGCAAAATCAGCATGGTTCCATCGTTTGAGCGGAATTTCGGTAATACAGTCTTTACCGGCAACCAGGTTCTGCCAGAATTGATCCAGGTTCTCAGCCATGGGATAACGGCCACTCACACCAATAATGGCAATTGGGGTGTTATTGGTTAGACTCGTTTTTTGAGACTTGGCATTGGCAGGGGTTTCAGTCCGTTGAATTAATTCCGTTATATCTGTTTTTTGTGCAAACAATTCCTGCACCTGATCTGGGTATTGGCGCAGTATGTGTTGAGCCAGCTCCTGAATGGTATCGCATTCATAAAGCAAGGTTCTTGAGACCTGGGTAAAAAGCCGCTCGATCCGAAAATTAAACTTCTTAATCAGGATCGAATTGAGACCGTAGGTCTGCAACTTGGTGTTCGTTTCGATGGTATCAGCTGGTAGTTCAAACTCCTCTGAGATGATTGTTGTAAACAGGCTTTCCAGCTTCTCCTGGATCGTATTGGAGTTAATTAAAGACTTGGTCGGAGCTAAGGAACTCTCATCTTGATCAAAACGAACCAACCAATGCGAATGTTTGGCAAACGGATAGGTTGGTAAGGATAATGAACGAGTCTTTCTGTTTGTATGGGAATCCCAGGTTATTGGCATCCCGGATACCCACTCTCGGGCCAGTTTTAGTAAGTCTGAATGCTCCGTGATGGGTGGTTGCAGAGTTTGCTTTTTATCTACCTCTCTGAAAATGATTCCATCATTACTCTTACCTCCTGCCTTGAACTGCTCCAGTCCGGATTTCAGGTCTTCAATGTTATCCACAACCAACGCCAGACGCTGAGTCATCGAATGACGGCTCAGTTTTAAGGTTTGGCTGAGATCCTCAAGCCTGATTTGGGCGGAATCTTTCCGGTTCAGAAGTTTTAGAAACCGACCCACCAATTCAGTTAACTGATCTGAAGTTGCTGCTGAAAATACTATTAGTTGTGACTTATCGGCTTTCGAATTAGCTTTATCAACATCAACACCCTGTAAAACCAGATGTCCACTGGAGCCGGTCGCTCCAAAGCTGTTGATCAGGGCTGTCGGGTACTCGTTCTCCCAGGATTGTAACTCCTTGTTTAATGTAAATGGAGAGTTATCGATATCGATCAAAGGATTGACAGGATCGCAATCGATTGTAGGCGCGAGTTGCTTGTATTTAAGCTGCAGCAATACTTTAATGACCTGTGAGATTCCCGAGGCTGATTCCAGATGCCCTATATTGGGTTTCACCGAACCCATGAATACCTTTGGCTCCTCTGCCTCCTTATTTTCGGAAAACACCCTACTTAAAGCGCTGAATTCAGAAGTATCCGCAATACTTGAACCCGTCGCTGCTGATTCCACATAGTTTATGTCTTTGACCCTTAATCCGGAATTCCGGATCACCCTGCTGATAGACTCTTCCTGGGCATATACGTTCGGCATTCCAAAACGTTTGGTATTGCCATAGTGGCTGACATGAGTTCCCTTAATCAGCGCATGTATATTGGAAGTATCCTTCACTGGTTGATCCATGGGTCTAATCAGGATTGCTCCTACACCTTCCCCCGGGCACCAGCCTGTTCCTTCCGCACTAAACGCGCAGGTTTTACCGGTTTTTGATGTGAGATCCAAGTGAGTCAGCACTTCCCTATGGTATCGATGAACCATGATATTTACCCCACCGACTATTGCTGCCTCACAATCACCTCGCTGAATGCTTTCACAAGCCAGGTGGATAGCTGTTAATGCTGATGAGCATGAGGTATCCAGGGCAATACTTGGTCCCTTGAAATTAAAATAGTGGGAAAGCCGATTAGTAATAGATGAGAATTGCGCCAGGGATTTGATTTCCGCATTGTGATTCCATTCATCCAATCCCAAACTGAAATAATCACTCCACATCACACCGATGAATACACCTGTTTTCGGAATGATTTTGCCCGCTTCCTGCGGGTTGATTCCAGCGTCTTCCAGACATTCCCAGACTGTCTCCAACATTAAACGTTCCTGGGGATCCATGGTTCTGGCTTCTACAGGAGATATTCGGAATAGCTGATGATCAAAACAATCCACATCATCCAGGAAACCTGCGCTAGTCACACTGACTTCATTTTCTTCCGGTTCCAGATACTCGCCAGGTATTAGTTTTTTCCGCCCTTCAGGCATAATTGAAATGGATCTTTTTCCAGAGCTGAGATTCTGCCAATAAGTCTCAAGATTGGGAGCTTTGGGAAAACGTCCGCTCGCACCCACAATTGCGATTTCGTTGGTATGCTCCAATTTCTCTGAATCGATGTTTTGGCTTAAAACCTTGTTTTCTGCGGATTGACCGTCCCTGCCTTTCAAAAGCAGATGGGCACTGCGTGATGTCGTAAACTCGAAATAGCCGGCAGTAAAGCTATGCAGCAGCATATGATTTGCAGGCAGCTTAAACTCCGCTTCTATTCTTTCAAATCGCAAGCCTCCTATCGGACACAAGCCAATATTGAATTCAGACTGGTGATCCATCAGTAACTGCCCCATGTAACCAGCTTCAAGACTGGCTAAATGAAGCCCTTCTTCTTGATAGCTTTCCTGGTAAGCGCTCAGATCTGCTATCAGGAAAATACAAAAACCGGATGTATTGTAGTGCGGGCGATTAAAAGGCGTATAACTGTGCTTCACCAGCTTGGCTAAACTGGTATTAATTGTCTCTAAGGAATGTTTTTCAGGATCATAAAGATAGATTCCCTCATCAAGTCCTTCCACCCTATTCTTCTTGACATAGAGATAAGTTTTTACAGGATAGACTCCATCAGTGGATGGATATAATCTGTTAAGGCCTTTTGCCTGTTTGTTCTCTTTTAAGAGAGAAAGCCATCTCCCAAATTCGATGAGGGATATTTCCCGATCAACATATTCCCTGCGACAGCCTCTCAACTTGTAATCCTGGACGGGATGATCAATCGCATTCAAGCTAATTTCGGACGTGCCTTTTTCAAATCTGCGATATCGTAGTTTTTGTTTTTCGAAAGCCATGTATTCGGTTTTCTGCAAAAACTTAAAAGTGGCCATTTTCTTTTCACTATCCCTGGTATCGAGATAAGATCGATCATCAGGCACCGCAATGTGATCCCTGAGTCCCAGCTTTTCTGCAGCCAGGTGTTCTCTCAGGGGGGTGATCTCATTCAGTAAATCAAAATCTTGAACTCCGGGACCTCCCAGCAAACAATGCACATACATGTGGCCATCATCGAGCTTGAAAGGATCTTTGATATCATCAAAACCCAGCCCTTCCACAGGGAACAGTTCCAGTCCAAATTCTCTTTTGCGACTTAACAGCAATTGTTCCATATAGCCACTATCCAGAGTAACCAAAGACCGACTGGTATCGGCATAAACCGGTTGAATGGCATTTAACTGGGCAATGAAAAATACCATAAACCCCGCTTGCTCGAAGGGTGACAGGTAATAACTGTTGAGTGCTTTTTTGTTAAAACTAAAGCCCCGGGTTATCTGATAAAGAGAGCAATTTTGAGGATCAAAGTAATAGTAACCGGCTTCTACGCCTTCAATCGCATTTTCTTTTACCACCAGATAGGTTTGAACAGCATTTAATCCCCCGGCTGATGGATAGAGATATCGGCGTTTTCCCCCAATATCCTTTTCACCCAATAGGGACAACAATTGACTGATCTGGTCGAATTCAATGGGCTGAGATCCAAATTGAGAAAATGGAGTTCCATTTAAATAGGATTGAGCTTCAAAATCGAAGTATGGTAACTGCGGCTCCTGGATATCTATTTCTGCAGTATTTAATACCTGTTCTTCCTCTTTAATCACCTGGATCTCTTCCGCTGAGTTATCAAGAGAAGTTGAAGTTTTGGGAACCTTCGCTTCCAACTGTTTGTAAAGGAACCCTGCAAGACTGCTGATTGAAGGATTGTCCAGATACACTTCAATAGGAACAGTGATCTCAGACCATTCCTGGATTTGCTGGGACAGGTTTACCAGTGTGAGGGAAGTGACTCCATAATCAAAAAAGTCTGCTTCGATGTCGATCTCATCGAGGGTGAGAATCGATTTCAGTTCTGCAGCAACTTTCTCAGAAATTGTCTCTTCCGAATTAATGACGACCGGCTTTGTAGTCGGCGAAGGTTCTGATGCAGTTTTTAGTAAGGAAGCATCTTCTGTTGATTGACCATCTGATTTCAATTTAGCCATTGTAGCTTTATTAACCGGCCAGGGAAGTAGTTTCCGATCCACCTTGCCATGATGCGTAACCGGAAACTCATCCAGCATGGCAACTACATTCGGTACAAAGTACTCCGGTAATTTTGACTTCACATAGTTTCTAACCTCTTTGGAGGTAATCGATTCGCCTCGTTTGGTAACCAGGTATGTAACCAACCTGGGATCGTCGGTCTCTTTGTCCTGCACCATGGCAATTGCCTGATTGATTACCGGATGTTCGGTCAGCACATTTTCGATCTCTCCCAGTTCTATTCTGAAACCCCTGAGTTTCACCTGAAAATCAAGACGTCCCAGGTATTCGATGTTTCCGTCTTCCAGATACCTAACTTCATCCCCGGTTTTGTATAATCGGGCATTGGGATCACCACTAAAAGGATTTTTGATAAAGATCTTTTCGGTTAACTCCGGTCTGCCCAGGTATCCCCTGGCCAGTCCGACACCTGCAATATAAAGCTCCCCTTTTTCACCCACGGCCACTTGCTTGAGATTTTCATCAAGCACATGCAACTGAATATTGGCGATCGGTTTGCCAATAGGGATTTTTTTGTCCTCACGATCGTGACACTCCCAGTAGCTGACATCTACAGCTGCTTCGGTGGGGCCATACAAGTTATGAAGCCTAGCACCAAAATCATTGAGAAACTGCAACGTGAGATTATATGACAATGCTTCACCGCTGGTAAAAACCTGGCGTAGGGATTTGCAATGACTAGCCTTAACATCCTTCACAAAGAAATTCAGCATGGAAGGTACAAAGTGGCAGGTAGTGACACTTTGTGACTGAATCAGCTCCGCCAAATAACCCGTATCCTTGTGTCCTTCCGGGCGAGCGATAACCATCGTAGCTCCTGTCATCAAAGGCCAGAAAAACTCCCAGACAGACACATCAAAGGTAAATGGTGTTTTTTGCAGGACCCTGTCATTGGCAGTTAATTGATAGGCTTCCTGCATCCACAGAATACGATTGCAAATAGCGATATGAGGCAGCATGCAGCCTTTTGGCTTGCCTGTTGAACCTGAAGTGTAGATCACATACGCCAGGTGATGAGGCTCAGTGCGACAGGCCGGGTTGTCCGTAGATTGGATGGTAAGCGGATTATCGGGACAATCAAGCAGCACGTGCTGAACATCAAATAATTCAACCCGTGACTGGCGTGCTTTTTGACTTAGAACGATGGTTGCACCCGCATCCTCAATCAGGAATTTCAAACGATCTTCAGGGTAGGTGGGATCAAGTGGCAAATAAGCTCCGCCTGCCTTGAGAATGCCAAGCATACCAATAACCATTTCCAGGGAGCGAGTCATCATCACTCCCACAATGCTGTCCGGTCCTACTCCAAGCTTTATCAGATAGTGAGCTACCTGGTTTGCCCTTTCATTCAATTCCCGGTAACTCAGAATCTGGTCCTCATAGACCAGGGCTGTGGCAGAACCGGAATTTTTAACCTGGTCTTCGATGAACTGGTGCATACAACTATCCAGCGGATAATCGACTGCTGTATCGTTCCATCGCTCAAGCTTTGTCAAATCAGCCGCTGAAGCAATTCTGGTTTGATTTGTTTCCGGATGTTTACCAGGTAGATTGACACCTGCATGGCAAACTACATCCGTTGCATCCCAGGTCTTTTTATCCTCAACCAGACATTCCAGAATCTGGTAATAAGCAGCAAAAGCTTGTGTGACCAATTCCTTATCAATAATGTCCGTATTGGCATCCCATGAGAAGAAGAGGGTGTCGCCATCCACATAACTGATATTGTCCAAGTTCACCTGGGGTGTCTTGGATGCCCCATAACCCATTTTAAAAGGAACTGGCGGAACAAATCCGTTATGTTCCATAAAGTCTGTGAACACGATAGGGAACGATTTCGTGTTTTGTTTCTGGTTCATATTCAAACGCCTCAAGGCTGCCAATCCACTTACAGGGCGACACGCCAGGTCGTTTTTGATTTCCCGGTGCACCTGCCTGATGTTTTTTGCAAGAGATAGCTCATTAGGTCTGCATTCCACCCAACAGAGTGCAGTAAAATCACCTACAAGTTTTGGAATATCCTGATGAGATGCCAGACGACTCCAGTTTACGACTACTGTTGTAAAAGGTACGTTGTCACCAAAAGCAAGCAGTACTATGTTATAGGCTGTCAGCAGGATATCGCCCGGTGTTACCCCCAGTTCCTTTGCCTTATCGCGAATCACATGCCACTGTTTCAACGAACCGTTCAATCGATAGTGATTAAAGGCAGTGCCGGAAGCACCTGATTG
>JANQLH010000351.1 GCA_028280735.1 SAR324 cluster bacterium | reverse complement strand
TTACCCGGTAAGCAACCACCCTCCCATCGCTTACCGCGTGTACCGGCCTGTCGCCGTTAAAATGAACACCCGAATGCCAAAAATCATTGTTTCCGACCGGATACCAACCGCCAATTTGTAAGTCATTCAATTCAGGCGAGGAGGTTTCGTTGATTTGGTAATGTCCGGCCGCATTGAGGAAATACTTTAGCCTGTCGTCCTTTAATGGGTAATTCAGTTTCATGGCTTCCTTTGGGTTCGATGGTGTACCTTTGGTACAGTGAAACAAAAAAACCGCGTTTAAGGGTAACCCGGTTTTAGGGTCTAAGAACTCACACTAATAAATATTGGAAAAGCTTCGAAGCAGTATGACAGAATAAAGGCGGAGAGCAATAACAATCAGTCATGAAAATGAGCAAATGCTTATAGAGTGGCAATAGTAAAGGGAATAATCGCAACCGTCTGCTTTTTCAAGGTTTGAACAAGTTTTCTATTTCATAATTTCCATTTTCTCAAACTCATTCAATATTTTCAGTATATTGCAATAATTTCCTTCTTGAGTACTTATTTCAACAGCGATTTCCATAGCGATCGATCGGACCTGAAAACGGTTTCTGAAAAAATGGTATGGGCTCCCCGATGAATTGCTCACGTGTGTCGGATTCACGAATATGGGTCGGGTTAAGCTAGCTGACTGTAAAAAAACAACAACATCCGGGGAATCTGTATATTTGAAACCTAAAAACCTACTTTTTTGCGTCAAAAAGAGTTTTAAATTTGTAACCTCAGAAGAGGAAAAGAACTCCCGGAACTTATTTATGACAGATGTTCCAAGAGCCGTTCATCCGTAAACAATTTTCATCTCCGATTTTCTTGACGAAGCTTGGTAGGTCAGCAATAGTGTGTCAGTTTGAAATTCACTCGGATTGATCGTGAAAACAGGTTTGGAATATCAAATCGTTACCTGAAAAAATATGCCGACTGCACTAACCAAAACCGCAACGATTATCGGAATAGACGCCCATATCATAGAAGTAGAGGCAGACGTGAGTATTGGGATGGGTGTCTTTAATATTGTAGGTCTGCCAGATGGAACCATTAAAGAAAGCCGAGAGAGAATTGTTGCCGCCCTGAACAACTCCTGTGGCGAGTTTCCTATTCGGAGAGTAGTCGTCAATCTCGCTCCGGCAGATATCAAAAAAGTTGGTACGGGATTTGATCTTCCCGTTGCGTTAGCCGTACTTGAAGCCAGCAAGCAATTACCACATGGATGTCTTAGGGATTACCTGATTGTTGGTGAACTGGCTCTCGATGGAAAAATCAGACCTATTGACGGGATTCTGGCTATTGGTCTTGCAGCTAAAAAAGCAGGCATTCGAACCTTAATCGTTCCGGAAGAAAACGGACCCGCGGCAGCTATTGTTGATGGACTTTCCGTGCTGACTGCATCTCATATCCGTCATCTCTTTGATCATTTTACTGAAAATGCTTTTTTATCGGAAGCGGTCAGCCAATTGGAACCATCGGATCTTGGACCACCGGAAGATTTCCTGGATTTCTCGGATGTTAAAGGTCAGGAATCGGCCAAACGAGCCCTGGAAATTGCTGCAGCGGGTAAACACAATGTTCTGCTGACCGGTCCGCCAGGGTCGGGAAAAAGCATGCTTTCCAAACGATTGCCGGGGATTCTTCCTCCTTTGAGTTTTGATGAAGCTTTGGAAGTAACCAAGATCCATTCCATTGCCGGAACCATATCCAAATCCCATCAGCTTGTTAACCAACGGGCTTTTCGTTCCCCCCATCATTCGACATCCGGTGCCGGGCTGATTGGCGGAGGTACTTATCCCCGCCCCGGTGAAGTGTCCTTAGCCCACCACGGTGTTCTTTTTTTAGACGAATTTCCCGAATTCCCACGGTCGATTCTGGATTTATTAAGACAGCCTCTTGAAGACAAACGAGTTGTTATCAGCCGGGCAAGTGTTTCTTTGCAGTTTCCCTCCGATTTTGTCCTGTTGGCAGCCATGAACCCCTGTCCCTGCGGTTACCTTGGTAGTGAAGGAAAGGAATGTGTCTGTTCCAATACCAGTGTTTTAAAATATCGCTCCAAAATATCGGGACCTTTGCTTGACAGGATAGACATGCAGATCGAAATGCCGGCCTTGTCCTATGAGGAGATGAATTTTGCAAAAAAAGGAGAATCGAGTCAAATGATACGTGAACGGGTACTTGCTGCCAGAAACACTCAATTAAGTCGATTTGTCGATACTACGACAAGCTACAATTCCAATATGACTCATGCTGAAGTGGAGTTATACTGTAAGCTTGAAACGGAAGGACACGAGTTGCTGGCAAGTGTATTACGAAAATACAGGCTTAGCGGACGGGCTCACGATAGTATACTTAAAGTGGCCAGAACTATCGCAGATCTGGAACAATCACCCTCCATCCGGACCTGGCATCTGTCCGAAGCTGTGACCTACCGTTGTTTGGACCGAGAGCTACATTTTTGATCAGCTGACAACAGAAAAACCGTTAGACACTTATCAAAAAAAAAGCCCGGAATTCTTTCATCCCGGGCTTTTGTATTGCTATTACCAGCAAACTGGTTTCACCAATCTTATTTTTTTGTCTTCGCTTTTTTCTTGTTGGCTGTCTTTGCCTTTCCTTTTTCCGGAACCTGAACAGGTGTCGGCGGAGCCAGTTTATTGAATACCAGTTGCTGCCCGATTGAGATGATATTGCTGACCACCCAGTAAAGGACCAGACCGGATGGCATACTCAAGAAAAACATAACCATCATGACAGGCATCCATTTCAAGATTTTCGCCTGGGTTGGATCCAAGGTTGGTGTGGGTGTCAAACTCTGTTGAACATACATCGAAACCCCCATCAAGATTGGCAGGATGAGGGTATAGTCTGCAGTGGACAGGTCAGACCACCAGAAGAAAAAAGGAGTATGCCTGAGCTCTATGGCCGGAAGCAGGGCCTGATACAAAGCGATAAAAATAGGAATTTGCAACAACATAGGCAGACAGCCACCCATCGGATTAACCTTGTGCTGACCATAAAACTTCATAATCTCCTGGTTCATCCGTTCCTTGTTATTCTTATATTTCTCTCTCAAGGTTGTAATTTTGGGCGCCAGTGCCTGCATTTTTCGCATGGAGGTCATCCCTTTATAGGCCAAGGGAAACATGGCTGTTCTAACAATGATTGTAAGAAGAATGATTGCCACTCCCCAGTTGACAACATGACCTTGCAGCCACCGCAGAACAACCATTAACGGTTGAGCGATAAACTCCAGCCACATATCGATAGCTTTGGGGAAGTTCTCATCGAATTTCTCCATTTTTGAATGCACTTTGGGTCCGGCAAATATTCTAAAGCTTCTGCTGTATTCCTGGTTATTACCCAGGTTTGTTGGCCTATCAACATAGGTCATTTGGGGGACTATCACATCTTTGCCATCCAGCTTTGATGCAACCGGTGTCAGCTCAGCTTTAAAATCGCTGCCATCTACAGTTTTAACGGCCGTAATAAAATACTTGTCCATTAGACCTGCGTAATCCGCATTATCGATCGTCAGTGTTTCTTCGACATCTCCGCCGTCATATTTTTCGAAATCGTCATCAAAAAACGTCACAGCTACTTTTGGCTGAGGCAAAGACTCTCGTGAAATCGCCTCTCCACCGGCACCAAAATTCACTTTGGGATGAATCATCTGGGATGTACCGGTGCGATTTAACAGCGTTACCCTAAAGTCAATTTCATAGGTATCGGGGTAGAAAGTGAACTGTTTGGTTTCAACCAGACCGTTGGCCAGAACCGCCTTTAATTCAAGGGTTTGGGCCTGTAAGCTCACATCAAGGTTATCTGCGGATACCGAATAATTGGTTGACTGCTGGTCAGGGCTGGTTTCGACCTTCCAGATTTTATTGTTTTCAGAGATATCACCTGCCAGGTTGACCAATCTTTCCGGATCCCAAGGTTCCTCCTCTTCATTGCCACCGGTAAACAATCCCACAACAAACTTGGTGATTTGAAAACGAGGTTCCAGATTGTACTTATAGTCTTTCAACAGCATTTTTTCGAGTGATCCATCCTGGGAATCTATTTCAATGGAATAGAGACCGGATTCCACCCTGACTGACTTCCGGGGCGCAGCTTCTATCTCTTCGATAGCCGGCTGCTGCTCATCTGTTGCTGCAATTCCTGTGATGCCTTCAGAAGATTTGACAGATTCCTTGGTCGACTCTGCCGGTTCCTCAACCTGTGGTTGCGGAGCCTGTTGTTCTGGCGGGTAGATCATGTAGTAGCCAATTATCATCAGCATTGAAATCAAGAAAGCCAATAAAAAATTTCTATCCATTTTTTGTCGAAGTAAAGATATGCAGCGTTTCAGGAACTTCATCGATCCCTCCCTCATGGAAAGGATGACAGCGCAAAAGCCTGCCAGCGGATAAATAAAGTCCCCCGATTAATCCATGTTTTTTAAATGCCAGTTTCGAGTACTCAGAGCAGCTTGGCCAGTAGATGCAGGAGGGTGGTATTAAAACCGAAATGAACTTCTGATAAAACCAGATCAAAGCCAGAAAAGGGCTGCTGATAATTCTGTTAAGCGTGCGTTTTATATTCATCAGGAAGGCTGCCCAAAAAGCGTGATAAGTATTGTTGTACGACCTCGAGGGTGGGTTCTTTTTGCAAGGGCTTGGTAATATAGATTGCGCAATCCATAGACCTTGTCCGGAGATATGCTGATGTGCGAAGTGATTCCCGTATCAGCCTTTTCAAGCGATTTCGCTTAGGCGCATTCCCAACACGCTTGGAAACTGAAATCACAACCCTGATGCACCCCTGGGTTTGCGGAAGATAACGAAATTTCAAAAAACCACTGGCTTTGTATTGACCAGCCTTGAACAACCGGTCGATTTCACTTCGTTTATTTAGCCTGTAATTCTTTGAAAAACCGTGTTTCTTCCCAATAGTCTTATGCACTCAGCTTTTTTCTTCCTCTGCGTCGCCTGGAGTTGATGATGTTCCTACCAGCTTTGCTGGACATTCTTTTGCGAAAGCCGTGCTTCATTTTCCTGCGCCTGTTATTTGGCTGAAATGTTCTTTTCATGATCCCTCATAAATGAAAATCGTATTTATAAATAATCTTTAAAAGTAAAGATTTTTGTGGCGTTTGTCAAACCGATGGAGCACTGATTTTGTCCGTCAAACTGAATTATTGACATAGATCTCTAGCACGATGGTAACCTCTGTCGACTCTTAACAAGCGACATTTTATTTAAAGCTTTCCGGTTTTTTAAAAACAACGCTTTATAATAATCTAGCGCTTTTGGTTCTCATCATCCACATCTATATCGCCTTTTGCCTTCGATGATCCAAACCAAGGATTGATGAAAAGTGCAAACCTCTTTTTGGTCTTCGTTTGCTCGGATTGTGCCTGAAAGACACAAGCACCATCAAAAACGGCAAGTAGTAAAACAAAGTTTTTATTTTGGAAAGTCGCACTCATCCGAGTTTAAAAATGCTCATGATGAAATCAGCAGAAACAAGTGGCTAGCCTGCTGAAAAGTTGGAAAAAGTTGGAAAAATGCTTTGAAAAACAAACAAAATTGTTCTAAGTTGGGTCTGCCTACGGTGATATGGAATTCAGGCATCAATGCTGCTTTCCGAATGAGTCATCATCGTCAATCCGGTTGAAAAGACAGGTCAGGGAACTACCGAATATTAACATTGATTTTGGCAAATACAGGTCTCGAGGAGAATAAAGCACATGAAATTATTATCAATTCTCAACATCAATAGAATTGCTACTAAAATCTGGATTATGCTGCTGGTTAGTATTGGCGGTATCGCGTTTTTTGTTGTGGCGTTTTATTTTCTAGGACAACGCTCAAATGAAGCCTTGAAGCAGATCCATGAAAAAGGGTTTATCATATTGGACAATGTAAGGGCGATGCAGTTAATTTCGCGCTCGTTTACACCCGATCGGTATGAAAACATCGATGATCCTATTAGTGCCGGTATGATCTTAAGTGAATCCCTGGCAGAGATCGAAAGCCTCTGGCTGGAAATTAAAAAAGCGGAAGGCGCGGATGAACAGGAAGCAACCTTTGAAGATGTATTTAATACCTTCAAACAACACTCACGCGATTATCAAAAGGCAAACCTGGACCCCGCCATCACTAATATTTCAGATTACAATCAACGCTGGTCTGTATCCAGACAACGCCTGAAAGACTTTTTGGATCAGCTGGCAGCGAACAAACGGGAAGCTACTTTTCAACTCTACCAAAAGGAGCAGCGATTTCAGGAGCAAGCCACGCGTTTACTCATTATCCTGTCAACTATCGGTGGTTTGCTGTTCGCGGTGCTTTCCATCTGGAACATCTCCCTGATCACAAAACCTCTGGCAAAAGTGATCAACATGATTCATGACCTGGGTGATGGTAAGTTTTACGCACGAACCAAGATTACCGGGCAGGATGAGATATCCCAGGTGGCGCAGACTTTGGATGAACTGGCGGAACTGCTTTCCGGAATGTTTAGCAACTTTATTCAAAACTCAAAAGTTCTGGGTAATTCTTCCGAAGAAGTATCGAGTTCCACGATTCAGATTGAAAAAGCAACCGATGATATCGCGCAAAACGCCAACCAGGAAGTGCAGCTGTTAAACATGAGTCGTAACCTGATTTTGGGAATTACCGAAACCTTGAATACCACGACGGAAGAGATTAACGACCTTCAGAAGATTGCGAGTTCAGCGCAAAAGGAAACCGAAGCCGTAACCGACTCAATCACTAAGGTTGATGAATCGATGTCAAAAATCCAGGACAGTGGAATCCAAATTGAAGATATTGTAGGCGTAATCACCGATATTTCCAACAGAACCAACCTGCTGTCTCTCAATGCAGCGATTGAGGCTGCTAAGGCCGGTGATTATGGTAAAGGATTTGCGGTGGTAGCGGATGAGGTTGGAAAGCTGGCGGAAAAAAGTGCCACATCTGTGATTGAAATCCAGGAACTGATCGAAACCAGTACCAGTAACATCCAGGTCGGTACGGAAGTGATCCAGGATACCAGGAAAGTACTGCGGAGAATTATCAAGCTGGTCCAACAGATATCAAATATGACCAATGAGGCTGCGGAAAAGCTGACTGAACAAAACAGAACCATGACAGAAATTGCCCACTCAGCGGAAGGTGTAGTGAGTATCAGTGAGCGTAACTCAAGTTCCGCCCAGGAGCTTTCCGGAACGGTGAAACAAATCGCGCGAACCATGGAATCGCTGCAGGAAATGGCTGACAAAATTAATGACCAGCTTTCAAGCTTCACCGTATAACTATCTTATCAGACGCATTCCCAACAATTAAAAGAGCTGTCGGACCACAAACAATCTTTCCGACAGCTGCATCCACAACAACAAATCATACCATCCGGGCACTGGTCAAAATCTTGCAAGTTTCCTCCGAAATACTCTTTCAAAAACATTCGACATCGTTGTTCCTTGACCTTGGAATCTTGATTTTTAAGATCAGTTGAGCCTTAATTCCCACTTTTTAAAAATATGAAAGCCATTCGCCTTTTTGTTCTGTTTTTTGTTTTATCTATCATTCCACTCGCTAACGCTTATGCCTGGAGCCTGGAAATTGGTATTCGGGCACTGATTCCAAGAATTGGGGCCGGTGTTCAGAAATATGAGGACAAAGAAGGCAACAAAGCCACATTCAAACCAAAAGCGGAAAGCACCGCCACGGGGCAGTCCTATCACCTGGGTTTAAGACTGGAAAGCTGGCAGGTGGATTACGATAGTTCCAAATTTACTTTTGATTCTTCTATTAAAGCCGGCGATGTGGTTTCTGCGGATACAGACCTGGAATGCACCATCACCGAAAATCGCTTGGGGATTAACTATCATATCGAGCGTGAACTGGCAGGCGCATTTGCTGGTTTGGGTTATACCAGTGTTAAGGAGGAAATCAAATCGGACGATAATACCTGGACGCGGGAGGAATCAAGACCGTATTTAAAATCAGGAATTGATTTGATAATAAATTCAATTACTTTGCGCTATGAGATGCTTATATATTCGATTGGTGAGCATAATATACAGGTAAACTCCCTGGCATTCCTTGTGGTATTTTGATGGCCGATTTATACCCACTCACGGGGCAAAAAATTCTCTATCTTACTCCGTTTCCATTGAAAAAAAAGCTTCCAAAGCTGATGACGCATTTCTTTGAATTATCCTGATATTACTTTCATTTTCAGAAAGAACATTCAATGCGAAATACTCAGCCGTCAACAATCGATCATACCAAGCCATCGACTCGGAATCTCGGGAAACATCCTGCTGCAGATGGTAAAAATTCACGCCTTTTTGCTCAAGTTTCTTTTCCGCTTCCATACCCTGGATAACCAGGTGGTAGCAATATATCACGTCGCCGATCAGTTTTACTATTCTGTCAGCCCAAAGACTTGATAATCGAGGATCGACCTCTTCATTACCGTGGGATGCTTCTGCTCCTTTTTTCAGATCATCGATCAGAACAATGATGCCACCAATATAGTCCTGCCAGACCCTAATCGCTTCCTTCATGGGCTCAGATCTGGCTTCATTTACTTCCACGCTCCCAAACTGCTTGATCAGGTGGTCAATCATGCATCCTTCCTTGTAGTGGACAATCCTGTCCAACAACTCCTGGGCCACCAGGTCATTGGCCCCTCCAAAAAGCGTAGCCGCCTGCAGACTGCGATAATTTTGCCCCGTGATATTGTTTTGGGTGTAGGCCAGTTTACCAAAAACCTGAATTGCCCGACTAATGGCCTTCAATCCGCTCTGACTGGCATGAACCTTTAAAATTCCGGTATAGATGTCTGTCAGATCAGAAAAGAACTCCTGTTGCTCCTTCCCACCGTGGATACTACAATCGCTAAAAAATGCAATCGAGTATACGGCAGCCCGGCTGGCCTCGGTAACGGCTTTCATATACATGATATGATCAGCAATATGGGGATAAGTTATCAATGGGACTGTTTTCTTTTTGGACTGGTTTTTGGAATTGGAATCCAGTGATGCATATTGCAGGGTCTCCTGAAAAACCTGACCGGAAAGTGCAACTCCCTGCAGCGCGAGTTGAGACCTGATTCCGTTCAAGGACTTGTATAGGTCGTTTTCCTCTTTTCCGATTACACAAAGCAAATGACCTTTGGAAGAACCTTTCTTTCCAAAGGACACAGTACAAAAAGGAACTTCCTTTAGTCCTATCGGTTCGTGGCAGGTTTCAATAGTCACATTGTTGTCAGTTCCGTTGAATTGATGGGGAACGATAAACCATGCCAGTTTTGGTTTATCGGATTCCTCCGTGTTGAGCAGACAAAGGACCAAATGAACGACATTGTCCGTTAACTGGTGGCTTCCGGCAACCGTAAACGTTTTTGTCGCACTGATAAGGAACTCTCCGTTTTCTTCCCTGGCAACAGCTTCAACCGCTTCCCAATCACTATCAGTTAAAGGCTCAGTGATGCTGAAAGTACCACTCCATTCCCCTTTGAAGAGCTTTTGACAATACTGCTGTTTAACATCATCACTTCCCAGGCGTTCAATTAAAGCGGCTACTTCCAAAGTCAACATTAAGAAGTAATAAAAAGAAGGATTGGCGACAAAGAGTATTTCCTGAATGGCAATTTTAACAGTACCGGGTAAATTCCTGCCCCCATAGTCACTTGGTATCAGCATGTCCAATATCCCGGATGTTGATAATTGTTTCCAGGCATTTTTAAATCGATCCGGCACCATGATTGAGCCAGGTTGATATGATATGTCGCTTTCTTTTGGCAATTTCTCCAGAACATCGGCAGCAAAATTCTCAGCCTCTTGCACCGCTTCCATGAAGTTCTCCGGTGTGTGTTGCCGGAATGCTTTGGCATGGGTTAATACGTTAACCTTGATGACATCTTCAAACAGAAATCGAATCTCATCTATTGTTGAATATACTCCATTCTTTTTCATCGGCTGCACCTGAATTGACAAGTCAGTTTTTTGGTTGGTTTAACGTCGCTTGGCGATCGGCTTTAATGTTTGATGTTTTGATTCAACTTCTTGAGACCTGGGAAACATGAGGTATCATAATCCGCCTCTAACATCAGAGAGTCTAGTACATTCGTACCAACAGGACAAGCAGATAAGGAAGTGTTTTATGCAGGCTGAAACCACTTGATACCGTTATCAAACCTGAAGTCGAGCTGAGTTATGGATTCGCGGAAGAGGATGCAAAAGCTTGCTAGCCATCGGGATTGCCGGGGCCTTCAGGAGGCATAGCCGGTTCCCCGGCTTTTGATTCCCCTGGTTTCGGAGCTGATTCCATTGGTTTTTGAAATTTTCCTTCGTAGGGAATTCGTATCAATTGCGTCAGGTCAAACTTCCAAATATTGTCTTCCAGGATTACCGGGAATACCATGTACTTGCGCACCTTGCGCATGACGTTTACTTTATTTTCAAACTCCTGCCAGAAATAGATAACAGCATAGTTCAAGTAGAGAATATCTATTCTTTCGATTTCAATAGGTTTCAGGGTTGGTTTCCACTTCAACTCAACCATTCTTTGGGCAAATTCTCCTCTGGAAATGCGCTGTTGGCTTCCCCGTTGCCCGAAATCATACATTTCAAAATACAACTCTTCGTTCCAGGTATCTATCAACAGATCAAATCTCTCCTCGATGTTTTCGGTCATCAACTTGATTTCATGTTGATTGAATGCTGCCTGAAGATCGTGGCTAGCGAAAGCTGTCACAATCAAAGCGACAAACGATAGGAAAGATCGCCGCAATAAATATGATTTAGGTTTTTTTGAACACATCCGGCTGCGATAAAATGTACTTCTCATAAAATAGTTTTAGGAAAGCTTTCTGATTGTCATCGATATATTCAAATCGGTAACCCCGGTCAGTAAACTCCCAGAACTTTCTATCTTCAATGGCAAGCAAGGAATCTCGCCATTTTAAAAGCTGTTTTAAGGTTTCTTTTTTGAGGTCTTCTACAAAAATCGGAATTAATTCACCATCACCTTTACTCAGCAGGTAGCTTACCAGGATTAATTGAGCCGTGCGTACTCCGTCGTACCAGGCCATGTCTCGCTTCTTGTCAACTTTGTCTTCCAGGGCCATGAATATTAAGAGCAACTCTTTGATATTCTCCAGTTTTTTATCGTATGCAGTGGCAACCATGCTTCCCAAGTCAAAGGCTGCTGTCAGTAATACAAACCCCAATCCCTGTTGTAGACAGGTTTCACCGTAATATAAAAAATGTCTAAGGATTTTGGCTGATAACTTGGTGTCATATTCAAATATCGATTCCGCGAGCAATCTATATTGATAAAACAGGTTAAAGATTGCCCGAATATTTTTAGCATTGATTGAAACCCGGATGAAGGTGTTAAAGAATTTAACAGCCATTTCTAAAAGTGCGTCATCCTTCGTTTTAATGGCGGCTTCACCAATAATTCTGGTATTGTTTGCAATAGCACTAACGGCGTCTGACATGTTGTTGATACAACTACGATAGATCAACTCCATATCCATGAAAGCTTTCGCTTCCACCCAGAGGTGATTGTCACAAAACTCCTCATAAAACTCGGAAGAAATGCCGATAAACTTGTCTTGTGAGACCAAAAACCAGGATTTGGGAAGTTTGTGTTTATGCTGGAGATAATCCAGCAGCATTTCTCTTGTCTGATTAATCGCCATCAATCCCAGGTTTCGATCCATTTGGGATGTTGCGCTCAAAGCAGTATCCGTAACTTGTTCAAAAGAAGTGGCGACATCATTTTGATATTTTTTCAGATCGGAATAATTTTTCTTTTCGGTGGCATGGGCAATAGAATTGCGACTGTTTGCCTGAATCGATGAGAGCAAGTTTGTCGGGGTCAGGAATTTAAAGACAAACAAAAAATACGGCCCCAGCAGTGAGATTTCCAACAGGGTTAAGAAAAGCAGAATCTGGATGGCAAAGGCAGGATAGAATTCATCTTTAATCGCATAGGTGATAATAATGGCGTATAAAAGGGAACACACCATCAAAATAAAATACATGCGGTTCACCTTGTCGGCCAAAAACAAATCGATCAGTCGTGTCCCATATCGTTGGGCTGCAAGTTGGAGAACGATCGCGACTACTGTTATCATCAGCCCCAAAATTGCCGCCAGAAGTTCGATAAACGCCCCGATGGCATCACTGACATGAGCCGGATCAGTGGACAACACAGTAGAGATAAACGGCAAGCCCGAAGCCCGCCAATCAAAGGCAACAAACGCATATACAAGGTAAATAACGAGAGTCAGGCCCAAAAAGAAACAAACCATCCCACCCCAGAAAATGAAGGTCTGCCACACTGATTCCTTTTCCACCAGTGAGTTCCTTGTGGTAAACATCCCGTTTTTCACCAGGGTATCCTGGCTTGGTTGACGTTGCGTTGCAAGTAGTTCGGTATTACTGGTTGCCATAGGTTGATCTGTTTCCATGTTCGATTATTTCTATTATGCAAAAGCAACAAGGTTGACTAAAAATGGATCATGTATGAAAAAACCTCAGTGTACAGCATATTTCCAATGAAATGTATTGCAAACCCGTGGTTTCCCGGATTCTCCATCAGATAACTTTGACTTAAAGCAATGTCTGTCTTATATTTTGTTTCCGGGTCGAGCAATTCCGGATTTTTCAGAAAGGATGTCAATCATCCTCAACTACCTCCCAGTATTTCATAGCCGATTTGTTGACGACCTTTCCGTTTTTTAATCCCAAATGGTCGGCGGTATGCCAACGGAGCTGATCGATCAGGAATTCACCGTCCGGAAAGGTAATTTTAATGGTCTGTTTTTCAGATATTATTTTACTGAGCATGATCGCATCATGAGCGATTTGTGGTTTTGCTTTTTTATCAGACATGTTTGATTTGATCGGTAATTTAACGTTATCAACCTGATATTGCATGGATTCTCAGGAAACAACATCACTTGTATCAAAACCCGTCGAAGTTCAATATCACAAGGGAACTCTTGCGGTTTCCAAAAGTGACGTTATCAATCTGGAAACATTTCTTCCTTTCCTTTCCTGGGATCACAGAACCGGGAACTTTCGCTGTCACGCCGATAAGTACCGTGAATTGATACGATATCTCTATAAAAACAAAATTCGTTATTCAGATTTTGCGCCAAAATACAATAAATTAAGTATATTGCTAAAAACCGATTTTACACCTTTTGCCTATCAATCTGAAGCGTTAAATTCGTGGAACCCGTCCAAAAAAGGAATCACAGTTCTTCCTACCGGTACGGGTAAAAGCTACCTTGCCGCCATGGCGATTCAAAAAGTCCAAAGATCCACGCTGGTGCTGGCACCAACCATCGACTTGATATTACAATGGCAGAAAAACCTGGAAGAATGGTTTGGTTGTGACATCGGTTTGCTAGGCGGCGGCAGTAATGAATTGAAGGATATAACCGTTTCAACATATGATTCTGCCAGGATTCAGGCTGAAACCATTGGCAATCGTTTTTGCATGATTGTTTTTGATGAATGTCACCACCTTCCCTCACCGGCTTACTCACAGATGACCCGGGCTTACATAGCACCCTATAAGCTTGGTTTGACAGCCACACCTTCAGTCGAATCCGATAGACAGCAACTTTTAAAGGATATTTTGGGACCTGTTGTTTATTCCAAACAGATTCACCAGTTATCAGGCGATTATCTGGCTCCGTATGAAGTCAATACCATTGAGGTGGATCTGACGGAGGAGGAACGGCATGCCTATGATAATCACAGGGGGATTTACCAGGCTTTTCGCGACAAGGTCCCAAACTTGTTTGGCAATCGTTATTCCTGGGAAAGATTCGTCATGCACGCTTATCGATCGGCAGAGGGACGAAATGCCATCCGAAGTTTCAATCTCCAAAAGCAGATTTCCCTGTCGGCAACCGGAAAAATGGAAAAACTGGCTGAAATTCTGGTCAGACATAATGAATCCAGGATACTGATCTTTACGAATGACAATAAAACCGCATACTATATCAGTTCTTTGTTTTTACTTCCTCTGATCACCCATGAGACAAAAGCCAGGGAACGTAAGCTGATACTTGAAAACTTCAGATTGGGTAAATGGCCGTTTCTGGTTAATTCCAGAGTCTTAAACGAGGGAGTGGATGTTCCCGAAGCAAATGTGGCTGTTATCATATCCGGAACAGCAACCGTCAGGGAACACGTACAACGATTGGGGCGTATACTTAGAAAAAAAGATAACAAAACCGCTGTTTTATACGAAATTATCACCGCCAATACCGGCGAGGTTTATACCAGTAAAAAAAGACGATTTCACAGTGCCTACGAAAGATTTTCCTAAATGGGACGGACAACCCTATTATCCCATCAGCCGGTTCTACAAGAACCGCTTTGGTGAAAAAGTATACAAAATTACGGTCAGCGCGGCACAAACCTGTCCGAACAGGGAGAAAAACAAAGGGGTGGGGTGCATTTTCTGCGATGAACTTGGATCTGCCGGTAGTCATCTGATCAAACACCATCCTCTCGATGAACAGATTTTGATCAATCGGGAAAAACTTCGTAAACGCTTTCGGGTCAACAAATTCCTGGTGTATTTTCAACCCTTTACCAATACCTATCGTAGACTGGAGCAGTTCAAAGCCGATGTCGGCCTTGCGCTTTCAAACGATGGGGTGGTTGGTGTTGCTTTCGGAACCAGGCCGGATTGTTTGCCGGATGAGATCTTTCCCTATCTGAAACACATCAACAATACCCATTACATATCTGTTGAACTGGGTGTCCAAAGTTTTGCGAATGAGGACCTTAAGTTTCTCAATCGAGGACATTCCTCGGAAGAATCGATCGATGCGATCCTTAAGCTGCACCACGAAGCAGGTGTCAATATCGGATTGCATTTGATCTTCGGATTACCGAACGAACAAGATCGCGACATTATCAAAACAGCAAAAATAGTGAACGATCTCCCTGTTGACAATGTAAAACTGCACAATCTCCACGTTTTAGCCAACACTCCGCTTCACGACTTGTACAAGGCAAATAAGTTTTCACCTTTAGAGCTGGACGAATACGCCCGCCGTGTTGTCCTGTTCCTGACCCATCTATCACCAGGCATCGCCGTGCAAAGACTTGCCGCAGTTGCTCCGAGATGGGATGAGCTGGTAGCTCCGGAGTGGACAAAGCATCGTTTAAAACCAACCCAATTCATCATCAAACACCTAAAAGAGCGGGAGCTTTTCCAGGGCATTTCAGTTGCGGAAAACTCCCGGGTAAGCTCCTAAAAAAAAACAAGTTGAAACAAGAATTGTCAAACGCAAAACACCGGGGTAGACTTGATCATGGGTTGCTACTCAAGATCGGCAAATTGGGTGAGGAAGGTATAAAATCCAAGGTCTAAGAGTAAACCGGATTGGAATTATAAAAAAATCAACAGCAAAGGATTCATCATGACCTGGCAAACCGTTCTCTTGCGAATAAAAGATACAATCACGTTCTCACAGGTCTTAACGGGGGCCAACGTTCTGATGGTTGGGATCTTAGCTTGGTCTGCCGGTAGTATTGTGGCAACCGTGGTAGAAAATGAGTTTCTACAGATTCCCTATCAAGAGGCCAAATTTATTCCTCCGAAACTCACGATTCAGGATAAACCCAGGAAATACTCCGATTTCAAAAACATCATAGAACAAAATGTTTTCAATGTGGAAGTAGAGACTGAAAAAAAGCCCGTAATCATTGAAGAACTTCCCGTTGTTGCACCAGGGAAAGCGTTGAGTGATTTAATTAATGATCTGGAGTTAAAAGGCATACACTATCGCAGGAATTATTATATTTTCTGTGTGATCAAGGAGAAGAAAAAACGCAAGGAAGATGTTTTTACTATCGGCGATGAACTATTTGAAACGGGAGCAGTGGTACACAGGATTTTTACGGCATATGACAACCAAAGAGTATTGATCAAACTAGGAAATGAAATAGGAACCCTTTCCACCGTTGACGATGACAAGCTTAATCAGGCAGCACCGGAACCAAAGCCAGTTAAAAGAGCTCCATCTCGCATTAGAAAAGTAGAACCTGCCTTATCCAACAAATATTCCACGGATGGTCGAAATTTCTACATAACAGCGACCGAGGTAGACACACATTTAAATGATTTTGGCGCCCTTTTGAACCAGGCTCGCATGGTTCCCTATTTTAAAGACGGCAAACACCAGGGCTTCAGGGTAAAAGCCATCGACAAAGGCAGTCTTTATGAAAAGCTCGGTCTTCGCAATAATGATGTCATTAAAAATGTAAATGGAGAGAGTCTTGCGGAAGCAGGTGGAGAAAAAATCATGGGATTATTTAACCTGCTGCGCAATGAAAGAGAATTCACTATTGATATTGAGCGCAGCGGGAACTCACAAAAGCTGAATTATTTCGTGAATTAGATCCCCGTAATCCGACCCCACTAACACCGTTCCATGTAGGATGGGTAAGCGCGCTTACCCATCAATTTTGACTGAGCTGTAGGATGGGTAAACTCGCTTACCCGTCAATTTCCTCCAAAAGCCTATCTTTCAATCGGCAGGATGTTTAACCAACCATCACCGTCCAAAGGACCCCGGCCGCGATGGCGGAACCAATCACTCCGGCAACATTGGGAGCCATGGCATGCATAAGCAGGAAATTGGTTGGATCTTCTTTTTGCCCTACCATTTGCACCACACGAGCAGAATCCGGTACCGCAGATACCCCGGCAGCTCCAACCAGTGGATTTACTTTGTTTTCCTCCGAGAGAAACAAGTTCATCAGTTTAGCAAAAATAAGACCTGCTGCAGTGGCAACACTGAAAGAAGCTGCCCCCAAAGCGAAGATTGAGATCGATTGAGGCGTCAGAAAATGAGTTGCCTGTGTGCTGGCACCCACGGAGAATCCCAATAAAATGGTCACGATATCGATCATGGCGTTTCTGGCCGAGTTTGCCAGACGCTCAGTCACACCGCTCTCCTTGAGCAGGTTTCCAAACATCAACATTCCAACCAAAGCCAGTGATCCCGGGGCAATTAATCCGCAAATTAAAAAAGCTACGATAGGAAAGATGATTTTTTCTCTGGCCGGCACCTGTCGTGGCGGCTTCATTTTCATCAGCCTTTCCTTTTTTGTTGTCAGCAGCTTCATAATCGGCGGCTGGATCACAGGTACCAAAGCCATATAAGAATATGCGGCAATGGCAATTGCACCTAACAAATGGGGAGCCAGTTTAGCAGAAAGAAATATGGCGGTTGGTCCGTCCGCTCCTCCAATAATTCCAATGGCACCAGCTTCAGATGGCGAAAATCCGAGGTATATGGCACCAATTAAAGTGATAAAAATACCCATCTGGGCAGCAGCACCCAACAATACCAGCTTGGGATTGGATAGCATGGTCGAAAAATCCGTCATTGCCCCAATTCCCAGAAAAATCAACGGTGGAAAAATACCCTGACTGACTCCGAAATACAGGTAATACAAAACACTTCCTTCGTCATAGACCCCCAATGCCATGCTGGAAATGTGAGGTATGTTACCTACGATAATTCCAAATCCAATCGGTAGTAGTAATAAAGGTTCGTAATCTTTAACGATTGCCAGGGTAATAAATATAATCCCGATGACAATCATAATTAAATAACCGGGTTCCATTAGTGCAAACCCGGTAGCGTTTAAAAAACTCGTTAGCGTTTCCATTCAGCTTCTCCAGATAAAAATGTGCACAATAAAATGAAACTTATTCAATGATCATTAATTCCTGACCTTGGTTAACCGCATCGCCGACGGCAACTTTAATTGCCTTGACAACGCCTGAACCTGAGGCATTAATGTCATTTTCCATTTTCATGGCTTCCATTTTAAACACAGTCTGGCCATCTTTAACCGGATCACCCACTTTAACCTTAATTTCAAGTATCGATCCTGGTATGGGAGCTCGAATCACTTGACCGCCTTGGGGAGATGCCAGTGGTGCAGGAGATGGAACTGCTTGAGATTGTGGAACCGGAGTCGGCTGAGCTTGAGCCTGAGAAATTGGAACTGAATTTCCAACCGGTGGTACCTGATTTTGAGCCGGATTTGGATTCAGTTGCGCACCATTGGCACTTATCGGTGCATCCAGCTTTACGGAGTAAGGTTTTCCATTGATTTCCAACTCCGCATCATTTCCTGTATACTTCTTGACGACTACAGAATACTGTTTATTATTAATTGATACTTCATATTTACGCATGAGTCCTCCTCTGCGGTATTTTCCTCATCTTTCCGGCATTACCCCACTTGGATGGCCGGTTGACGTTTCTCGTAATGGTGATCTGTTCGTTATCAACTTTTGTAAGATGTTCGTGTTCCAACTGCAGAACCAATCCAATGACACTGGCAATATCATTGAATTCATCTTCGGTAGTAGTGTCGGCTGATGCCTTTTCTTTAACTCTTTTGGGTTTGGTTTTTTTGATCCTTTCGGCAGTGAGTTGTTTGGAGATCCACTTCAAAATATTTGGCAACAGCCAAATATAAATGCTGATCAACAGCAGACCGCAAAAAACAATTGACATTCCGGTCAGACTGATACCGATAGCCTGGCCATCAATTATATTCTGAATGTTAAACTCACTCATGAGACCTTCCTTATCTGCTGACAATGCAACTTGCTTTTAGTGCGGCAGTTACGGTTTCGCCTCAATTTAATTATAATGGAATATTACCATGTTTTTTAGGGGGATTGGAATCCCGCTTGTCTTTTAACATGGTTAATGCCCTGATTATTCTGAATCGAGTTCGATTGGGCAATATGATATCATCCACATATCCTCTTTTAGCTGCGATATATGGATTGGCAAAGTTTTCCGCATATTCTTGCTCTTTGGCTTTTAAAAACTCTGCCTTATCGCCCTCATGCTCTTTTATGTCTCTGGCATACAAAACTTCTGTTGCACCCTTGGCACCCATCACGGCAATTTCTGCTGTAGGCCAGGCGTAATTAATATCCCCGCGCAGATGCTTGGAACTCATCACACAATACGCTCCCCCGTAGGCTTTTCTTGTAATCACGGTTACTTTGGGCACTGTTGCTTCTGCGTAGGCATACAATATCTTTGCACCATTTCGGATCACTCCGCCATGTTCTTGAACAGTTCCCGGTAAAAATCCCGGAACATCCACAAAGGTAACCACGGGAATATTGAACGCATCACAAAACCTCACAAACCTCGCACCTTTAACGGATGAATCGATATCCAGAACCCCAGCCAGGAATTTCGGCTGGTTGGCTACAACACCGACGGAGATGCCCCCGTAACGGGCAAATCCAACAACCAGGTTTGGTGCGTAATCCGGCTGAATCTCAAGGAGTTTTCCATCATCAACCGTACGATAGATTACATCCTTGATGTCGTATGCTTCGTTGGGATTCTCGGGAATAATTTTATCCAGGTCAGGATCAAAGCGATTAAGGGGATCATTTGTGGGAACAAAAGGTGCAGTTTCCATGTTATTCTGCGGAATATAAGAAAAGATATCCTTGAGGAAATCTATCGCTTGTTCTTCCGATTCAGCAGCCAAATGGGCTACACCGCTTTTTGCCGTATGAACGCCTGCTCCACCCAATGAGTCGGTATCAACTTCTTCATGGGTTACTGCTTTTACAACTTTGGGGCCCGTCAGGAACATATAGCTGTTTTTTTTAACCATTACGGTAAAATCTGTCAGAGCCGGAGAATAAACAGCCCCACCTGCACATGGTCCAAAAATTCCTGATAATTGGGGAACTACCCCGGAAGAAGTAACGTTACGCAGAAAAATATCGGTGTAGCCTGCCAAGCTTTCAATCCCCTCCTGAATCCTGGCTCCACCAGAATCGTTCAAACCAATTACGGGTGCCCCGTTTTTCACCGCCATGTCCATTATCTTGCAAACCTTCTCCGCAAAGGTTTCCGACAAGGCCCCGCCAAAAACTGTAAAATCCTGCGAAAACACATAAACCAGCCTGCCCTGAATAGTACCATAACCTGTTACCACACCATCGCCAAGGTATTCCTGTTTTTCCATGTCAAAATGATGACAGCGATGTGTTTTGAACATATCAAATTCTTCAAAACTTCCTTCATCCAAAAGCAAAGCCACGCGTTCTCTGGCGGTTTTGCGACCTTTTGCATGGTGCTTTTTGATTCTTTCGGGTCCACCACCTTCGTGTGCTTTTTCCCTGAGTCTAACAAGCTCATCTACCTCGTTCCGTTTTGTCATTGACTTGTCTCCTTAATCAACATTACGCTTGGTACCTTATTTATCATAGCATAATGCCAGGAAGAATACCCGGGAAATCTCCCAAAAGCTTTTTGGCCTGTCTCAGCAGGTTGTTTAATTTCACACCGCAGGCTGCTGTTTTTTTTATCCTTTTTTTATTTTTTTTGTACAAAACTCACTCAACACACCAAAAGTAGATTTAGGATGTAAGAATGCTACTTTTTTTCCACCGGCGCCGTCAACAGGTGTTTCATTGATCAGCCTGCAATCAGCCTTGGCAGCCTGGTCCAATTGCTGTTGAATATTGTCACTGTGATAGGCGATATGATGTACCCCCGGGCCTTTCTTTTCCAGGAACTTGGCAATAGGGCTATCTTCAGACATGGGTTCAAGCAATTCCAGGTGAACCTCTCCAATAGCAAAAACAGCGGTTTTAACCCTCTGCGATGGAACTTCTTCGATATGTTCACAGG
>JANQLH010000334.1 GCA_028280735.1 SAR324 cluster bacterium | reverse complement strand
TTTTACGATACCGCCTTTTTCAAAAACAGCCATCATACCAGCATTGGACGATAACACATCGGCTGTAAATCCATGAAGTCCTCTTTCTTTGGCTAGTCTGATTAACATTTTATAAAGATAGGTAGCAATGCCAAGTCCGCTGAATTCCTCATCTACAACAAATGCAACATCTGCGAACGGTGCATCAGGTTCTTTTACGAACCTGGCTTCGGCAATGATATGACCTTGCCCCGGATCATTAATCAGTCCGACAATAGACATCACTTGACTGTAGTCGATATTGACGTATTCCTGCATTTTCGTGTGCGGCATGGTTTTGATAGACGTGAAGTAGCGGTAATAAACGGCTTCATCTGAAAACCTGTAGAATAGATGCCGCATTTCATCTTCATCCGATGGTTTGATAGCTCTAAACCGAACCTTGAGACCATTTTTAAATACATGTTGTGTTGCGGCATCAGAAGGATAGAGATGAGCGTTGTCTTTAAGAAAAATCTGGTCCTGGTAAATGAGATTGGCTTCTTTGGCTTTGGTAATCAGTTCTTCCCGATCATCCGGATGAGCAATTTCTATCAGGGCTTGAGCCCGCTCGCGGACAGTTCTTCCATATAAATAGGCGAAACCCCATTCGGTCACTACAACATTTACCGATTCAGGAATGTTTAATAAATTGGGAAAGTTCTCTGCGGAAATGAGAAAGTTCGATTGACCAGCCTTGTTTCTGCTGGGAAGACCGAAAATGGTAAATCCGCCATCTGATATCTGGGCCCCGGAAACAACAGCCGTAGCCTGGGCGAGGCCGGCTATCACTCCTTTATTTCCAACATGCAGGGTAACACGGCCGGAAAGATCCACTTTTCGTGCTTGCACAACGGCGATGAAATTGGGATTTCTTCCGATTTGAGTAGGATTAAAAACTTTGTCTATACCTTGAAACTCTATCAAAGGATTTCTGTCCAGCCAGTCCAATAGCTCTGGGGAACCAAATGCATAAGAAGTTATGGTTTGCCCTCGATACATTCCTTTTTTTCTGTTTGTAACGGCGCCGCTTTGAATAAGATTCATAATGTTGTCACTCAAAAACGGCGTATGAATTCCAAGGTCTCGTTTTTTTTCCAGGTATTTTCCCAAATGTTCGAACAAGGTCCCGATTGAAGAGGCTATACAGCTGCCGTCTTCGATAATCGAAGCAACATTTTCCGCAACCTTGTCAAAAATTTTGTCTTCCTGCCACGGTTCAAAGTAAATTGGCAAATCTTTGGAGTATACCAGCATATCAAAGTTTGAAACAGGTACAAAAGTATCACCAAAGGTCCTGGGAATTTTGGTATTGATCTCACCGACGACAAATGAAGCCTGTTCCATAGCCAGCCGGGCTACATCAACTGCCACACCTAAACTGCAATAACCGGCCTCATTAGGTGGAGTTACCTGGATGAATGCAACATCGATAGGAATCCTTCTTGACTCCATCAGGGTGGGAATCTCATCAAACCGACTTGGTATCAGATCCACTTTTCCGGATGTTATGGCATCACTGGCAATCCACCCGGAGAAAAAAGTTTTCAATCGATATCGTTGATGCTTCAGCTCGTCCTGAGAAATCGCATCACCTACACTTACAAGTTGGATTAGTTCCAGATCTTGTAAATTGTAAGCATCTGAACTGGTCAGCGCTTTTACCAGTGTTCGGGGTTCTGCCGGACCAGTACTTATAAAAATACTCATTCCCGGTTTAATCTTTTCCAATACCTGCTCCGGGGTTACAATGCTTTTTTCCCAGTCTGTTTTGATGCGATTTGTCATTTTTCGTTCGAATAAAGAGTATTTAACTACCTGTGAGCGAGCAATAAAGTCGTGTTTACTTAACGGTAACGACAGGACAGCGGGCTTCGAGGATCACATGTTGAGCTGTAGAGCCAAATAATAACTTTCCGACTTTTGAAGTTCTCTGGATACCGATTAAGATTTCGTCAACGTCATTATCATTGGCAAACTTGACTAAATCTTCGCCGGATTGAAGTCCGCGGATCATTAATCGAGTTTCACACTCCACTCCTTCTTTCTCAAGTAGCGATTTACCGAATTCAAGGTTACTTTCCGCGTTTCTGTTTTCTTCAGCATTATCTTTGTTGCCGCCAACCAGTGACGTTACGAGGTATACTTTGGCATTAAAATGCTTGGCATGCTGTATGGCAAGCTTTAATGCTTCTTGAGCTGAATTGGAATTATCGTAGCATACCATCAATTTCATTTTTCCTCCTGAAATCTTAATGATTGTAAATAGGAAAACCTCAAGTCTATTGAAATTAAGTCTAACCAGAAATAATTAATAATAACAGAAAGTAAAGTTGATATCGCTGATTGCTGATAAATAGGAGGTCGCAGGATTTAAAAATCTGTGAACAGTTATTTATGCAGGCATCAGTACAATTTACCTTTTAAAAGTGTTAATTGAGATTGATACGGTCTATGTCATAGGTACATGCTGCGGCTCAAATATTCAATCAAATTAAGGAGAATCTTGCGCCGGAACCGAGTTTAAGATACCATTATACAACAGTTCTGACAACGTTTTATTGTTTCGGCAACTGTAATGATCAGATGATGGATTTTTGATAAAATGCTAGGTTCATCAAATCAAAGGCGATTTTTTGGAATCGTCGGACAATAATTCTCCTTTTTAGAGGAGACAATTTGTGACTCGGAATGATACCTGTTGGCTAACAAAATACATCTGAAACATGTGCAGGGAGAAGGAAAAATGGATATTCTTGTAATTGACGATAACGCCCAAGTAAGAAAAATGCTTTCCAGCTACCTGATCAAAAACGGTCACATAGTAGAAATGGCCAATGACGGGAAGCAAGGATGGGACATGATTGAACGCGCCAACGGAGAATACGACTTAATCTTCACCGATATAAAAATGCCTGTCATGAACGGTTTGGAGCTTCTGGAAAGACTACGCTCACAAAATATGGATATTCCGGTGATTATTATGACCGGTTATGCTGTTATTGAACTTACATTAAAAGCATTTAAGCTTGGCGCTTACGACTTTCTGACCAAACCATTCGAGTTTAAACCGTTGCTGGCGACCCTGGATAAGATAGAAACAATAAAAGCCAGCAGGCAGGAAATGGTCAATATTTCCGAACATTATCATGCGCAAGTCCAGTTCTCCATTCCCAGTAAAACCCGCTATATAAAAAGCTTGATTCCCATTCTGCATAATCACTTCAAACCATTATGTGAACTCCATAAACAAGATAGTCATGCAATTTCCTCTTGTTTGTTTGAAACAGTTAAAAATGCAATTGTTTATGGCAATTTGGAAATGAATCCTGATTTAAAAGAGCAATCTTCCGAACAATTCAATGACCAGATTATTGAGCGTGAAGCGACCAATCTTTACGGCAACAGGCAGGTCCACGTTCGAGCAGATTTTAATGCTGAACGATTAAAATTTGAAATCGAAGATGAAGGAAATGGTTTTGATACCTCCGCATTGCCTGAATATGACGAGTCAATGAAAACACTTCCGGAAGAAAGGGGATTGTTTCTTGTCAAAGCCAATATGGACGAAGTTTCCTGGAATGAAACCGGTAATTGTATAACTATGGTGAAACAATTTAAATAACTGCTTAGCGTCATCATTGGATTAGAATTCCCTAAGAATTGCACCAGTCTCTGTTCTGCTTCAGGCTTTATTACACTTACAAACAGTAAATCCCATTGTCTATGGATACTCAAAACCGGGATCACTCCTTCAAAGAGAATATCGAGATTGTTAATTACCTAAAAGAATCTCGTTTATTTGGCCATCTGGCGGATGATGTGCTGAATCAATTGTTGCCGTTGTCCAAATTTATTGAATTTCCGGCAGGTCATAAAATACTGGTAGAAGGACAACAAAACGATCGGGTTTATTTTCTGATCAAAGGGGAGGTTGGTGTTTTTGCCGGGGATGATCCGATTTTGCGTTTAAAGCGAAAAGGGGATATTTTTGGCGAAATGAGCGTCATCAGCTCTAAAATGTGCTCGGCTACAGTTATTGCTAAAACACCGGTGACTGTATTTAGCATAATGGCCAAGGGGATCGGTAAGTACTCCGATTTAAAATCGGATCATTTGCAAAACTTTTTTTACAGGGTTTTTGCCATGGTCCTCACCGAGAAGTTAAGTTTAACCACAACCAAGGCCCAGCAATATGAGTTTACCAATCGCCTTTTGGAACAAACCAAAAAAACCCTGGAGCAAAAAATCCTGGAACAACAGCAGGCTGAAGAGAAACGGCTTCAATTGGAAGCACAATTAAAACATTCTCAAAAGCTGGAGGCTATTGGAACCCTGGCGGGTGGGATAGCTCATGATTTTAACAATCTTCTGTTTGCGATGCTTGGTTATATCACCATGGCAAAAGAGGATCTTGATGAGACGAACCCGGTTCGGGAAGATTTGGAAGAAGCCATTACCGCTGCAAAAAGAGCAAAAGATCTTGTCCAGCAGATACTTACGTTCAGCAGGCAGCAGGAAGGAGAACAACAACCCATCAGAATTTCCTCCCTGGTTAAAGAAGCGTTAAAAATGATTCGGGCATTTCTCCCTGCTACCATTGAAATCCGCGAAGACTGGGAAAACGCTCAAAGTGCCATTTTGGCAGATCCCAGCCAGATTCACCAGATAGTCATGAACTTGTGTACTAATGCCGGGTACGCAATGCGGTCGACAGGAGGGAGGCTGGAAGTCAATCTTGCTGATGTTGAGATAGACTCGGGTTTTGCATCATCCTATGCCATTTCGGAAGGCAGGTATTTAATGCTAAGTGTCAGTGACACGGGTCATGGAATTCCAGCTGAAGACTTGGACAGAATATTTGATCCTTTTTTTACCACAAAGCCTGTTGGAGAAGGCACCGGCATGGGGCTCGCTGTTGTTCACGGTATCGTTCGAAATCACAACGGAGCCATTACGGTGTCAAGCGAACCTGGCGACAAAACGGTTTTCAAGCTCTATTTTCCCGTCATTGAGGATGAAATAGAAGACAGTCAAATGGAAATCGAATCAATGCCCAAAGGTACGGGACATATTTTGGTAGTCGATGATGAGATTTCCCTGGTAAAATTAGAAAAAAGAATATTGGAGCGTTGCGGTTATCAAGTAACAACTGCAATCAGCAGCCTCGAAGCCCTCCAGTTATTTCGAGAAAGCCCGGATTATTTCGATCTCGTTATTTCGGATCTGGCAATGCCAAAATTGGATGGTGCAGGTCTTGCCAAGGAAATGATCAAAATCAAACCCAATGTGCAGATCATTCTGGTCACAGGATATAGTAGCGCTATATCAGCGGCTCAAGCAAAAGAGATTGGAATCGCGGAATATGTTATGAAGCCAATAGCGCCTCATGAATTCAGTAAAACAGTTCGACAAGTGCTTGACAAGCTGAATAACACCCTCTAATGGAATATTAACAGCGTGATAAATTAATGTTCAAACCTTTCAAAGCAGTGGGAATTTCCTAAATGGTACAAGCGAATGCCCGATTTTATGAAGTCACTCAAACGGCTTACTGAACAAAGTGATAGTGAACGGATCTATGTGCTGAAGCAGGTCGCCCATCACATGCTGGGTGCGAAGTGGAAGTATTATCATAAGATCAAAAGAGGTGGGGAAGGCTTATCCATTTTTAAGGAAAAAACCTTAATGGAGCAGATGAAAGCAACTCAATCTGCATTAAGGTTTACCTCGAAAAGCGCAAAAAGCACTTATAGATCCGCATACCAGAATTGTATTAAAGATATTGCACAATATACCGGCCTGAAGAAGGACCTGTTCCCTGAGCTCCCGGAGGCAGCGGAAGGCAAGGAAACCCCTTCCCTGACTTCACAATTCGATGAAGTGATTATCAGTTGGACCCCTTTGAAGTTTTTTATCCCTGCAAAGAAGATTAGGGAAAAAGGAAAGGCAACTCAACGGCATACGGAAGGCTTAGTGGCGAAACTGTTTTTTAAGGTTTCAGCTTTTTACGCAGCCCCTGAAAATTGGAATAGGGACAAACTCTCCTTGTATGTACGGAAACTGGAAGAGAATTCATCATATCAAGATGTTGTTGCTGCACTGGAGCCGCTTAAAAACGACTTGACCCAGTTTGTCGAGGCTTATGAACCTTTCAAATTTGGGAAAGCAACCCTCACAAAGGGTGCGGAACAAGAATCCGATGCTTTTGATGATGCCATGGCAGTCGAAAGTTTTGAATCACAGGTTCGATCACTCTACTGGTATAGCGTAATTTATTGGGCTATTGAGACTTTTTTGTTTCGCTATTATATCACTTTAATTACTTCAACTCAGTCTACACAGGCGATTCGGTATTTAACCGTTATTTTTGAATCCGCTTTTGAAAAAGTAATTGATAATAAGAGTGTTTTTACCGGTTCTTTTGAAGTTGATCGATCAAAAAAAACATTTAGAGAACCTTTTGAGGAATACAAGAATAAACGCAAGGAAGATCCAAGATCAACAAAGCTTAAGACCCGCAAAGGCATCTACGAGACGTATCTTTACAACTACAACCTCCTTGAAAGCTCTACTATTAGCTTCGAATTGTCGGGGATACCGGATATCGATTCTGAATGGGCAAAATATTTAAAAGAGTATTTTCTGGGACTTTATGTGGATCGCCCTGAAAAGCCGTCTGCGGAAATTGATGAGCAAGTGGACGAAATCGCCCTCCCCAAGGTTCCCCTGGAAATCAGGGAGTATGCATTCATGCAGTTAATGGCGGTTATGGTGAAATGTACCCAGGCTCATCGCAAAGCAAGACATAAAATACTGGAACGCTTTAAAAAACGGGTAGTTGCTGACAAGGAATTTGCGGAAAAACAGATCCTGGAAATAAAAAAGCGGGGCGAGAAACAGGTGCGAAAGCTGGAACGAAAATTCGCCAAAATCAAACGATTAAAACAGGATGATGCAGCCCAGGTATTCGAAAATGACGTGCAGAATTTTCAAAAAAAGCTGGATGCCCGTTGCAATATGATAAGACAAAACGCTTCCAAGGAACTGAATGCCCAAAAAGAACGACTTCAAGTTCTTTTTAAGGAAATTGCCAGGGAAGATTCAGTACATGCCGGTGTCAGTGCTAATTATATATACAAGCTCCTCGCTCAGATTGATGAGGAAAGGGATTTTGTCTCCGGCTTTTTGAAAAGCACGATCGATAACGTTCAACATCAGTATTCAAAAGAACTGGAACCGTATTATGAGAATCTGTTTGAAATTCTTGATCCCTCTACCCAGGAAAAGATTGTAATTATTCAAGCGCTGAAAAAGTCAGGGGGGGAGAAAAGTATCAACCTGACTTTAACTCAGGAAGAGGAAATGGAGTTTGAAAACATGGTAGCTGATATGAAAAGCAAGATTGAACAATCGATGCCCGGAATATTCAGCTGCAAAGTGTTTTTTCTTTCTCAAGCTTTTCCCGTTGAAGATTTGTTTCGCATCAGCGTTGACAATCAGAGCATGAAAAAGTTGTTAAGACTAAAGTTTGCCCAAGCAAATACAGGAAAAAAAGTCAATGTACCTTCCGAAACAGCCAAAGCCTTGCTGGTCTTGAATATGGTGGTAAATCCGGTTCCAAAAAACAACTTGATTATGGAAGGAAAGCAAGATGAGCAAGACCCGCATAAAGCCGTCAACAGTGCTCTCTTAAATAAGCTGTTGGCTGATATTTCTTAAACTCACTACTCGTCAAAATTTCGGCCTTGCCAGGCTGTAAGCTGTGAAGGTCGAAATTGACTTCTTTCTTCATCGATACATTTTCCAGCAGTCCGGTTTCAAAAATCCCGTTTTGAAAATAGAAGTAGGCTAGAGGCTATCAACTAAATGGACAATTGAATGCGGAAGATTTACAATGCACAGAGTTCAGGAGGATTTGCCATCGTTGATTTCCGATTATATTTAAAAGATTAAAAGCTAAACCGTTATCAACCTTGTATTTGGATTAAAAATTGCAATTCCTTGCAACCAGCGGCAAACTTAAGTGTAAACGTCATTTTCAAAACATATCTAATATAAAATTCCGGAACCAACTTTAATGTCCTATGCTGGATATACTTTCTTCAGCTAAAAGCCTCAGTGACGAGACTCCAAGCGAAAAGGTCTATATATTAAAAATGATCGCCCATCAGATGCTTGGGCCTAAATGGGTCTATTTTCGCAAAATCAAGCATGCGGGAGAAGGGTTTAAGCTATTCAAGGAAAAGTCGCTCATGGAGCAAATGAAAGCGACCCAGGCGGCATTAAAGTTCACATCGAAGCATGCTCGCAAGAAGTTTAGGACCATTTACAAGGAAACTCTTCGGGATATCAAGGCCAATACAAATCTAAGAAGTGAAGATTTTCCTCCTTCCCCGGAATATGACGACAATAACCAACTGATTTCCCTTACTTCGGAACATGACGAGGTGCTGATAACCTGGACTCCAATCAAGTTTTTCCAGTCCGTTAAAACTATTCGTGAAAAAGGTGTAGCAACTCAAAGACATAGCGAAGGCTTAGCGGCCAAATTGATGTTTAAGGTTGTAGGTTATTACGCTGCTGCGGAAAACTGGGATGAAGAAAGGTTGACTTTTTATCTCAGGAAACTGGACAGGGATTCCAGCTATCAGGATGTTGCAGGTGCATTGACTCCTTTGAAAGAAGATCTTCAGAAGTTCACGGAGCTTTTTGAGCCGTTTAGGTTCGGTAAGGCGTCTTTATCGAAAGATAAATCTGCCGATGAAGGAGTGTTTGATGACACCTTTGGTGTCGAAAGCTTTGAGGACGAAATTAAAACTCTCTATTGGTACCATTTTATTTATTGGGCTGTTGAGTTGTTTTTGTTCCGCTACTATCTGACCCTGGTGACTTCAACAGACTCCAAGCAGGCGATCCGATATTTGACCCAGATCTTCGAGCCGGCCCTGCTCAAAGCGATCGAGGTCAAGAACGTCTTTTTGGGCTCTTTTGAGACAGATCGCTCAAAAAAGAAATACCGTCTGCCCTATCGTAAATACCAACAGGATAAAAGTAACGAACCCCTAACCAAAAAGATTAAAACCCAAAACGGCATCTTTGAAACATATACCTATAATCTCACTATGTTGGAAGATGATACCATGGGGTATAACATCGGCGAAAAACCGAAAGAGGATTCTGAATGGGGTCGCTTTGTAAAATTTAGCATCTATAGTGCGGCAGCATATAAATGGGTAAAAGGAGAGTTGAAGCAGGAAGAGATCTCTTTTGATACGACTGAATATGCATTGATGCATATTATTAAATGCATGGTTAACTGCACCGGGTATGAGCGAACTGCCAAGCATAAGATTCTTGACCGCTTTAAAAAACGACTGATTACAGATAAGGAACTTGCTTCAAAACGGGTTAAGGAGGTTAAGCAGCGCGGCGAAAAACAAATTGGTTTGATGGAAAGAAAAGTAACCAAACTAAGAAGAATGAAACAAAGCGATGCTGCAGAGGTTTACTTGCGGGATATCGAAGCTGCCAAGAAGAAGGTCGAAGAAAAATGTGATGAGATTCTGGAAAGTGCACAATTGGAAATGACTCTTCAAAAAAGGAGGTTGCAAAGTCTGTTTCAGGAATTCACACAGAATCAGGATGTGGATGAAGGCAAATCGGCCAGACTGCTGCTCGCCTTGATTAGAGATCTCACTCCCCAGGGAGATTTTATTCGGGATTTTATCAAACGCGTTTCCGGGTTTATTCAAAACGAATATGAAACGGAACTGGAACCGTTTTATAAAAACATTTTTAATATTCTTAATCCGTCCACCCAGGAAAAGGTTATCCTTATTCAATCCCTACAAAAATCGGGAGGAGAGCAGTCTATCCACTTACAACTGACTGATGAAGAGAAAGAAAAAACGGAAAACATGATAAACTTGCTGAAGTCAAAGATTAAAGGAGGCATGCCCGACATATTTAACTGCAAGGTTATTTTTCTTACCTCTGTTATTCCGATCGAAGACCTGTTTAAAATTGGTATCGATAATAAAAGCTTGAAAATGTTGCTCAGTTTGAAAGTCACGTCCCCGAAAAACGCCAAGCCGACATTGTTGCAGGATGTCATAGTGAAAGCGCTCATGGTCTTAAACCTGGTGACCAACCCGGTTCCCAAACACAACTTGATTCAACCGGGACGTGAGAATATGAAAGACCCTCAACAAGCTATCAATGGTGCCATGTTGACACAGCTCCTTTCAGAACTACCCAAACAGGAAGTTCCCGCTTAAGTCCCATCTTTAAAACAGCTGTTTCTTGCTTCGGCGATTTTCTCCTTTATGATATCAATCCCCTGAACAACCTTTTTTAAATGATCTTGTTGGTTTTTAATCATTTTCTCAACAGATTCAACCGCGGGACCCCCGGTATGCCTTTTTCTATTGATAACTGCCGACGGCGTATTTAATAAGTTGACATCATCAACCGTAATGTCGATTGAGACACCTGTTTCCTTGATTGCCCGAGCCAGGGCACCATGAGTAAGCTTTCCGGCTTCGTCGCTATATTTTACCGCTAGTGAGAGAACTTCATAGCATTCCCTAAAAGCCAGATTAAATGTTTGTGCCATCCAGTCAGCGACATCCGCTGCATTCATAAAACCCAGTTGACAAAGTTTTTCCATCGATTCGTGCTGGAATACCATGGTTTTGCAAACATCTGAAAGAATCAGGGGAGTAGTGCTGCACTCTCTGAAAAGGTCAATGATTAAGTATTTTGACTGCTGTACGTCACGGTTGTAACCACTCATAGAACCTTTCAAAATACCCAGCAAACTGTTGGCTGTACCATGGCAATAAGCTGCTTTACTGCGGATAACCTCGGCAAAATCAGGGTTGCGCTTTTGAGGCATAATGGAAGAGCCTGTGACATAACGATCATCAATGTGCAGCATGTCATAATAAGGAGTACTGAGCAATATTATGTCCTGAGAGATCGTACCGAGATGATTCATCATCATCGAAATATTGGATGCTATCATTGCTTCATATTCACCTCTGGAGCAGATACAATCCAGACTGTTTTCATCAACTTTTTCAAATCCAAGAAGGTGTGAAGAGTATTCACGGTCAATCGCCCAGGATGTTCCAAATGATGCAGCGGCACCAAGAGGTGAACTGTTCAGTTCGTCTATGTTTCGTGTCAATCGATCAATATCTCGCAATAATGACTGACTCCAGGCAGTCATCCAGTGTCCGGCTGTTGTTATCATAGCCGGTTGGTAGTGGGTAAATCCCGGCATGATCGATTTTTTTTCCTTTTCTGCTTTGTTCAGGACCTGTTCAATTAACTGCGACAGGTTTTCTGCGACAATAATCAACTGATCCCGAAGATATAACCTCATATCCGTAGCTACCTGATCATTTCTGCTTCTCCCGGAGTGAATTTTTTTTCCAGCTTCCACACCCTTGTGCTGAGTAATATAATGCTCAACATTGATGTGAACATCTTCTTTTTCCGGATCAAGTTTAAATTCACCACTTTCATGTTTTTCAAACAACTCCAACAAGGCATCAGATAATGCTTTTTGCTCTTCCGATGAGATGATTCCTGTTTTAGCAAGCATTTTAGAATGCGCAAGATTGGTCCAGATGTCATATTTAAATAATACCTCATCGGCCATTGGAAGGCTTTTTACATCCCTACCGGCGCAGAATTCAATATTTAGTTGATCAGGAGGCACACTTAAACGAGAGCCCCAAATTTGTTGTTTCGGTTTTTCGTTAGTCATAATGCGGAAAATTAAAACGAAAGGTTGGCGGTAAAACAATGAATTTTGGCTGGCATCCTCAAAGTGAGAGGAATAGTTGCCGATTCAAAGATGAGAAAAATAATTAAAACTAATTTAAATAAAAAGGCTGTTTATTCATCATAAATTGGTCTTTCAGGCATTTCAGTCATGCTGAAATCATCCGAAGCGGGTTGGAGTTCATCCAGCGGGCTTCCTTCGGCAAAAACAATCTCTCTGATGAAAATAAATGAAGTTTGCAGGATGGAAAACACTGGAACAGCAACTAGAGCTCCAAAAATACCGGCAGCTTTTTCACCCGCCATCAGTGCTAATATAACCAGTACAGGGTGGATTTCAGCTGATTTTCCAATGATTTTGGGATTGAGAATGTTGCCTTCAATGAAGTGAATCAACAAAATCCAGGCCAGTATGGCAAACGCACTAAAGATACCGTTTGGATTTGTTAAGGCCATCAATAGGATAGGGACGGAAGAGATAAACACCCCAAAAATAGGAATTAAAGAGGTAACTGTGGCGAGCAGTGAGAGAGTTAAAGCAAATTTAATGTCAAAAATCAGTAATCCAATTCCGGTAAGAGTGCCGTTAACCAGACATATAATCAGTTGCCCTCTTACCACACCATGCAAACCTATATTTTGCTTCTGAAGAAAAATATCGAATCGACTCAGAAACCGCTCGGGAAAAAGTCCTCTGAAAAAATCCAAGATCTGCTCGTGATCTATGATTATAAAGGCCGCAACCATCAATGTGATAAAAGTTTGAAAAATGGAGCTTATAACAGAAAAAACCACAACCTGGCCGAAATCCAGAAATCCAAGCAAAATACTCTGCAGGTTTTCCGTGAAGTCAGCAACGAAATCATTGATATATTGAGCAAAATCGAATTTGTCGATATCATTTTGCAATTGTACTTTTGTAATTTTATGGGGAATGATTTCAAATCCTGCCTTTCCTTGTTTAACTTCAAACCTGGTATTCTGAAGGAACTTTAAGATATCGTTTTGTGATTCATATTCAGGTGTTGTAGGTAACACCTTGATTTCGGTTGAAGGTGTATCGTCCGTTACTTCATCCCGGGTCTGTTGAACTTTAGGTAAGTAGGCTGCAATGTTTTGAATACCTTTACTAACCGAGGGGACCCATTTCTCGGAAAAGTTTTTGCTATAAGAAGGAATGTCCTTGACCAATAATTGAATTTCATTGGTCAGGTTAATCACAAAATAAGCGCCGCCAAAAGAGACGCTGGTAATAATCACCAGGTAAAGAAATATAATCGCTACACCTCTTGGAATCTGGCGTTTGAAAACTTTTTTGGAGGAGATCCAGACGACCAGCGGTGTCAGTATGTAGGCAAGAAACAAGGCAAGAATGAAAACGGGAAGAACCCCTCTGAATCTGTAAATCAAAGCCAGTACGACAACAAAAAGAGAGACTGTGATGATTTGCTTTATTCGAAGGGATATATTCATTGGATTACATAACAATTTTAAACCGGAGCTATTCCGGTAATTTTGATTATATATCAGTCATTTAGCATCAGAAAAACTCCTATAATCCGAATCAATTTTGGATTGTGTCTTTCATGGTCTACTATAGGTATTTTATCACAATCTTTAGTCATACTGCTAGTTATCTTAAAAACTAGTATGTTTTCCGGCTAAAGACAAGTATGAATACAAGCTTCCATTTTTGCCTCGGCAACTGATCGATCTTTTTTCCGTATGTAATGCAACCAAACAATTTTCAAAATAGGTTTTGGGTGATGATACAATTTTCAGGCTACAACACCTTTCACATGGAGGCTTCATAGGCAGACTTGTATAAATCTGTTTACGATTGTATTAATATTCGTGTAATTTTTGGGCTCTTTGTTTGGATGAAATGTTTGAAGTTATGTGATTTTTTCCGGTCGATGTGCAAGACGAAAAACAATAAAAGACAGTATCAAGCCATCCGGACTTTAAATTTTAAAGGCAGATTTTAGTCCGGCTCATACTGGAAAAATATTGGTGTAACCTACACTCTTGATGCACCCACCGTACAATTAAGAATCGATTTCGTTTGTATGATTGTTTTATAACGATTATAAAAAAAAGAATGCAGCCGGTTGACGAAATCAGGTCAATACCGGCAATTAGTTGCTTGATTCTTATAAAAGTCTCATGATCTGGTGGGTTACAATAATATCAGGTAGGCAAATCGGTTAGAACAACCTGTTTAGTATGCGAAAATTTAAAATCCTCATTGTTGATGATGACCTGGTGTCAAGGAAGTATCTCCACGGCATTCTCAGGAAATACGGGACTTGTGAGATAGCAGCCAACGGAAAGGAAGCTGTGGAATGCTGCAAAACAAGTATAGAGAATAAGAACCTGTATGACATAATATTCCTTGATATAATGATGCCGGAAATGGATGGTGATGAAACCCTTGAGGTTATAAGGAAACTGGAAGAGGAAGCAAAAATTGCAACCGGCCAGGGGGCAAAGATTGCAATGATCAGTGCCTTAAATGATAAGAGAAACATATTGTCGTCTTTTTCCAAAGGATGTGAATACTACTTGGTTAAACCGGTCCATCATCAAAAAATCCAGGAAATCATTGAAGATCTGGATTCCAGTCGTTAATAACATTCCAAATACCATTCCTTTTTATCATGCAATACGAAGCAAATGGATCGGACCCCGGCAATTCCCGGTGTACAGTCAATACATCTGATTTCTCCAGGCGACAATATTTGTTAAGAGAAACTTCCTGCAAATTAAAAATAATTTGAA
>JANQLH010000283.1 GCA_028280735.1 SAR324 cluster bacterium | reverse complement strand
AAATGAACACGACGAATGGTCTGATTCATCAAAATTTTCTGGACTACAAAGAATTACCGGACCTGGGCAAATTAAAGGCTGAACTGGGGAAACAAACTGATACGATCAACAAGCTCCACAATAAGGTTAAAACCGATTACAAAGCTGCTCAGAAGATTTTCCTGGAATTTCTCTCCAATGACCTGGGATCAACTGATTTAATATCCCAATTCAACAGTTGTTTAAAAAATACGCAGTCCGATGAAGCATCCCTTATCCGTAAAAGCTTTAATAAACTGCTGGCTACAAAGCGCAATGAGTTGGAGGTACTTGAGAAAAAGCTAAAAGTCCAGTTCCAAGGTAAGCTCGAACAGGACAAGATTTCTGCCATGGCCGTTCTCAAAATCAGGATGGATTTTCAGGCGGAGCTTTTAAAAGAAATACAGGAGTATCCAAGGGCCCAGGATGTCTTCATTCATATATTGAAGGAGTTCATTAAAACCCAGGATGAACAGGACAGTTCCCATGAAAGTGACAATACCATTATCTGGTTGGTTCAAAGGAATTTCACTGACGAACTCAAGCAGTTCAAATCACTGGAAGCCGGCACGTTTAAAAAAATACTCCACAATCCTTATTTATCAGACCGGGACTTCGCCGTTTGTTTTCTTGCTGCAAACATAACTCCACAGGAAATTGAAAGCTTTTCCAGACTTCTGCCGGGTTTACCTCGAAATGAGTTTCAGTTGGATTCTCCCTATGGCCGTATCTTACTGGATATCAAGTCCATGTTTAAGGAGCGTTTACAGGTTCGGGGAGGGTCAGGAGCCCACATAACAGAGAAAGTGTATGAAAAGCGGGAACGCATTAAGCTTGTTAACAACATGTGTCTGTTTTTAAAATCCTCATCCGACCCGTTTTTTAAGAAGATCGATACAGAAGAATTAAAAATTAACCATTTGATATCCCTGCAAAAAAGAAAATATCAAAAAGACCTGAATGAAATAATCAAATACTGGCAATATCTGATACAGGAACAGATCAGTCCGGGCCAGGGAGCTAGAGGGCGCTTCCGGAAATACAGTCCTTCGGAAAAGGTGCTGATGATGAAGTATATTTCCCCGGAGCAGCTCAACACAATTGAACGTCAGCTTGAATCCAGCTACGACCTTGAAGCGGAGTCACGTCTGTTTGAAGTCGAAGCCTTTCTGATGGAAATTGTCAACGGTCTTTTCAAAAACTTTAAGCAGGATCTAAGGATCAAGGCGACTTTTGAGAATTATGAAAAGGGAAAGAAAATACGTCAGGCTCAATTTCAAAACGAGGAGTATCAAAACATCCTTGAAAGTGAATCTTTTGTCCCAAAAGTCAGAGAGTGTATGGAAAAGGTGATTAGGGTCACCAGGCAAAGAGTTATCGATCAGTTCCTTCATTATTGGGAATACCTGATCGATCAGCGAGTACCGGCTTCCGAAAGAAGAAAAATAAAACCGGCAGCTAAAAGTCCGTTACCCAGTGATTCTGATAATGCCTTGCATTATGTTTCAACGAAGCAACTAACTAATATTTGGAAAGATCTTGAATTAATTCAAACCATTAGAGATCAAACCATAAAAAACCAATTGCTAAAAACGGGTCTGCCGGCTATCAAAATCGCACAACAAAGCATCAACCTCTTCACTGAAGGACAAAAGAAGCTGGTAATGAAAGAAGTAAGTTTGCAGAGACAAAGTAAAATGAGGGAATTCTGCAACAACAAAGCTTTTCAGCGTGCTATCAAAACAGTGCTCCCGAACTAATCACGAGAACTGTTTTGCCGACATGAGATGCCGGCAAACGCCTGATTAACTGTCTTTGTCCTCAATGAAGTCTTTTCGTACCTTTACCCATCTTTTGGCTTTCCAATCATCCATTTCAAAAAGCCAGGTTTCACCAAGATTATATATATCTCCCCACTTTTGTTGAGCTTCAGGATCATTTGACTTAAGCAGACTAATAAAGTACTTTTCTTCCTCTTCAGCCTCGGCTGCAGCTTCTTGTGGTAATGTCCGGCTCAATACGTTAAACCTCAAATCCGGTGAATCAAAAACCGATACAGTAACAACCGACTTTAACGACAGGTCCTTTTCCCTGATTTCGTTTTTGGCGACAAGATTATCGATCTTAAAGTTTTCAAGATCGGAAAGAAGTGAGGAAACCTCATACTCAGCGGTTTTTTGCCCCTCCTTTAAACCGGCTAATTCCAGGTTTTCGCCCTTCTCTTTCCTCTCCAGTTTGACGCGGTCACCTGAGACTTCAAGAATTACAGAGTTTACTTCCTTTTTATCCAGCTTGAAAAGCGAAGACCGAATCCATTCAATCGGATCTGTTTCCAAGACCAGGTTTTCTTTGATCAAATATACAAACGGATCATCACCAACTCTTATATAAACACCATCCGGTTGACCCGATTTTGATTGTCTTTTTTTCCCAACCATCATGGAGAAAATGTTTTGTCCCTGATTGTTCAGCAAAAGCTGGGTTCCTGAGTTTTCAATACTGGCCGATTCATCATCCCAGTAAACCACCTTAAAATAAGCGAGGCGTTTTTCATCTTTTGTCACTAATGACCCTACGTTGGACACTGTTAGCTTTTCAACCAATTCCAACAGTTTTTCCACATTGGCCGGGAAGGAGTTCTTTTCGGCTAACACCCAGCTGTCTTCTTTTTTTTGGATTGTGGTTTTTCCTGAAGAATTTTGTAAAATCACCTCATTAAATGCATCTACCTGGCTGGAGGCCAGAATAGGACTTCCTATTTTTGCATCTTGTTTATTATTTTCAGAACGGCCAAACCACTGACTGACCAATGCCAGTGCCACCAGAACTGCCGCAGTAATAACCAGATTTCGTTTAGACATGGTATTTTCCTGAATAATAGTATTTTTTGTAGCTGGTACTTACGATAATTGAAGATTGAAAGTGGAGCCCGAGTTTGGGCTCCGTTAAACAAAAACGGTATTATTTGGAACGGTTTCTGACTCTTCGGTAATAGAGCACCAACCCAATTACTGTCAGCAAGACAGGAATCACCAGCAAATTTAACAGGGTGAGACTTGTCTTTTCGAATTCTATATCCTGTCTTAATAATTTACGAATTTCACGTAAATTCGATTTGGTTTTCTTTTCTTCTTCTCTGAACTGCTTTATTTTTTCGATCTGTTCTTTAGTAAGGACGACCTTATTGGTACCTTCTTCAACCTTCAATCGACTAAGCTTTTCCTGAACTTCATTCAACTGTGCTGATAGTTCAGCCTCTGCTTCCTGGTATTGGGCCTGGGCAATGGTTTGCAATTCTTCAAACCTGGTAAAAGGTCTGGAAAACCTTCCCCTGGATCGAATCTGCATCATCGCTTCCGCTCCGCCCAGAAATTCGATCATGTTAACCATAAAATTGACGTTGTCATTCTTGGGTTGGACGATAGATTGTCCAAATAAGTTGATACGGTCCACGGCAAAGGTATCGGCAAGAAAATCCGCATCTGTTACCAATAGTATCTTTGCACTGGCTGTACTTTTGGCGACATGCGGTTGGGGATTTTCCGGCGGTGTGACTTTTTCCCCTTCGTCGGGAGCAGGCGGCGCTGGTCGTTGACTAAAGGCAGATGTTAATTCTCCCGTGAGAATCCCTGCCATGGTATATATTTCCTTATCAACAGCAATCTGCTTGTTTATAGACTCCGGATTACCGAAACGCGTCATATAACTGCTGATAAATCCCGAATTTTCTGATGTTTGCAGCAGAGAATTCAGTTTTAATGGACTTTTTTCTTCTATGGAAAAACCACCCGGTTCAATCAGAAGCATCTGTTCCAGCTCCCTGGTGGCAACCAGTTCCTTGTTAAACGAATCCCCGGATAAGGTATGCCACAGCGCATATGATATGACACCCATTTGCCCACCGGCATTAACCTTGGTGGACTGGCTTAAATCTCCGATTATTTTTGTGGAGTCATAATTGATGCCCCAGTGTTTGAATAATTTACTAAGGTCACTGTTGGCCGATCCCATCTGACCCATTTGCATTGCCATGGCAGCCGCCTGATCCATTCTGGCATTAGGATCAACCAAAATCACCAGTTCACCGCCTCTCAGGACAAACTGGTCTATTGCATATTGAGTGGCATCGCTAAGGTCTTTGGGATGGATTACCAGCAAGATATCAATATTAGTATCAATATCTTGAACATCGGAGGCTATTTCTTCTATTTTAAAGCTGTTTTCCAACTCTGTCATAAAAGCCCATTTGGACTGAGGACGCTGCCCCTGCATTTGTTGAAAGCGATTTGGGGTGCTTCCCATCACCTGTAGAGTGCTCATCAAACCGATTGTTTTTTCTTTTTCCTGATGCGCCTGCAACATGAGTTGTGTAATGTCATACTCCAAAAACTGTTCCCGCCTTGGATGCATAAACGGAATCCCCAGTTCATTATCTTCCTGGATGACAACAATTCCCATAAAAAGGCGTTCACCTGTTCCCAAATCTATACCCGAGAGACCATATTTTTGAGCCCATTCCTCTTCATCGGAATCCGGCTTAGGATCATAAGACTCATAGCTGATCATCTCGGTATTCAGGTTTTTATATTCATTTAGTAGTTCGTCTATTTTCTTCCCATAGGTTTTATAGGTAATGGGAAGCCCTTCCAGGTTTCTAGTGAAATAGTATTTTACTGTAATGGGCGTTTTTATCCTTTCAACAATTTCCTTTGTGCCGTCTGAAAGCGTGTAGAGACTCTCTTCAGTGATATCCCACCTGAAAAAAACACTTGCAGCGATAATATTGACGGCGATAACAATGATAATAATCAGAAATATATTTGTCGCCGTAGACCCAACTTTCAGTTTGCTTTTCTTTTCCTCAGTCATTTTTTTCCAAAAGTTACAATGTTCAATCGATCGAAATGGTTTTTGAATGTATGGAAAAACTAAACAGCCTTTTTAGAATCAAGGATAACTGCGTTAATCAGCAGACCACCAACGATAATAGACAGGAAGAAAATCAGATCCCTGCTGTCGACAATTCCCCTGTTAATGGAAATAAAATGGCTGGAAAAACTAAAGGACGAAATAATGTCCACCAACCAAACCGGAAGGGCCTGTGAAAGTATGTTTGTAAACACACCCCAGCCCAACAAAACCATTATGAAACAAATGATAACGCTAAGGATAAAGCTGATTACCTGGTTGCGACTTAGCGCAGATGTAACGCAGGTTATGGAAAGGTAGGCTCCTGCCATCAAAAAACTTCCCAGGTAGCTGGTAAAAATCATCCCGTTATCAGGATCTCCAAGATACCAGACAGTTAAAACGATCGGAAAAGTCAACACCAAGGCAATTCCAATAAAAAACCAACCGGCAAGAAATTTACTGATGACAGCCTGAATCATGGTCACCGGTAAAGTGAATAGAAGTTCGATCGTCCCGGAATTGCGTTCTTCAGACCATAAGCCCATGCCGACAGCCGGAATTAAAAATAAGAACAACCAGGGATGAAATACAAAAAACGTTTCAAGACTGGCCTGGTCTGTTTCAAAAAAATTTCCGATAAAAAAGGTTGTCCCAACGGTCGATAGCAAAAAAATTACAATAAAAACGTAAGCGACGGGAGAATAGAAATATGCCATCAACTCTCTTTTGATCAGTGCTTTTACCTGTGTCATGTTAGCTCCTTCCACCTAAAGTTAAATTCCAGAAAACCTCATCCATATGCCCTTTTTCCCGGTAGATTTCGCTGAATTCGATGTTTTTTTGTTTTAACAAGTTCCTGACCTCCGGGAGAACATCTTTCTTTTCCTTGGGTTTGATCTTGATTTTAAACATGTTGCCGGATTCAGAATGGGTTTCGATTCCTTCCACGACCTCAAGATCTTTAATGGCTTCCAGCAAAGTGTCATCGGGTTCCTGCGGCAGATTGAGCGTGAGAACGTTGTACATTGATGATTCTTTTAAGAGCTCCGAGGGTGCGCCGTTGGCAACAATCCTTCCCTGGTTGATGATGATAGCCCTGGTGCAAACAGCCTCCATCTCTTCCAAAATGTGGGTAGATAGAATAATTGCTTTTTCCCTGGACATTTTTTTGATAAGTGCCCGCACTTCCTTTTTTTGGTTCGGGTCAAGCCCGTCCGTCGGTTCATCAAGAATCAGCACTGGAGGGTCGTGAATCAACGCCTGGGCAAATCCAACTCTTTGTTTGTAACCTTTCGAAAGAGTGTCAATGGTCTGATATCGGGCACTTTCCAAGGATGTAATGTCGATAATTTTCTCAATACTATTTATCTTTTCACTTCCATCAAATCCTCTGACAGAAGCGACAAACTCCAGGAATTCCAGCACCGTCATGTTTTGGTAGCTGGGGGCGCTTTCCGGAAGATAACCGATGTGCTGCCTT
>JANQLH010000280.1 GCA_028280735.1 SAR324 cluster bacterium | reverse complement strand
GTTGTAATAGCAAAGGATAATCCCAGGGGAACCATAAATACTAATGAAGCACAGTTGAGAGCAATCTGGCTTCCCGCCAGAACAAGAACACCAAACTTTCCCATCAATAAGGAAAACACCGCAAACATGCTGACTTCAAAAATAGAAGAAAAACCGCTGGGAATCCCGACCTTAAGAATTTGTTGAAACAGTGAGATGTCAAACCTGAAAAAAGATTTGAAAGGATTGAATTTATTGAATTCTTTATGAATAAATGTAACTGAAACGATACCTAAAGCTCCAACCCATGAAGCGAGAGTACTGGTCCAGCCTGCTCCTTCCGCACCCAGCTCCGGAAAACCGAAGTTTCCGAATACGAGCGAGTAATTACCAATAATATTTGTACTCAACATCAACAAACTGATCAACATGGTGACTACCGGCTTGGATATGCCTGCGTAAAAGCTTGCAAATGCTATAAAAATAATGGTTGCCGGCAAACTAAATGAAAATGCAAACAGGTAATCTCTGGCCAGGGCAATGACGGGTGCTTCAAAACTGAAAAAAGGAAGTACCAGGGGGGCAATTTTTGTAATCAGGATAAGTAGAAATGAAAACGTAAGCCCAATCAACATGGCATGCCTGGTGACATTGCCGATGGATCTCGTGTCAGTTCCTGAACCAACAAACTGAGCGGTAATAGCCTGACTGGAACCGATGGCGGCAGCTACAAATAGTAAAAACGGTGTTACCATATGATGACTACCTGAAACTGCAGCTAAAGCTTCTGCACTGTAATTCCCCGTCATAACGGTGTCGACAAAACCCATGGACATGTTTAAAAGCTGGGCAATGGTAATGGGAGCACCGATTTTGAGAATCCGCCTGCATTCATCCAGGAGTATATTCTTGTTCATAGAGTATTTGGTTGCACAATGCGCTTGTTTTTGCCTGCAAATCGACTAAACACTACGTAATCGACAAACCTTCATTCTGTTCCTTGTTCCGTCAATAGTCAATCGTCCATCAGCAATTCGGTGCTTAAGCTGTTAAACGTTGGGATGAATCATTTTCTGGATTCGGATTGAACGTCACTTCAAGAGCTTTACTTCTTGACAATTCTTAGTAGTTACTGAGATAGTCACTAGTATTGAGGATTTATTTAAAAGATCCGCTTGTGTTGTGGTTGGTTCGGAGTGGCTTGGATTTGTTTCACAAACAAAATATTGCTATCCCGGTTTTCCCGGATAGTAGCCGACAAGCTGCCTTTCCGGTTGATGGACAACGGGTTTAACAAAATTAGCTATTTTAACAATCAAATGATCTCCCGTTCGTGGTTATCCGCTGACTGTCGTGAGGTCAACAATAAAAAGGTTCCATGACTATTTCCAGTGATTTTCGCAAATCATTGCAGGCTGCATTGCCTATATTTATCGGCTATTTCCCTGCAGCTGCTGCTTTCGGAATATTAGCCAAAGGCGTCGGTATTTCATTTTTTGAATGTTTCCTCTTCTCAGCCATTGTTTTTGCGGGGGCAAGCCAATTCATCGCATTAAATCTCGTGGTCACGGGTATGAGTCCCGGTGGTGTAATCCTGACCACCCTGCTGGTCAATTTCAGACATTTCTTGATGAGTGCCTCTCTTTTCACCCGGATCAAACACATCGAAAAAAAGTTTTATTTTCCCATGGCATTTGGCATTACCGATGAGGTTTTTTCCGTGCTTTCGTTCACCAAAGGCAGGCTTTCCAAGACCTTTATCTTTTTTCTGGAGTTGTCCGCCTATTCCGCCTGGGTTAGTGGAACCATAGCCGGTTTTATTCTGGGAGGGTTTCTGCCTGACGTTCTTACAAAAAGCATGGGGGTTGCTCTTTATGCATTGCTGCTGGCAATTTTACTCCCCGAAATCAAGAAATCCACCAAATCTTTGATTTTAGCTGTTTCGGCCGGACTGTTAAACACAGTGTTAATTAAACTTGAATTCTTGCCCAAAGGATGGACAATTATTGTCTGCATCCTTGTTATTGCTTCTGTTGGAGCTTTTATCAACGAGAGAGAAACAGGAGAGGTTTATGGATAATCTGATTTTGATAATCTGCGGAATGGCTGTGGTCACTTATATCCCTCGGTTATTACCGTTCTTGATGCTCTCAAGTAAAGACATTCCGGCAAGGGTGGATTCTTTTCTCAAATGCATTCCCGTAGCTGCAATCGGGGCTTTAATCATACCGGGTGTTTTTGATTCAACACCGGATTTGCCTCTTGCAGGGATTGCAGGCATTTGTTTTGCGTTGATTATAGGCCTTTGGAAAGGCGGAATTATCATTCCCGTGCTGGGGTCGGTAGCTGTGACTTTCCTCGTCTTTTTATTATAAAAGCAAGGGAGATGAATGGATCAGGAATTAGTAATCATGAACGACATGAAACGGCTGGGGTTTTCAGAATATGAAAGCAAAGCCTATCTGGCCTTGTTAAAAGAGTATCCCCTCAATGGTTATACTTTGGCAAAGAACTCGGCAATACCCAGGTCGCGGATATACGAGGTTTTGAAAAACCTTTTGAACAAGCAGCTGGTTCTTGAGGAGGAGGAAGGCAAGAACAGGTTTTATTACCCGGTTGACCCCGGTATTCTTATTAAAAGGCTTAAATCCGATTTTGACGGCATTTTTGAAAGCATTTCCAGCTATGCCGAGGAGGTGTTTGAAGAAAAAAAGAAAGACGACAGGCTGGTTGTAATCAAGGGACGAACGAACATCATCGACTTCCTGAAGCTTTTAATCAAAGGGGCGGAAAAACGAATTGCCTTGTCGATTTGGGATGAGGAGATCCGTGAACTGAAAGACGAGCTGAACAAGGCAATCAAAAATGGTGTCATGTTGCGGGGGATCTACTTTGGGGAAAACAATGCTTTCGAAGAACTCGTACCCCATCGGAGAATCAAACGTTATATGGCAGAGAAAAAAGAGAGATACATCTCGATCATCATTGATGGAACACACACGATTTCCGGAATCGCCTCTCGAGGTGAAAACAGCAAAGTTACCTGGACCCGGGAAGAGGGATTTATTGAAATCAGCGAGGATTACATCGCTCATGATCTTCTGGTCAATCTGTATTCAGCCTCTCTGAATGAGGAGCAGTACAGAGATTTTGAGGAGTTTGTCGACAATGTTCACAATCATTTTTTTGGTTACTCATCAGAAGAGCTGGGGATGTACAAGCGTTTGAAATAATCCGGACAGACAAGCGGGCAATAACGCTATTCAAGATCAGGCGTCCTGTTTGGTAAAAACATGACAACCATGGCGGTGACGATCGCAGCAACGCCCAATCCATAGATCATACCCTCAAAAGATCCGGTTTTTTCCCTGACAAAAGCAATTAATTCCACACCCAGTGGTCCTGCACCAAAAGCCAAAACGAACTTCAATCCAAAGGCCAGGCCTTGATGTTTTTTCGGGGCAAAACGGGAAAGAAGAATATTCTCCGGTGGAAGGGCTGCGGTATTCAAACTCACTAAAACGACCACCAGGATAAACAGGGTAGCGTCAGCACGAGAAGCTATCAAAAACAATAAAGGGATTTGCAGTATCCAACACCAAAGATAAACCAGCTTTAACGGGAACCGATCGGCTAACCACCCGCCAAATAGCTGCATCACTGCCCCCACAGCATAGACAATGCTGACCATAGCCCCGATTTTTGCCATGTTGCCGCTTAACATGCTGAACATCCTTTCCTCAAACAGTTTGGGCATCAGGGCCTGGGTGGAGTTGTAAATCAAACCAATAACAAACATTGGTAAGAGCATGATCAGGAAGGCGGAGAGCAATCCCCCGAATCTCGATTCAGCTTCGCCGGATTCGGCATTTTTGGAATCTGCAGATGAAAGCCGGCCTGTTTGCCGATACCATAACATTACGATCCCTATCATCAGGCATACTGTACCCGGAACAAAAAAGGCAATTCTC
>JANQLH010000277.1 GCA_028280735.1 SAR324 cluster bacterium | reverse complement strand
TTACCGACGTATCGCGGAATCAGCGGGCTTTATAACAATCAGAACACAGAGGATGGGGTTCGGATTGAGGAAGCTTTATCCGGCAGTATGTTACGATCACAACCTGAAGTTACCTGGAAATACCTTGCCCAAATGGAAGAAGCTTGCCGAGGTAAATCTTACAATCGCGCCCATGAAGTCATTGCCTTGCTGGAAAGTAAATTCAACCGGGTCTGCGTCTTAACACAAAATGTAGACGGTTTCCATCATAAAGCCGGCTCAACCAATGTTATCGATATTCATGGCAATTTGATGGACCTCTTTTGCATGTCATGCCATTTTGAACAATCTGTTGAAGATTACAGTGAACAACAAATTCCGCCTATCTGTCCCAGTTGCGGGAAACAGATGAGGCCTGATGTCGTCTTGTTCGAAGAGCTCCTTTCCACCAAAAAAACCGCAACCCTGAGCCAGGAACTGCAAAAGGGATTTGACGCGGTTTTTTCCATAGGGACCACTAGTGTCTTCCCATACATAGCTCAGCCGGTCATAGCTGCCCACTACTCAAATATTCCAACGATTGAGATTAATCCTACAAGAACGGAAGTTACCGAGTTTGCAAGCGTAAAAATAGCGGAAAAAGCTGTTGTTACCTTAAATACTATCTGGATGCTTTTAAATCAAAAAGACTAAATCTATAGTCACGTTTGATCTCCACTTAACCAAACCGAACTGATGTTTTCAACATTTATCAACACGTTAAACACCTGGATTGATGAGCATAACAAACGACCCGCCTTGGATACATTTTCCTGTGCCGCCTGCGAGCTTGTCGAAACACCGCCCGACCTTCTCCAGATTAAGAGGGCTTTTTTAACAGCGATCATTCCTGATGCCTTTCAAAACCTGTTTAGAGAACATCCCAACTATCTAAAGCACTTGGTTGACACGCAGTTTCAATTCACGGCATATATCACTGACTCTGCCCTGAAAAGCCGAATTGAAACAGGTATCTTCACCATGTTTTCAGAGGCTGAAAGACAACTCTTTTTCAGACAACTGAAAGCATTTCTGAACCATCAAAACAACTGGAGTGATGGTTCATGGCACACCGGACTGTTGAATGATCCAAAATCTACAGCCCTTTCGATCATTCAAACGCTGGGTTTTGAAGACTTATGGTCAGGGGCCGAATTTCTGGCAAATTGCGGCTACCTGGTTCCATTTTCAAAAGCTTCAGCTGGTGGTTGGCATAAATGGTCTATAGGAGACAACAACATCACCCCTGGTTTTAGCTCCTGGTGGGATTGCCTGGCATCAACGGCAGAAGGTAAAGTTGCCGCTTTCAAACTGGATCGGTTGCTGGACTGCATTTTCAACCCGAATTTTACGGTTTTATCCCAACCATTCTGCTTTAACCGCAATTCCTGCATTGAGTGTCCTTTGCAACCGGATTGCAGCTTTTATCAAAAACACCTCCGGGAAAACGAGACCCCGGAAACCCAAAACCTGATCAAAACCGGGGACAGCAAACACATACCAACAATAGAGCTGTTAAAACTCGTTGTTGATAAAGATTGGTTTGCATCAGACCTTCAAACAACCTTAGTGGAAAACTTTCCTGACATATCCCATCACCACTATTCGGAAACCGTTTCACCGTATGAGGAACAGGTTCTGTCCAAGCTGCTTGCAGTAAAAGAACTCTCCGAAAGGACGCAAGAATCGGAATCACCATTGTTGAAAAAGACCTTTACCAATGCCAGGGAGATTTATAATCATTTCAAAAAAGATCTCAGGAAAGATGCCCAGGAATCTTTTTACGCAGTTACCCTGGATAATAAGCATCGCATCATTTCAAAACGATTGATCACCCTGGGTACCCTAAATCAAAGTCTGGTGCATCCAAGAGAGGTATTTGCCACAGCCATACAACTGAGAGCCGCCGCAATAATCCTTGTGCATAACCATCCTTCCGGAGATCCGACACCCTCTAACCAGGATCTGGCTATTACCCAAAGACTGCAGGATGTGGGTAAATTGGTTGGCATCAAAGTATTGGATCATATCATTATCGGGCTTGAAGGTTTTTTTAGTTTTGTTGATGAAAACATGATGTTTTCTTGAGTTTCACTATTTTGTCATTGATATTATTGATTATTCAAAATCATGGACGTATCCTGCTATCTGGCTTATACTTTATAGTTACCCAAGTTTTTAATCTCCATGCTGTAAAGCAATCAATACCCATTTAAATCTTCAATAAAGAACATTGACGTGAAGTTTGTCGATTCAGCAAAAGTATTCGTTAAATCAGGAAAAGGTGGAGCCGGTTGTGCTTCGATGCGGAGGGAAAAGTTCATCGAATTTGGCGGACCGAACGGTGGAGATGGTGGACGAGGCGGCAGTGTCTATTTTGCAGGTGATTCCAGGTTGACCAGTCTTCAAGACTACCGGTTGCACCCCCATCAAAAGGCCGGCAATGGCATGCCGGGCCAGGGCGACAATAAATACGGCAAATCCGGTGAAGACAAAATCATCCGTGTTCCCCTCGGTACCATCATTATCAACGATGAAACTGACGAGATAATTTTGGAGATCCTTGAAGAGAAAAAAGTACTATTGCTTAAAGGCGGCAAAGGGGGGCTCGGCAACGTTCATTTTAAGTCCAGTACCAACCGTGCTCCAAGGTACGCACAACCGGGCGAACAGGGGCAGGAAATGACCATTCGCCTGGAATTGAAAATTATGGCAGATGTCGGCCTGGTTGGATTTCCCAACGCAGGAAAATCGACTTTTATTTCCTCCATATCCAATGCAAAGCCTAAAATTGCGGATTATCCGTTTACCACTCTTGTACCGAATTTAGGAGTCGTTCGGGTTGCCAACCATAAAACCTTTGTTGTAGCGGATATACCCGGGATAATCGAGGATGCTCACCTGGGATCAGGGTTAGGTGATCAGTTTCTCAAACATATCCAACGAACCTCGGTTCTCGCATTTTTGATTGACAGTGCTGATCTGGTTACAAAACACCCGGTGGATGTTTATAAGGTGCTGCTGAATGAACTGGAACAATATGAAGCGGAACTGTTAAAAAAGCAGCGAATTATTCTACTGACAAAGATTGATTCCATCAGGGAGGATCTGAAAATAGAAAAGATTATCTCTGAATTCAGGGAGTTGGGTGAAGAACTATTGCCTATCTCAAGTGTCAGCCGAAAAGGACTCGACAAAGCCTGTTACCGAATTTTTGACATCGTTGAGCAACACCGCCTTAAGTCTTCTTCAAGCGCACCAGAGTAAAAGCCAGTATCAGAAATCCAAAACCGGCTCCAAACGCTGAAACCCCCATGGGCAACATTCCTGTTGTATGAAAAGATATTAAGATCTGATCCGCCAGCCAGAAAACAAAACCCAACACAATAGAGATGACAATCCCTGTTCTGACATTGGCTGACCGTCCCGAATAGATAGAAAACGGCAGCGCCAGCAAAATCATTACAAAAATGGAAATCAAACCGGCAATTTTCTGATACAGGGCAAACAAGTCAGGTTTATAATCAACAGCTCCTTTTTGCTTGATTCGGATTTCGGAAATTAAAGAGCCAAAGCTGGTATACTTGGGATTGATCAGATCTCGGGTAAAGACTACCGGCCATTCATCCACGTCGGTTTTAAGGTTTTCTTCTACCGATTGCCGTATGTCTTTCTTTTGGAATTCAATCCTTCTTTCCTTTCCTATTTCCCAGGTTTCCTCTTTTCGCACCAGATCAGATAAAAACCCGGTTGTTCCGATTCTATCATCCTTTCCAAAACTAAAGAACCGGCTTGATTGGATTGTTCGAGTTCTTTTGTCCGGTGTCTCAAAATAAAACAGGGTGCCGTTATGAAATCTCCAGGTATTTGCGCTCCGTTTTGCCGCTACCAGCCCTGCTCTTTCGTCGGCCCCCCAATATGGTGCCAGATAACTCTGGTTAAGATACAACAAACCGGATATCACCGCCCCGCAAAGCAAAATAGGCAAAATCAAATGAAAAAGACTAACCCCGGCAGCCATCATAGCTATGACTTCAGAAGTTTTGCTGAGTGAAATCAAAGCCAACACCGTTGCCAGCAGCACGGTAATAGGTACAATAACTTCTATAAGCAGGGGAACACCGGATAAAACGGCTCTTATGAATAGTTGCCAGCCGTTTTCTTTCTCCAAACTCGGCAATTCAGCCAAAGTGGAGAAAACAATCGCAATAAACAAAAGAGAAAGCGAACAAACCAAAAAGAATGTCACAAACTCCTTAGCGATGTAACGACGGATTAAGGGCATTTTAGAAATTAGATCTCAGATTGATGATTTTCTATAAAGAGGCAGCCAAGCTGCCAATAACATTTGATTTGGGACGTTTAATAGGATTATTCTAGGAGGGGCTCTAAAGGCTGTCAAACTATCCTGGGGCTTTTAATCGAATATTGAAAAGGTCGGCAAAGCCGGCACAACCCGTAAATCTAAAATCTCAAAACGGTTTTTCCTTTTGATACTTCTCCTCCCAATCGTCAAGCAGTAAAAACTCAAGTCCTTCCACCCCATCTTTGAACGCCATGGTTATCCAGCCTTTGCACCATTTTGACGTTTCATCCAGTTTTTTGATCTCATCATCGGTCAATATATCCTGCCCCTCGGTAACCTCTCTCCACAATTCAAACTCCAATCCAAAAGCCCATTCCTGGTTATGGTATTTTTGACTGAGTTTTATCATTAAATCCGCAAGCTGTTGGGCTGGTCCTTTTAAAAGCATTTGATGGTCTCCTGAAATATACTTAGGCTTATGGAATAGCAGTACCACTAATCTCTTTTGATATTGATAGTTATATTTTTATCACGATTATTAGCTATTCACAAACCTCTATTTTCTCATCGACTTTTGCCCTGCAACATGGAATGTTCATAATAATCACTCACTTTTCGCACCCGGGAATCGCTTTACCCTATTAGTGATTTTGATAGATCACGGCACTACAGGCATTCCCGATAAAGTTTAGTTACCTAATTAAAAAAAATGATTCAAAAAGTACTGGTTTTGGTGCTTTTACTGGTTTCGATGACGATAGTCACCAACACCGGATTACCCGGGGAATCAGTTGTGGTTTCTCCGACACTCGTTTTAGGATTTCTGTTACTTTCCGCTTACTGCTTTGGGTGTATTCTGGAGATGATACAACTCCCGAGACTCACTGCCTATATTTTAATTGGCTTGGTATTTGGACCTTTCATTTGCGGATTCATTTCGGAAGACACCATATCGGATCTCAGCTTTATCAACAGTCTCGCATTGTCATTTATCGCTTTTTGTGCGGGAGGAGAATTAAAAACCGGCAATATTCGGGCACAGCTTCATTCCATTGTCAATCTTGCATTGATGCAGACAATCATCGTTTTTTGCGGTGTTTCGTTTGCCGTGTATTTCATATTGGAGACGGTTCCTTTTTTATCCGATTTGCAATCAACCCAGCGATTGGTCGTGTCGCTTCTGTTCGGAGTTATATCCGTAGCACGATCACCTTCTTCAACTATCGCGATAATCAGTGAAACCAAAGCCAGCGGTAATTATACTGACGTGGTTTTGAGCGTTACCGTCGTGATTGATGTTGTTGTGATAATTCTTTTCGGGATTACCATATCCTTTGGTCAAACCCTGATCATCCACCATGGAAGCATTGATTGGCTGTTCTTCCTGATAGTATTGTTGGAAATCCTGGTTGCATTCACCCTGGGATTTATACTGGGGAAAGGAATTGTCTTTTTGATAGAGAAGGTAAAAGTCGAATTTCCGGTCGTGATGATTGGTCTAGGTTTTTTAATCATCAAATTCAGCCATTTGTTTACATCCTACCTGCATGAGATTCATCATATCGCTGTTAACTTTGAACCTTTGCTCATTTGCATGGCAGCAGGTTTTACGGTGCAAAACTATTCCGATCACGGAAGGCAGTTTCTACAAAAGATGGATCGTGTATCTTTACCAATATACGTGGTATTTTTCGCGATCACGGGGGCTTCCATCAACCTTGGAGTTCTGAAATCAAGCTGGTTTATAGGAATCATAATTGTTTTAGTCAGACTCTCCATGCTTTATCTTGGTTCAATTGTTAGTGGTATTATCTCCAAAGATGATCCAATTAATTACCGGAATTACTGGCTTGGTTTTTTAACCCAGGCCGGCGTGAGCCTGGGGTTACTGGCAGAAATCGTCAGAAGGTTTCCTTCCATTGGTGTTCCTGTTCAAAGCCTGCTGGTCGCAGCCATCACTATCAATCAGCTGATTGGTCCCATAGCCTTAAAATACGCCCTTAACAAGGTGGGCGACGCTAACGGACCCGTCTCAAACTAATCAATTCTCCCATTATGCTGTAAACCATCTATACACCTACAATGGCATAATCTTTAAAAAGTTTAGAACATAAATCTCTTTGTAAGCGGCTGAATAATTTAATGAAATAACGAAGGTTGTTACAGAACGAACGTTCGGATCGTTTTTTATTTTTGACCCGGACCCTTTTTTCCTGAATTATAGAAACTACAAGGAAAAGGAAGAGGGGAGCAAAAAGCCACATCCACAAAGTAAGTCATGTAGTCAACACGCATTCCTAAACTCAGGGAAGAGAGTTATAGTCCAACCTGTTTATCAATTCATACTTCTTTAATTATCCGCCCAAAATATCTTAAGAGGAATTAATGGGAAAGCAAAAATTGCATCTTCATTCTATGATGGTTCATGTTGTGGCAGCCCTGGCTCCCTTGGCCGCTGTAGCGTTTATCTTCTTCATATTACGGATCGAGTTTCTTTCGTTTGATCAGCTCATCTGGAAGTTTTTGGTCTGGTTTTCACTGGTTGTGATACTTCTGACCGGCATTCCGTCTGTTTTTACAGGTATTTTTGAAAGAAACCATGTGTACACAAAGTGGCATTCCACTCATAAAATCAAACTGGTTTTATCAATCCTGCTTGTAATTGCCATCAGCTTCGAGTTGTACGTTATGATCCGTTTCGGCCTGGGAACAAGCCTGTTTTCGCTATCCGGACTGCTGATAATTCTGGTGAACAATCTGCTGGTTTTTTTTCTTGGTGCATACGGTTTAAAAATCAGCCTGGGAAGGCAATCGTTCGGCAAAGAATCCTATCAACCCGATTTATTCAGGAAGGAACCTATAGACATACTGGTTAATGCAGGGGAACAACGCAAAAAAGAAGCTAAATACCTAGACTTACTAACGGAGAGATAACATGGAATTCAGTCTGACATCGGAACAACAGGAACTAGTAAATAAAGCCCGCGCTTTCACCAAGGAATGGGTGGCTCCCAATGCCGCCAAATATGATCGTTCCGGCGAGTTTCCCAAGGATATTTGCGCTGAAGCTTTTAAGTTGGGATTTATGAATGCTCACATACCAAAAGAATATGGCGGACTAGAAGAACCCGTGCTCAATCACTGCCTGGTAATGGAGGAGATCGGCACCGGATGCACCGGTATTGGCACAGCACTTGGTTCTAACGGTTTATCACAATATCCCGTGATTTTTGCCGGCAATGACTTTCAGAAAAAGAAATTCCTGGAGCCTATGACCCAGGAACTGATGTTTTCAGCCTATTGTGTAACAGAACCTGAAGCCGGATCTGACGTATCCAGAATTAAAACAGTCGCGGACAAGGTTGGAGATGATTATGTCATCAACGGAGTTAAATGGTGGATCACCTGCGGTTCTGTTGCCAGTTGGTATTTTGTTTTGGCCAGGGTAGGAGACAAGGCAACCGGGTTTATAGTGCCCGCTGATACACCGGGTATTATAAGAGGTGTGAAGGAACAAAACCTTGGTCAGCATGCGTCCAACACAGTTCGTGTAACTTTCGAAGATGTGAAGGTGCCCAAGGAATACAGGTTAGGCGAAGAAGGAGACGGATTTAAAATCGCCATGAAAACCTTCGATCATACAAGGCCCGGAATAGCTGCCGGAGCCAACGGCATCACCAAAGCGGCTTTGAATATCGGATTAACCTATGCCAAAGGCAGAAGAACCTTCGACAAAAAACTGATCTCCTATCAAGGTGTTTCGTTTAAACTGGCGGAAATGATGACTAAACTGGATGCCGCCCGCTATATGACCTACCTTTCAGCAGACCTTTTTGACCAAGGTAAGGATAACTCAAGAGAGGCAGCCCAGGCAAAATGGTATGCCGCTGAAGTTGCCGTTTGGTCGGCTGTTGAATGTTGCCAGATACTTGGTGGTTATGGGTACACCAACGAAATGCCCGCAGAAAAACTACTCAGGGATGCCAAAATATACCAGATTTACGAAGGAGCCAGCGAGATTCAGAAGATGATCATTGTGGCTAAACTAATGAGAACTAAAGAAGTTCACTAAATTTCATAAAACCAACTACTTATAGGAGAAAAATATGATAAGTGATATGATGAAATTAGTGGACCGATTTGTCGATATCTTTAAAAAACCGCTTTATGGCAAAACGTTTTTTTGTCCGGTTTGCCATCTCGAATTGTCTTTCCATGATACCGATGAAAACGACAACCTGGTTTGTCCGTTATGCGGCGTTGTCATCGAATTACACGAAACATACGGTCATCCGATTCCCATCGTGAACGACGTGGAAATTAACCGGGTTCAGCCGAAAATGAGAATGCATCCACTGGCAACTCATTTGCCCATCGGACTTTTCCCCTTTGCCCTACTGGGTGGTTTCTTACTGCTGTTTATTTCCGCCTATTGCAAAGCCAGAGGATTGATAGTCAGCGATTATGAGTTCTGGAGCAATGCCTCGATAATACTGGACAAGGCAACATCCCTGTTCCTTTTTGTAGCCGTAGCATCATCTTCCCTTACCTTCTTTACGGGCTTCATGGACTGGAAAAAACGCTACGGAGGCAGACCTTACCGGATCATCACCCTTAAGATCATTCTTTCCGGTATATTTCTCGCTTTGGGAGTTTTACTGGTTTTATTGCACATTTCGATCTTCACTGCGGGTATAGCGGCTTTGAGTAACATATTTTCCATTTTCGGAGCAATCCTGTACTTGTTCCTGCTTGCAGCAGCCATGTTCATACTTGCCACCTTGGGCCACGTCGGGGGATACCTGGTTCACGGCAAATAGTCTGTTCTTTGCACCGGATGGACGGGTAACGAATTACCCATTCCATAATCTTCATCAAAACATCCCAATCCGAGTAAATGTAGGATGGGCAACTCCGTTGCCCATCGGGCGGAACTTGATTGGAAGACCGGCAAACGGGCTAATCGCTT
>JANQLH010000271.1 GCA_028280735.1 SAR324 cluster bacterium | reverse complement strand
GGTTATACAGTTTTTTGGAAAAAGGGAAACATTGGATTGCCCGACAGTGTAGCAAAGCATCCTAATATTCCAGCAAATAACACAGGAAACAGAAATCAAGGTAAAACTCCGGTACAAGGCGGTAAATACTTGCAGGATGAGAAGTCTGAGACATCACAAAAAGAGATGAGTTCGATTTCCGGGCGTCGGAGAAATGAGCTGGAAGAAAAAAAAATCAATCAGATTCTACTTGGTTTTTTTACCGAGATCTTTGATGACACACAGATTGAGTTAGATACCAATCTCAGGAAACTGGGACTGGAATCAATTGTAATCGCAGAGTTGTGTGAAGAGCTTGTTCAACATGGTGTTGCTGTGAATCCCAGTGAGTTGTTTGGCTACTCAACGATCAGTGAAATCTCCCAAAGTATTTTTGAACAAAAAACTAGGAATCAGGCAAAGTTAAAAAGCAACTATCATATTTCGGATGATTCAAAGACAAAAGCTAATGTCGATTTTTGTTTAAAAAATAGGGACCAAATTAACTTATCACCCACCAAAAAGACTGATGATATCGCAGTCATTGGTATCGGAGGTCGTTTCCCTCAATCCGATACTTTAATCGATTTTTGGAATAACTTGGAATCAGGAAGGGATTTAATCTCCCAGATTCCAAAATACCGATGGGATTTTCATGATTACCTGGGTGATCCCAATAAGGGTGAAAATAGGACCGACATCAAATGGGGAGGTTTTTTAAAAGAAATTGACATGTTTGATGCCGGCTTTTTCAACATATCCCCACGGGAAGCTGAAGTTATGGATCCTCAACAAAGGATTCTCTTAGAAGAAACCTGGCATGCACTTGAAGACAGCGGCATTAAACCTTCCAGTTTATCAGGAACGGATACTGGTGTATTCATTGGAGTCTCGGGAAGTGAATATCTGGAACTGCTTTATCAAAACAACAATCATCTGGATATATATACCGCTACAGGTACCGATGTCTCTATCATTCCAAATCGCATCTCCTATTGTTTTAATTTTCATGGACCAAGCCTTGCTATCGATACTGCTTGCTCTAGTTCTATGATCGCTTTACATCAAGCGATTCAAGCAATTCGCGCACAGGAATGTACAATGGCTATTGCAGGAGGCATAAACCTTTGCCTGACACCAAGACGATATTTTCAATACAGTCATGGCGGAATGCTGGCTATTGATGGCAGATGCAAGACTTTCGATCATCGAGCGAACGGATATGTTCGTGGTGAGGGAGCCGGAGTAATTGTTCTGAAAAACCTACAACAAGCAGTTGATAACAATCATCAAATATATGGTGTAATTAAAGGCAGTTCAATAAATCACGGTGGTTTTGCCACTTCATTGACCGCTCCGGACCCAAACGCACAAGCTGAGCTTTTGATGGCGGCATATGACAAGAGTTCGATAGAACCCGAAACGGTGAGTTATATTGAAGTTCACGGCACAGGTACACCATTAGGTGATCCCATAGAAATTAACGGACTAAAGAAAGCATTCCTCCACCTATGCGATAAGGCGGAGAAACCGGCGGGCTCCAACCAGTTATGTGATATCGGGTCCGTCAAAACCAATATAGGACACCTAGAGGCGGCTTCTGGAATAGCAGGTGTTATAAAAGTTCTGCTGGCCCTAAAAAGAAAAACCATACCGGCAAGTCTCCATATCGAAAATTTAAATCCGCATATAGAACTTAAAAACACTCCTTTTCGAATAGTTTCGAAGACAAAACCGTGGAAGCGGCTTAAATCAAAGTCAAACCATGATATTCCAAGGCGAGCAGGTGTAAGTTCCTTCGGCTACGGAGGGATGAATGCCCATATTGTTGTTGAGGAATACACTACTCCAAGAATTCCCGGACATCCAAGGTCTGACGCTTGTATTTTTATTTTATCGGCAAAGAATCAAGAGCGATTAAGAGCGTACGTAGAAGAGATATTAACATTTTTGCGGCAAATCAGGAGTGTTGATTCAGATTCAATTTTACAGCATTCCGGCCGGGAGTTTTCTTTGGAAGACATTGCTTATACTCTGCAGGTCGGACGGGAAGATATGGAAGCCCGATTAGCAACCGTGGTTTGCAATGTAAACGAGCTTGCAGACAGATTGTCCATGTATTTGAGAGGAGAAATCGATGATGAAGCTGTGTTTATAAATAACATGGTGAGTTGTCGAGACAGTTCAAAAACGAAAGTTGGTAAGAAAGAGATCGCCGCATATCTTGAACATCCGGCAAAAGAGACAGTCTGGAAGAAAAAGCTGGCTGAATTGTGGACTTCAGGGACGGTTATTGATTGGAAATCGATATACCAAGATAGAGCCCCTAATAGAGTATCCCTACCGGGTTACCCTTTTGCAAAAACCAGCTATTGGATCCCGCAATCTAAAATGAGGGAAGGTAAAACTCCATATGTTAAACAAAGCGATTCTCAAGTTTTGATTGAATCACCCGTTCAATATCCTTCTACATTCTGCTCAGCTTGGGAAAAGAGGGAGCTAGGGGCCCATTCTAGAGCAGCTAATTATCAAAAACAAAAAACAGTACTGATTTTTGATTTAAACGATGAATTTCAAATTTCATTAGCAAACTATATTTCACAAAGCGGACAGAAACAGCCCCAAATCATTCTTATTAAACCTGGAAAACAATTCGGTTACCTGGAAAATGGGACAGTTGAAATCAACCCCGATCGAGAGACAGACTATTTAGAGCTATTTGATCACCTAAACAGCCAGGGTTTATTACCCTCTGATTTACTTTATCTCTGGGCACGGCAACCGGAAGCTAACGGCATTGGTGAAATCAGTCACTCAGCGGATGAATTTTCAACGTTGGGAATATATGCAGTAACAAACATTATCAAGGCATCGCTCTCACAAAAAACAAAAAGACTGAAGCGATTTTTCTTCGTTACAGACAATACATCTGATTTCGCTCGTCCCTTTTATGACTCTGCAAAAGCTTTTTCCGCTTCTTTAACCTGGGTTACACCTAATCTGGTTTTTAAACATATTGGTTTGCCTGAGTTAACATTAAATTTGTTAAAAAGCGCAGAAATTCTAGTCAACGAGTTAACGATGGCAGAAAAGGATGCTTTCAGCGAAATTCAATATCTTCAAGGGGTGAGACATGTCAGTACGCTGAAACCATTGTCTTTGAATCACATGCCTGGTTCAGCTATTAAGCATCGGGGCAGATATTTGATTACCGGTGGCTGCGGGGGGCTGGGTCAAATATTTGCTCATCATCTGGCTAAAAAATACAAAGCAAATCTAATACTGACCGGCCAAACTGCACCAAACGACACAATAAAAGATAAAATCGCCCGTTTGGAGGATCACGGAGTCAAAGCACTGTATCTTAAAGCTGATGTAACCGATTTCAATGATTTGAAGGGCATGATGGATCAAATAAAGCTTGAATTCGGAGGGCTTGAAGGTGTCATTCATGCTGCAGGCAAAGGGTTTGGTGCAACTATGATTGAGAAAGACCTTAGCGAATTCAAATCGGTTGTTGCTCCAAAAACACTGGGGACGGTGTTGCTTGATCAAATTACCCAAGACGAAAATCTTGATTTTTTTGCAATGTTTTCCTCCACATCGGCGATTCTTGGGGATTTTGGACAGTGTGACTATGCAATAGGTAATCGGTTTTTGGATGGATTTGCTGAATACCGTGAAGGTTTGAAGAGCAAGGGTGATCGATCCGGCAAAACGATCAGCATCAATTGGCCCTTATGGAAAGAGGGTGGGATTCATTTGGAGGAACAGGCAGAGAGCTTGTATTTAAGAACGTCAAAAACTGATTATTTGCAAACGAATGATGGATTGGAGTTATTTGAAAAATGTCTCTCAGGAGAGCAGAGCCGGGTCATTATGCTTTCTCAGGATAGTAAAGCGGATGATAAAAAACTAACTCAAAACGGATCTGTTATATCCGATTATCAAAAGCAAGCTGAGTCCTACGGCAGTATGAAGGCCGATCTACCCCAGTTAGAACTTGAAATCCGCACCATTGCGGGCCGGCTACTAAAAATCGATCCCAATCAACTTGATGTTGATGAAAGCCTGGGGACCTTTGGATTTGATTCCTTTGCGTTGAAAGAGTTTGCCGTGAGATTGGGTGAATTGTGCCAAAGCGAAATCACACCAGTGTTGTTTTTCCATAAATCGAATCTAAGGGAGATTACTGCTCATCTTTGGCAAGAGTATCAACCGTTTATCAAACAGACTCGGCTGGAAAAACAGATCACACTGGGGAAAACCGCTGACAGGAATCCGGATAAAGGTGCCGGGGAAATGTCCGTCCTTAAAAAGGAGTCTATCGCTATCATAGGTATGAGTGGAATATTTCCCGGTTGTGAGAATGTGGATGATTTTTGGCGGATATTGATTGCTGGGCAGGAAGTTATCAGCGACTTACCTGTTGATCGCAAGTTATCAGATAATCAAACATCGCTCAAAGGTGGATTTATTTCAGGAATTCGATCGTTTGACACTGATTTTTTCAATATATCACCGCATGAAGCAAAATTGATGGATCCTCAGCAACGCTTACTCTTACAGGCAGCGTGGCAGACAATAGAGGATGGCGGGTATAAGGCATCTGAGTTAAGTCAGCAAAAAGTCGGAGTGTATATTGGTGCCCAGTTCTCTGATTACCTGCAATTATTGATGCGGCAAGGTATATCTGACCCTCAAGTGCTAACCGGCAACGCGAAATCAATTATTCCCAATCGTATTTCTTATTTTTTTAATTTTAACGGTCCTAGTGAATTGATTGACACTGCCTGTTCAAGCAGCTTGGTAGCAATTCACAGGGCAAAACAATCCATTCTTGCAGGAGAGTGTGATCTGGCGCTGGCTGGTGGGGTTAATTTAATGATTGACGCTGAAACAACCGGTTTGATCAAAGAAATAGGTATTTTGTCTCCTGACAGTAAATGTAAGACATTTGATAAATCGGCGAATGGCTACGTAAGAGGCGAAGGTCTCGGATTGCTGTTGCTCAAGCCTTTATCAAAAGCAATTCAAGATGAAGATCCTATTCATGCAGTTATCAAAGGATCTGCTATTAATCATGGCGGTAAGGCAACTTCACTGACCGCACCGAATCAAAAAGCGCAAACAGATGTCATTATCAAAGCATATCAGGACGCCAATATCAGTCCAAATACTATTTCCTACATAGAAACACACGGCACGGGCACCGAATTAGGAGATCCAATTGAGATAAACGGGATAAAAGCAGCTTTTGCTTCCATGTTGAAAGACGATGGGGCAAGCAACCACAAATTCAACTATTGCGGTCTGGGTTCGGTTAAGACAAATATCGGGCATTTGGAGCCGGCAGCAGGTATTGCCGGCCTCATTAAGGTCATCTTATCCATACAAAACAAAATCTTGCCTAAATCACTAAATCTAAACGAAATCAACCCATATATCGATCTGAAAAATACCCCTTTTTATCTATCCGACAACACAAATGTTTGGAACAACAATGTGGATTCACAGGGCAAAACGATTCGGCGAAGAGCAGGGATTAGCTCATTCGGATTTGGAGGATCTAATGCTCACATGGTCGTTGAAGAATACGAGTCTGCTGTATCTTGCACCGATCAGCAAAGCCGCGTTCCCCGCCTGATTGTCCTGTCTGCTAAAAACAAAACCAGTTTGAAGAATCATGGGAAACAGCTTCTCAACTTTATAAATCACACTGAAAACAAAACTCAAAAAAGATTCTCAAATAAGGCGGAAAGCATTCTTGAATGCGAGACTAAGCCTTTGTCTTTAAGCGACATGGCATACACCCTACAAGTAGGCCGTGAAGCGATGGATAAGCGCATCGCTGTGATTGCAAACAGCATACAGGAATTGAAGGATAAGCTTATCTCGTATGTTCGAGGAACAACCGATATCTCTGAGGTATATGAAAATGATCCCATAACCTTTCATTTAGACCACAACGAGCAAACTCCCCTCGATCCGGGCTGTCATTCGACAGGGGTAGCTATTGAAAACGGAAGTCTAGAGTCAATTGCAAAACACTGGGTAGCCGGATTCGATATTAATTGGGCTGACCTTTACTCAAATGATCAATCTAAGCCTCGTCGAATTTCCATGCCGACTTATCCCTTCAATACCGGGCAGTACTGGTTGCCGGTTAAAGGCAATAAACCGCAGTTGAGTGCAGACTCGAAGCTGCACCCTTCAACAGTACATACACCCCAAACAGAAGCAGTTTTGGAGATAGAAAAGTTTTTAAAACAGTACAATATACACTCCCTTGTTCATGAAGAACTCATCGATTTTCACTTTGCTTTTGATGGCCTGAACAGGCTCAGTCGAAGTCTATTGCTCAACTGTTTTCAAAAAATGGGCGTATTCCGAAAACCAGCCGAATTTTATAGCCGTGAAGAGCTTGAAACTAAACTACAGATCGACACGCAGTACAGCAGTCTGTTTGACCAATTACTAGCAATATTAGGGCAGGAAGGTTTTATTGCTGAAAGTGGAAGAGATATACGGAGTACAGAGAAAGTCGCCGGCTTGTCAGTATCGGAGCCGGAACAGGAGCTTCTAACCTGGGCAAACAAGCATCCCCAGGTTAAAGCGTATTGTAAGCTCTTAAGTACCTGTCTAGCCTCTTATCCCGACATCCTCTGCGGAAGGAGAAATTCACTGGAGGTAATGTTTCCCGGTGGATCTATAGATTTGGTTAAGAATATTTACAACGGAAATACAGGGGCTGATCTGTATAATGCGGTTACTGCTGAAGTCTGTTTCCGGTATTTAAATGAATGCGTGACTAACAACCCAAAAAGAAAAATAAACATTATTGAGATCGGTGCTGGTACAGGAAGTACCACGAACACTTTGTTTAACAGGATTGCCGGGTTTAGCAGACGGATTAATTATGTTTATACGGATATTTCTGAAGCGTTTGTTAAACATGGCAAAAGGACACTTGGTAAAAAGTATGATTGTTTTGAGTTTGCAGTGTTCGACGTTGAACAAGATCAGGAGTGGTTGAATGATTCGGAAGGGAAGTTTGATTTAGTTATAGGAACCAATGTGTTACACGCTGTCAAATCGGTTAAAAAGACCGTCGATAATGTTCATCAGCTTCTACATAGTAACGGTCTCCTGGTTATCAACGAAATCACGGCCAGGGAAGACTTCTATACCATGACTTTTGGTTTAACTGAGGGTTGGTGGTTACCTCAAGATACCCATCTCCGCTTACCGGGTTCACCGCTATTATCTCCGGACAAATGGGAAGAAATATTAGAATCTCTTGAATTCGAAAACACACAGATACATGCTCTCCAAAACAGTATATCCGGTTCTATCGATCAATGCGTCATTAGCGCCCGAAAATCTCAGAATATGCAATCGGAAAACATAAAAATGACAACCGAGTTCATTATGGGTCAATCAGATGAATCGAAGTCGGCACTTTGGGAAAGTGACCTTAAAAACCACATTCAAACAGCAATTGAAAGCTGCCTGGAAAACGTACTGGAAATACCGGCCCAACAATTAGATCAGTCAAAGCAGTTCAAAACAATGGGTTTGGACTCGATTTTGGGTCTGAAACTGGTTCGGGAAATCAATAAACGTTTAACTATTGATATCCGCTCAACCATTTTCCTGGATTACGGAACCATTCAACAATTAAGGGACTATATTTATGACAATTTCCAAGTTGAGTCGAAAGATCAGATTGGTGATGAGGGCAACTTAGTCAATAGCCAAAATAAGCAAAAAAAACCGGGGCTTGAGAAAGATTCTGCGATCAGGTCAAGTGCCGATTTCTACTTAAAACCAGAGATTCAGATAGATCGACATGATCAAGAGCCTGTAGCTGTAGTCGGGATAGCGGGAAGTTTCCCCGGAGCGCAGAATATTGAGGTGTTTTGGGATAATCTTGTGCAACGAAAATCTGCCATCAGAGAAATCCCGCCTAAGCGCTTTGATGTAACTCTGCATTATGATCAAGATCCATCCAGCGCAAACAAGAGTGTCTGCAAGTGGGGTGGTTTTATTGATAACGTGGACCATTTTGATCCTACGTTCTTTGGTATTTCTCCTCGTGAGGCAGAATTAACTGATCCCCAGCAACGGCTTTTTTTGCAAACCGTCTGGAGCGCCATTGAAGACGCAGGATATAATGCCGAAGATTTAGAGTCTTCAAAAACCGGCGTTTTTGTCGGCGTCTCCAATTCCGACTACGGTGATTTACTAAGGAAGCACAATGTGCCTTGTGATGCGCTTACCTTAACCGGGTTATCACATTCCATATTGGCTAATCGGGTTTCCCATTATTTTGATTTCAAAGGGCCTAGTGAAGCGATTGATACAACTTGTTCCAGTTCTGCTGTTGCCATTCACAGGGCTTTCAAAACCATTCAATCAGGGGAATGTGAATTGGCTATTGCGGGCGGGGTAAATCTCATCCTCACGCCTTCACTGTTAATCGAAATCAGCAAGGCAAATCTTTTGTGTAGCGACGGCATGGTTAGGGTGTTTGAGAAAAACGGCTCCGGTTTTGTCAGAGCGGAAGGGGTTGGAGCTGTTCTTTTGAAGCCATTAACAAAAGCAATAGAAAACAATGATCACATCTACGGTTTGCTCAAGGGAAGTACCGTTCGTCATGGGGGTAAAGCCTCATCCCTCATCAGTCCCAAACCGCAGGCTTTAGCTGAAACAATCCAGGATGCTTACCGCGAGGCTAACATATCTCCAAATTCGGTGGGTTATATAGAAATGCAGGGAACCGGAACGGAAGTAGGTGATTTGGTGGAATTGGAAGCCCTGGAGATCGCATTTTCCCAATTAGGCGAATCCGGGCAAAATCCCAAAACACTCTTTTGCGGGCTGGGATCAATTAAACCCAATATCGGGCATACAGAATCCGCTTCGGGAATGGCAGCCCTTTTTAAGGTGTTATGGTGTTTAAAAAACAAAAGGATGCTTGCAGTCAAGATGCATGGAGATTGCCACCCGCGTTTTGCAGCCGAAAACAATCCATTTTTTGTGGTTGAGCGGACAACGGAATGGAAAAGTGTTCAAGGCAATGGAGGTAAGTCTGCTCCCCGTCGTGCGGGAATAAATTCATTTGGACTGGGAGGGACTTATACCCATTTGATTGTTGAAGAGTACTGCCCATCAGCGAGAAACAGCGTTGTCCAAAATACAAACAAAAGTGACTTGTACCTGTTTTCTGCACGTACCTTAGATCAATTATTCACGATATTAAAATGTATTAAAAACAAACTGACAAAAGAGGACCAAATCGTTTTACCTGATTTAGCCCATACTCTCCGTGTCGGTCGCTTAGCAATGCAGAATCGAATAGCCGTAATTTCAGATAGCAAAAATGATTTAGTAAAGAAAATAGAAGCTATTATTAGTGGAAAGAAATCACTAACAGGTGTGTTCTATGGTGAATCAAACGATGAAAGCTATCTGAAACAGCTTTTTGAAAATGATCCAAACGTAGCTTCGTTGTTAAACTCATGGATGAAGGATGGCAACCTGACCAGATTATCTGAACTCTGGGTTAAAGGTGTTTCCATTGACTGGCGAAACATGCCGCATTACGAGCAGTGTCAGCGAATTTCACTGCCAAGCTATCCCTTTGCCAAGGAATCTTACTGGTTTGATTCCCAGGCAGAAGAATACTGTGAGCAAACAGGTGAAGTTGCTGATACTGTTTATCCATTCAGCCAGCAAAACCAGCGGATAGAACAGACCGAGAATACACAGCCGCTTGTCAGGCAACTTCGTCAAGCAATTGCCAATTTGCTGCGGTTATCGGAAAACGAATTAAGTGCCGATACACCGCTCAAGCAATACGGCTTTGATTCCCTGGTAGGGATGATGCTGGCAAACCGGATTCAAACAATTGCTGGAAAAAAAATACCATTTAAATCCTTTTTCAAACAGCCAACCATCCGTGCACTTGCGCAATTCCTCCTGGATGAAGAAATAATTAAAACTAGTCAAAACGATCTATTAACGGACCAACAACCGCCGGATTCATCAATTGGTTTGGAAAGCGTATCCAATAAAGAATCGAAAATCCCAACCGGTTTTCCGATTTCAGAAGGGCAGCGAGCCCTATGTATTACCTATCAATATGCTCCAGACACCTATGCTTACAATACTCCTGTTGTATATCGAGTTTCCCGTTCCGTGGATATTCAGAAACTGAAACTGGCGTTCCAACATATTCTTGATAGGCACGATGCATTGCGCACCATCATTGAAATGAATGGCGAGCTGATCAAGCAGAGAGTTGTTGCCGAAGGATCTGTTTGCTTTGATCAGGCAGATCTTGGTGACCAGGCCGATCAGGAAATCTTCACTTGGATTAAAAAAGAAGCCCAAAAGCCGTTTGATCTGGAACGGGGCCCTCTGATGAGAGTTATTTTGGTCACCCGCAGCCAAGGCGACTATTTTCTATTAATGAACTTTCATCATGCAGTTATAGACGGCATTTCCTTTAAACTGCTGCTGAAAGACCTTCATGCTTTTTATGAAATGGAAGTGAAAGGAGAAAGGCATCATATCAAATCGTTAGCAACCAGTTATCGTGATTTTACCGAGTGGCAAAAACGCTTTTTGAGCAGTCAGGAAGGGCAAAAACAACTCAATTATTGGATGAATGAGTTGTCAGCGAAACTGCCAAACCAGGATATTCTTACCGGTAAATCGAAAAAGCAAATCGTACCCACTTACAAGGGTAAGAGCTATCAGGTGGATATTGACAAAAGTCTGTGTGCTCAGATTGAGGAATTGTCGCTCCGGGAAGATGTGACACCATTTGCAGTGATGCTTTCTGTTTTTATGCTCCAGTTATACGCCCGCAGCGGACAAAAAGAAATTCGTATCGGTACCCCGGTATCAGGTAGACCGGAGAATCGCTTTGCCAATGTTGTCGGCTATTTTTTAAACATGATCATAATTAAGGGAAATATCTCTGAAGAAGCCACTTTCAAAGATTTTTTATCACAAGTATACGATACAACCTTATCTTCCCTTGAACATGCTGATTATCCGTTTCTTTCACTTAAACAATCATTAATCAAACACCATCAGCAACGGAATCCAACGCTTTTTCACACTGCTTTCTATTTTCAAAATTGGATGAATCTGGATTTTGATGTTCCCGATTCGTTTTTGAAAGACTATATAACCGAAATTCATCAGGAAGGGGAGTTTGAACTGGCAGTAGAGGTGCTGAAAATTGGCGGGATTTATAGACTCATTTTTAAGTTCAATCCTGATGTTTACGAAGATCAACAAATCATTACCTTATCGAAGGAGTATCTCGATTGGCTAAAAAGGGCCGCGGATTCACCGGAAAACACTGTCTCTGCCATGAGAATTCTCACCCAGCCGGGGCTACACGACTTATTAGTTGGTTTAAATGATACTGCATGCGACTACCCCAGGGAAAAGTGTGTTCATGAACTTTTCGAACAGCAAGTGCAGCGAACCCCGGACTCTATAGCAGCGATATTTGAAGATGCAAGCCTGACCTACCGGGAGCTGAACGATGAAGCCCAAAAACTTGCGATCTATTTAAGACAAAAAAATGTCAAACACAGGGATAGGGTCGGAATATTTATGGAACGTTCGCTTGAGATGTTGATTGCCCTGCTGGGGGTATTAAAGGTTGGGGCCTCATATATTCCCTTGGATGTCGCCTTCCCGACAGACAGACTCGAATATATGATTGAGGATGCCAATATAAAAACTGTCATATCCCAGTCTTTTATCGAAAACCCGGCACTTTCTCGTCCCAAACAGCGAATTGATTACGATAGTCAACGCCGGCAAATCAACAGGATTTCGTTGCACCAACACAATCAGGCTGGACCTGCCGCATTTGATCCGCCTGTTGCAAGTCCAAGCGATACGGCTTATATAATTTATACTTCGGGTTCAACCGGAAAACCCAAAGGTGTGGAAATCGGTCATCAAGCACTGACAAACTTTCTTTGGACAATGGCGGAAGAACCGGGTTTTTCAAGTCGAGATCGCCTGCTGGCCGTCACTACCATCTGCTTTGATATTTCCATATTAGAAATGTTTCTTC
>JANQLH010000152.1 GCA_028280735.1 SAR324 cluster bacterium | reverse complement strand
TGGTGTGGATCAGAAAAGGTGATCCTGAACTCGTTCCTTTTGCCGGTGAATATAACGGCTTTCGTGCAGTGTTGAGGCACTGGTTCAAGCTTCTGAGAGCTGTAAAAATTCGTTCTATCGATGTCGATTACGTTTTCACAGACGAAAATGACCGTTTGCATGTCATTTTGTCGATGAAAGGTAAAGTGCGTAAAAACGGAAACAGGTTTGATATGCAGTTCGCCCATTTGATGGAATTCAACGAACAGGGACGAATTGCCAAAAACCAGATTTTTTATGATACCACCAGTTGGTGGGCAGCTTTTAACGGACAAGATGATGTTCAGGACCGCAGAGTCGGTTACCAATATGACCATTTACAAAAAGGAGAACTTGGCGCTTCCTCACAGACAATTGCTTTAGCTTATGAAGCGTTTGCCCTGGGCGATGTGTTTGGTGTGATGTCTTTATTTCATCCCACCGATTTTTTATGGATCCTTAAGGGTGATTCCATCGGGGACGACTTGGGAGGTCCCGGTGAAGGAATTGTTCATGTAGCTCGTTGGGAAGGGCTTGGTGATCCATTTGAACAACCTTATCCATCCACAGGTTTTTTAGGTTTTCTCACCGCAATGAACTCGACATTTCAATATGTTATGCCGGAACCTCCGGACTGGGAACTGCCTTTCCAGGTATTTTATGTGGGTAGCAACGGAAATCTGGCGGGTGCTCATATACAAGAGATCCAGCAACATTTGGGAACCCAGCAGATTGCCAAGTTTGAGATCTATCACTTTTATGTTTTGGACGAAGAGCAGAAAGTTTTGCTTGGTCTCAGCTTTAACGACAATGTGTCTCTTTGTCGGATAGATCCGAACTGTGCATTTTATTCCGAAATGCAGTAACTGACTTTGATTTGTTGTCAGACAGGCCGCTCCCATCTGTCATTTGAATCTTAGTTTATTCTTCTGCTAACATACCGAGAAAATTAAATACGGAGTCTACAACAAGATCCAATAGCAAGTCTGCAATTAATAATAATCGTATTTAAGGAAGACGACGATGAGTGAAAACAAACTAATGAATTGGTTCATTCCAGAAAGCGTAAAAGAAAATGACATTGATTATAGCAGGGCAAGAATAATCGTTCCCCTGGGCAGTTTCATATCATTCTTTGTTTTGATGAACTCTTTGCGAGCTTGGGGTTTGGGTGAATTCATAAACTTTGTTATCATCATTATTTTGAGTTTCTTGACCTTTGCCTCAGTATTAATGCTGAGATATACCGCCTCCACAAAGATTTCAGGAGGCGGGGTTGTTTACTGTGTTTTTGCCTTAATAACCATTCTGATTTTCAGGGACCAGGAAACCAACCACAGTCTTGCCATGAACTACGCTTTTATAGCCGTCATGGCGTTCATGCTCATGGGAAAAATACAGGGCACCATTGTTTCAGTCTTGTCTCTTTGTTCATTGGGATTACAACACTTTCTGATTTCCCGGGGAATAGCCTGGACTTTGGGATTTGACAGAGCGACAAGCGATCTTCTTGTGGGATTTTTTGTCGTCACTTTTCTTGTCGCTGTTTTTGGGTATATTTATGAGTCAACTGTCAGTAAAAACTTTTTGCTGTTTATCAGCCAGAAAAACGACTCCCAGGACACGGCAAAACAGCTCGAAGTCTTGATTGAAGATGTAAAAAGAGTGATGCAGGCCGCAGCGGAGAGCGATCTTTCAGGCCAGGTTGCCGTAGACCTTGAGGGAAGTCTCGGGGAATTGAAAGCCAGTGTCAATAGTACTTTAAACCTGTTGGGGAAAACCATTTCCGAAGTTAAAACCACCTCAAAGGAACTGAATTCCGGGGTGATTGAACTCTCCAACTCGGCTGAAGTCTTAGCAAACGGGAGTTCGAGACAGGCTGCAGGTATAGAGGAGATTTCCTCTTCCATGACTGAAATAGGAGACTTAACCAGCAAGAATAATGAAAATGCCGCCCGTTCTTTGCAGATCACCGGCCAGGCACTGACAACCGTTAAAAACGGGAATGAGCAAATGGATCAAATGCTCGCGTCCATTAAACAAATAGAAAATACCAGTGGTGATGTGGCAAAAATCGTTAAAGTCATTGATGAAATAGCCTTCCAAACCAATTTACTGGCTCTTAATGCAGCTGTTGAAGCAGCCAGGGCAGGTAAATACGGAAAAGGCTTTGCAGTAGTTGCAGAGGAAGTGAGATCCCTGGCAGGCAGAAGCGCCGAAGCAGCTAAAAACACCACGGATCTTATTCAAGCCGCAGTGACCGAGGTAAACAAGGGGGTAGACAACGCAGATCGGACAGCAGAGGTTTTTGCCAAAATCAATGATAGTATCACCAATGTTAATGAGCTGGTTAACCAGATTTCAAGCGGATCGGAAGAACAAAAATCCAGAATCGAAGAAGTCAACCAGGGATTGTCACAAATAAACGAAGTGGTACAATCCAACTCGGCCGTTTCGGAAGAAACCGCATCCTCAACCAAAGAACTTTCCCAGCAGGCCACATCCCTGAACCAGTTGATGGAGGATTTTGTGCTCCAGGCTGATATCGAGAAAAGCCGTACAAAACTGTTAACCGGCTGAAGCATGTCGTGAGCTTGTTTGCCGTCCCCTATTCTATCTCTTCGAAACTCATGTCAATGGGCTGGGACGATAAACGAGCGCCTGCCGATGATCCCATGCTCTCGCCACGTTTGTTCTCGAAAGAGCTTTACAGTTTCAGACAACCCATCTGTAAAAGCAAATAGTTCCAATTAGTTATCTCGGCATGGCACATCGCAATCGCAATGTCATCAGACGTGCTACATTGTTTACGCCGAAAGGTATTCCGGATTTGTCCCCCTGTTGAGTGTCTTTTAAGTGTGATAACTTTGCAGCTATGATTTTTTTTAAGAACAAACCAGAAACCAACACGAGGAAAAATGGCTTTAATTGAATGGTCTGAAAGTTTAAGCGTTAATGTCACAACATTTGACAACGAGCACAAAAAGCTAATTGATATGATTAACGATCTGAACGATGCCATGAGAGAAGGGAAAAGCAATCATGTCATGGGAGACATCATCAGCAGACTGCTTGATTACACAAGGATGCATTTCAGAGCGGAAGAGCAACTCTTCAGCAAATACGGTTACCCGGATGCTGAGCTTCATAAAAAAGAACACGAAGAACTGGTGAAGAAAGTCGTTGATATCCAGGAGAGATTTAACTCCGGACAAATAGCTTTATCCATTGAAATCATGAACTTCCTTAGAGACTGGCTTAGAAATCACATAAAAAAATCGGATAAAGCTTACGGCAGTTTTTTTAATGAAATAGGAGTCACCTGATCGGCAACCAGGCGACATCTGTCATCACTGAATTCAGATAACCCGCCAAGCTGACATCTTGGCGGGCAATACCAATCGAAATAGGCGTTCATTACCCGGGTAACATCCTGTCGTGGCTGGGCAATGATCAGATCCTGTTCGCGATTTCCTGCTACTGTAATACCTTTTAACCCCTCCATGAAAAAAGATCGGCTACCATGTGCCGATGGTGCCCCTACTCCGGATAGATCAGGACAATGAGTTGCTGGCGGTTAAGACTCAATAATCGCGCAGCCTATCGCTTGGCTTGAACTATTCTCTTCTGTAAATTTTGTGTTTCATGATTGCCGGATCGGGACTCAGGGTGAGACAGCATTCATGAGAATGAAAACATGTATATAGCAATAAGTTATTATATTTATAAATAAAAATAGGTAATTATCGCTTAACTCGCAGTCTTGTATTATTAGTAACAGAATGATTTGTTTCTTTTTCTTAAACAAGTTCATGCAGTCGTCTTCAGTACAAAACACAAACCTACCTGTTCAAAAAGGCGGCCATAAGCCTTTGATAACGTTGCAGACTAATTTGTTATCAAACTGCACCAAATAAAGAAAGCATTCATGATGATCCCCAGGGTGATGCAACCTGTTTCAAAACTGTTTGAGGGGTTGTTTCTGGTTCTGATTGTTTATATATTTGTTAACTTCAACACGCGGGCAACTGCCAGTGCTTGGCAATTGTTGGTTTCGTTTGAAATTATCTGTTTTATTCTGGCCTTGTCCTGGCTTTTTAGCAGAAAGGGACTTGCTAAGCAAAAAGGAATCCTGGCTACCCTTGCATCCTTGTTTTTCGGGCTTTGGCTATTTAACATCTTCCGTCATTTTGACATTGTCCGCTGGCCTTTGAACAGGGCTGAATATCTTTCGGATTACGCAACCCTGCTGGTTTACCACCTGACCTTCTCAATGTTGATATTACTCCCTGTTCTGAATACAGGGCGGATATTCCGTTTGATGGAATACTTAAGGCCCGGAAACTGGCGCATTAAAGAGCATTTCCGAGCTGACCCGTTTCCGATTTTGTTACTCATCGCTATCTTGACCTGGTCCTGGAGCATATTCGTTGTATATCGTTCCGGACTATTGACCTCTCCGACAGGTATAGGTTTTCTTGTCATCGCACTTTGCAAGGCTTTTTTGACCGGATTATCGGAAGAGATTTGTTTTAGAGGTGTTCTCCAGAAGGCGTTTTCCGGTTATTTCGGTCCGTTCCGGGCGATAGTATTACAGAGTTTTTGTTACATGCTGTTTCATATCCACCTGGGAGCCGCTTTTTCTCCCAAGGTTCTTTTTTTACTTGGCGTATGGCTGCTGGGTCTTGCTTTCGGGATCATTACCCGCATGACTTCAGGCATTGGCTGGGCTGTGGCGGTCCATACCGCTCTTGATGTGGTTGTAGAATGTGGGAATATATCGTAAACATGCTCTCTGATTACTGGTTTTGGGGAATCGCAGGTTTTTTTATTGGCGGTATTCTGGCTATTGCAAACCTGGTCAGGAACAAATGTGGTTTTACCTCATCCATCGTTGCCGTAACCATCGGCGTTTATTTTGGAGCTTTGGGTACCAGGCTGCTTTATGTTTTAATATTCCATCCGCATTTGCTGGTGGAAAATCCACTCCTGGCAATGGCGTTTTGGCAGGAAACAGGGACCTGGCTGGGCGGACCGCTGTTGGGCGGTCTTGCTTTGGCGCTCTGTTTTTACATTTTAAAGGAGCCGGTTTTAACCAGCCTGGGAAGTGTAGCACCGGGTCTTGCCTTGGCTCACGCCATAGCAAGAATAGGCTGTGTCGTTGGTGGGTGTTGCTATGGTGCACCGAGCACTGCCTGGTGTGCCATCTACAACAAGCATCTTCAAACCACGGTTCATCCAACCGCTGTTTACAGTATGATTGGTGAACTGATCAACCTCGCAATACTGCAAACCCTTTGGACCAAACCGGCCAATCGGAAGTACCTGTTTCCTCTTTACCTGCTGATCTTGAGTATTCACCGCTTCTTCAGCGACATGTTTCGTGGTTCGGAGGCCGGTCCGGAGCTGATACCCGGATTGAGGATTTTCCAGATAATATGTCTCTTTATTTTTGTTTTTGCCACATCGTGGCTGCTGATCATCCGGTGGAAAAAAAAGGGATTATTTGCCGGTGTGTCCCTGGTGGGGATTTCGCTTGTTGCTGCCTTCACGATTAAATTTACATTTAATAATGACAACAAGATACAGATTCAACAGCCCTTTCATAGCGCATACCTGGTAGCGACCAGGGAAACCTTTGTGGATGGATTGGAAAGCTGGATAAATAATCGCGAGCAAAACGGTTATGAAGTAACAGTCCATGGGTGGAAATATTCACCGACTGCAGAAGAGATCAGGAAATGGCTGGAGCTTAAAAAGAACCAGAGTAAACTCCCCGTTCGACACATCCTGCTGGTTGGTGATTATGCACCTGAAGAAAATAAACCTGCCGACTGGTATTTACCTTCAATTGATTATCATGATTTTATTACAACAGAAACCAAGGCCTTTACAGATGTGCTGTTTGGGGATCTAAACGGTGATCATGTACCGGATATCCCTGTTGGACGCTTACCTGTCCGTAATTCCGGGCAATTGAAAACACAGCTGCAGAAGATTAATGCTTTTCAACAACGTCTGTTTTCCCCCGCCCTCTATCATGCAAATCTCTGGGTAGGCGGGCTCGGTTTTACCAAACAGATCAACGATATTGTCCTGGAGCAGAGCCATCGTATCCCATCCTGGATTAACCAGACCATCATCAGTGCCCATCCTCAATCGTCTTATGCCGGTCACATTCCCGACCAGCCGGCTATTTTTTTAAACCAGATAGCTCAGCCTTTTTTTCTGTCATTGGTGGCTTCTCATGGTTCGTACCGCGAGATTCATCAAACCGTTTATGAAGGCCGCAAAATCAATTTAACAACCGATGATGTACCTCGCTTAAACTCACTCAACCCTTCCGGATTAACTATTTTGCTGAGCTGCAACACAGGTCAGTTCAATATGCCCATTGCTTCAGGATTATCTTTTTCAGAATCCCTGGCTAACCATGCCGGCGGGCCTGTAGCTTTGGTTTCCGCAACAGGCACCAGTCACCCCTTGACCAATCATTATATCACGGAATCCTTACTGCAACTC
>JANQLH010000243.1 GCA_028280735.1 SAR324 cluster bacterium | reverse complement strand
GAGGCAGGTCTCTGCAATGACCGGCAAGATCTTGTTGTCGGTCTGGATACCACGAAACGCAACCTGTTACCCCTGGTTGAGCATGATTTATTTCAGCTGTCTCATCCAGTCGTGTATCAGAAATTTAAGGGTCCGGAGGGTGAATCCCGGCCGGACAAAACAATTTCTGTTACCAATAGTTTTCGCCAGGCAATGAGCTGTGCGGTGGTTCAGGTGGATCAGGTTCCACAGCTTGTATCACGAGACCATGATTACAAGCGCAAGGATGGCGATTTCAAGACAACATCGGAACACGCTCAAGCAGGGTCATCAGTAGTTTCGGTAGATCAACGGGTTATCGCTATTGTCGGGGATGTAGTGGGTGCCGCGGCTGTAGATATGAACGATAACTTTTTTGAACTGGGTGGAAACTCCATGCTGGCTGTCCAATTGCTATCGCGGCTGGAGGATGAGTTCAAGGTAGAATTGCCTTTGGAGACCTTTTTTCAAACCCATGAGCAGGCTGTTATAAAGTCAATTGCTTCCAGAATCAGCGAAAAAGCAGGAAGTGCTGTAATCCTCTCAGAGCCGGTCACAGACACCGGAAAACCTTCAGTTCGGGAACAGAATACGGGTGAGTCCTCTCAATCCTCAAGATTATCCCCGGCTGTAGATCCTACTGATGATGGCGGTGATTTTACGGTACCCAAGTATCTTGTCCGTGACATGATTGAAGAGGCCGATGAAATCAGTGCTGCAATTCCTTTTGACCAGGCAGCCAAGGAGATCAGCTCCGATTTTCAGCATGTGTTGTTAACCGGTGTTACGGGCTTTGTAGGGGCTTACCTGTTGGTGGAATTGATCTGTAAAACCGACGCAATGGTTTATTGTCTGGTTCGGGCCAATGATCAGGAGACAGCATTAAAACGAATAATCGACAATCTCAGCGAATACGGCATCTGGCAGGAGTCGTATCTTGAAAGGTTTAAGGTCGTTGTCAGCGATCTTGCCAAACCTCGATTGGGACTTTCCGACCTGGAATATGATTTTCTTGCCGAAAGAATTCAAGCCATTTATCACAACGGCGCCATGGTGAACCTTGTGATGCCATATTATGTGGTTAAACCGGCAAATGTCGGCGGCACTGAAGAATTGATCCGTATGGCCTGCAAGGGACCGCTGAAATCGATTCATTTTGTTTCCACCATGGGGGTTCTGAGCATGTTAAGACCCAACGAGTCGTTTCCGGATGACGATATTAACATGGATAACACAACCTTCTCGGGATACATGGTGAGTAAACTGATTGGAGAAAGACTTCTCTGGACAGCCGCCAACAATGGCATTCCTGTCACTATTCACCGAATTGAGCAAGCAGCCGGAGAGAGTCAAAGCGGTGCTTCCAGTGTGAAAGACTTCTTTGCGCGCCAGCTTAAAAGCTTTTATGAAATGAAATTGTTTCCGGAAATGTATTGGAATCTGACGCCGGTTGATTACATTGCCCAGGCCATCACGTACATATCGATGGATAAGCGATTCGCAGGTAAGGTGTATCACATCAGCAATCACAATCCCACACAGTTCACGGAGTTTCTGGAGGTACTGCAATCCCGTGGTTATGATGGGCGGGTGGCTACCTATGAAGACCTTTTGGAAAAAATACCGGATATCAAACCTGATGATCCTCTATATCCTTTTGTGGGACTGCTTAAAACCAGGGAAGCCTACGATATGATGGCTGACCTGACTAACAATCCGGTGTTAAAACCGGATTGTTCCAACACTTTAAGTGCCCTGCAAGGCAGTGGAATTGTCTGCCCGGAAATCGATCAGAAGATCATGGAGACTTACCTTCGGTATTTCAACAGCAGCGGCTTGATGAATATTGCAGAATTTAACCGGTGATCGAACGGACCCATGTGAATGAATAAAAGCCGGGTTGTCAGGACCCGGACTGGCCTATCGATCTATAAACAGAAAAGGACACCATGACTAAACAAATAGATTGCCTCCTGATCGGTCAAAACATCCGAAACCTGGTACAAGAAGAAGCAAACACACTGGTTCAAGGTAAGAATTCGGGTACTTATCGGGAGTTGAGACTACACTCGCTATATTACCAGGATAATCCTATCTCCATTCAAGAGTTGTTCTCCGATCTTCTTGAACAGGGCAAGTTTAAGGGATTGGATATCCAAACGTTTAAATTTTGGAATTCGCTCAGTCTGGCGAATGCTGTTCTGGCAAATTATTTAATGAACAGGGAAATGGAGGTGGAGATCATTCGCTCTTTTCAAAACGACAAGGAGATGCTGAAGCAAATCCTGTTGAATGACGACATTTTGTTAATCGCTATTACGACAACCATCTATGTTTCGAGTGATCCTATTATCGAGATTATCCGCTTTATCAGGGAGTACAACCCCGATGTGAAGATCGCAGTGGGTGGACCGTTTATTCTGAAACAATTTCGGGCATTGGATGAGAAAGCCTTGAATTACCTGTTTAAAAACCTGGGAGCGGATTATTACATCAATAACGCGGAAGGTGAGAAAACCTTGTATGAATTGGTAAGCAGGCTCAAGCACCAGAATTCCTACGAGAACCTGGATAACCTGGCCTATCGTCATAACGGTGCGTTTCGTTTCAATCCCAATGTACCGGAAAACAATCCCCTGGATCAGGATATCATTGACTGGAGTCGTTTTAATGACCGAATGGGCAAGTTCGCTGCCGTGCGGACTTCAATCTCCTGCCCCTTTAACTGCTCATTTTGCGCTTTTCCAGTGAGGATGGGGAAATTCAGAACATCAAGTCTGGAGACCATAGAGCGGGAACTCGATAGTTTAAACAGTGTTGAGAGTCTGGAGTGCGTTGATTTTATAGATGATACCTTTAACATCCCCAAAAAGCGCTTTCAAGAAGTATTAAAACTGATGATCCGTAAAAAGTACCGATTCAAATGGCACTCCTTTTTAAGATGTCAATATGCGGATGAAGAAACCTTGGACCTGATGAGGGAAGCAGGTTGCCTGGGAGTGATTCTTGGTATTGAATCCGCCAGCGATAACATTCTGGAAAACATGAACAAAAAAGTCACTGTTGATGACTATAAGCGGGGTATGGAATTACTTCAAAAATCCGGAATTATGTCGTTTGCCTCCCTGATCATGGGATTTCCGGGAGAGACGGAGCAAACTGCCAGGGAGTCTATTGAATTTATAAAACAATATCAACCCGACTTCTATCGGTTTCATCTCTGGTATTGCGACCCGGTATCACCGATCTGGGAGAAACGGGAGCAATACGGGATTAAAGGTTTTCAGCATGATTGGAGTCACGCCACGATGAATTCCCAGCAGGCAGCCGATTTGATGGATGAGGCGTTTCTTTCCATATCCGGAGAAGAGTCTATCTGGTTACCTCTGAACGGATTTCAGTTCGATGGTGTGTTTGAAATGCTACACAACGGTATTTCCATCGATCGGATTAAAAATTATATCAAACTATTCAATATGGCGGTGAGAGACCGTCTACAAGGATCTGATGAAGATAATATCAGTGACCGGGCATTTGAAAGGATAGTAAATGCGTTTGCCTGACCGGGTTTTCAGTTTATCGACCACACTCTCTTTGGTTGTCTCTTAAAACGATCAAAAAACAGGAATCCATGAAACCTAAATTTGACTGCCTGATAATCGGCCAAAACATCAGAAACCTTGCCCGGGAGGAGGAAAACATCATGGTGCAGGGCAAGAAATCCGGTTCTTACCGGGAATTAAAGTTACATTCCCTGGTTTATGAAAATACTCCTCTTTCTATCCAGGAATTGTTTTCCCAGTTTCTGGACGAGGGACGGTTTAAGGATTTAACAATTGAGCCTTTTAAATTCTGGGATTTCCTCGGATTAACTGTGGCTTACCTTGCCACTTACCTGACGAAGCGGGAGATTTCGGTGGATTTCGTCAGTTCGTTCCAAAATGACAAAGAGTTCCTCAAAGAAAAACTGCTCACCAACGAGATATTATCAATTGTGATTACAACAACACTATACGCAACACGAGATCCGATTACTGAAATCATTCAATTCATCAAACAGTATAATACAGAAGCTAAAATCATCCTGGGAGGTCCGTTTGTGCAGAAGCAGACTCGATTCCAGGATGAGAGAACCGTGCAATATATCTATAAAAACCTGGGAGCCGATTTTTATATTAATAATGCCGAGGGTGAAAAAACCTTGGTTGAGCTTATATCAAGACTTAAACAGGGGGAGGACTATCAGCAGTTGAACAATCTTGGATTCCGGCAAAATGAGGCTTTTGTGATCAACCCCCATGAACCTGAGCTGAATTCGCTGGATCAGGAGGTCGTTGACTGGTCTCAATTCAGTGATCGGGCCGGGAGGTTTGCCATTGTCAGAACATCAATATCTTGTCCCTTTAGCTGCTCTTTTTGTTCTTATCCCGAACGTATGGGGAAGTTCAGAACGGCAAATCTGGAGAGTGTGGAAAAGGAGTTGGATAGTCTGAATGATGTTGAGCAGGTGAGTTGTGTCTACTTTGTTGATGATACCTTCAATATTCCCAAAAAACGCTTTAAGGAGTTGTTAAAGCTTTTAGTCCGTAAACAGTATCGATTTAAGTGGTATTCCTTCCTCAGATGCCAGTATGCCGATGAAGAGACGTTGGAACTGATGAGGGAAGGCGGCTGCGAAGGTGTTATTTTAGGGATTGAATCTGCCAGTGATCTCGTACTGAAAAACCTGAACAAAAAGGTCACGGTAGCCGAGTATGAGAGAGGTATGAAGCTGATAAAGCAATCCGGAATCATGTGTTTTGCATCCATGTTGATCGGGTTTCCGGGTGAGACCGAACAAAGTGTGCAGGAATCGATAGATTTTATCAAAAAGTTCGAACCTGACTTTTACAGGTTTCATCTCTGGTATTGCGATCCGTTTTCTCCAATCTGGGAACAAAAGGAAACATACCAGATCAAAGGTTTTCAACACGATTGGAGCCATTTGACAATGAATTCCCAGGAGGCTGCGGACTTAATGGAAAAGGCTTTTCTGGAGATTGGAGACCAACAGTCCATCTGGTTACCACAAAACGGATTTCAGTTCGACGGAGTGTTTCAAATGTTACACAACGGCATTTCGATCGGGAAGATCAAGAATTATATAAGAGCCTTCAATTTAGGGGTCCGGGATCGATTGTTCAATTCCGAACACGACAATTTAAGTAAGGAAACATACCAAAAAATCATTCATGCGTTTTCCGGGTGAAAAAGCCGGGAATGCTTGGTTATAAACCATTTCACTAGTTACACATACGATAAAAAACCAATGAAAGTTTTATTAATTAATACAAATGATTATGTGAATATGCACGGACCGGTGGCTCCCATTGGTATTGATTATCTCCAGGGAGCACTCGAGCGGGAACGCCACGAGGTGAAGCTGGTTGATTTGAGTTTTGCGGAAGATTCGGAGTTGATTTCCCTGGTTGGAGACTTTACCCCGGACGCCGTGGGTATGACAATCCGAAACACTTGTGATTGTTATTTTTTCGCTCAACACTCTTTTCTGCCCCGAATTGAGTACCTGATTCAAATGCTTAAAAATGCCGGACTGGAAAATATAATCGTTGGCGGTCCCGGTTTTACATCAATGGCCAGGTTGGTTTTTGAAGCTCTTTCCGCGGATTATGGAGTCGTCGGTGATGGAGAAATTCCCCTGGTGGGATTACTCAAAGAAATCGAAAAGGGAGTGAAACAACCGAGTACTCCAAGCGTGCTATACCGTAACCAGGGCGAGGTAGTGATGAATCCCAGGGTGTTTTTTGATTTGGCTGATATTCCGGATCATCCCAGAACCCTGGTTGACAATGTCAGGTATTACAATATTTCGGGGACGGCAAATATTCAGACAAAAAGGGGGTGCACCATGCAGTGTGCCCATTGTCTCGATCCACTGGTGGGAGGAAAGTGTTATAAGCACAGGACCATGTCTCCAAACCGGGTAGCAGACGAGTTTCAACGCTTACATGACCAGGGGATTATGCACACCCAGGTAAATGATCCGGAGTTCAACCTGCCTCCGAATCATGCCCTGGCTGTTTGTAAAGAGTTGGTCAGAAGAAAAAACAAAGTGGGTTGGAGTTGTTGCATTCATCCCAATGCGGCCCTGGTCAGTGAAGAGCTGGTGAAAGCGATGAAGGAAGCGGGCTGCAAGGAAGTGTCAATGGGTATCGAATCACTTTCTTACAAAGTTATGAAAACATTGAATATTTATCACACTCCCCGGGATGTAGAGCAAGTGATCCGGTTATTTAGAAAACATGATCTTCCGGTTTCACAATGGTTCATTGTGGGATTGCCCAATGAGGGGGTTGAAGAACTCAATGAATCGCTCGATTTCATTGAGCAGAGGCTAAACCCTCTTGGCGGTGTGTCAGCCGTTTTTATTCCCGGAGTGCGGATCTATGCGGGAACGATTTTGGAAAGATTCAGCAAGGAACATGGTGTGATAGATCCGGACCATGATTGCCTGGAACCGACTTTTTACAAACCAAAACACCTTGAATTCGCCCTGTTGCCGGAGTTGTATAAACGTGTGGAACAACACCATTTGAATTGGACGGTTTTTAAACGGGAAATGATGTTCGAAGAGAAGGTGGGGGCTGAGTTTTCAAAGTTTATTGCAGAAAACAAGCTGTACGGACCTTCCGGCTATCTATTATCCGAATTTTTCAAGAGTAATGCAGGACATCGGTTGACTCGCGGCGGTTAACTTCCGGTCACCTTTTTAAGCTTATTGAGGTTTTTTAATTATTCAGTTTCAGGCTGCATCCAACAGCCGTTAACCTTAAACAAAAAAGGATCAACATGTCAGATATCAGGAAACGAATCGATCAGAAGTTTGCTAATTTCGCGCAGTTTGTCTGTCGTTATAAATGGGCAACATTTATTGTGATGTTCCTTATCATCATGGGATTGATGTCTCAATTGGATAAATTGGTTGTGGATACTTCCACCGAATCGTATTTCAGAGATAATGATCCTGCCCTGATGCAACTGCAATCTTTTCGGGATCAATTTGGTGAAGATTCCGTGCTTGTAGTCGGCATTAATCCTCCGGATGTGTTTGATATTGAGTTTTTAAAAAAATTAAAAGCCTTTCACCTGGAATTGGAAGACGAAGTTCCTTTTTTGGACGAAGTTAGAAGCCTGGTGACCGTGGATCATATTCAAGGGCGAAAGGGTGAATTACTGGTTGAGGAACTTCTGAATGAGTTACCGACCAACCAGGAGGAACTGGCTGCACTCCGGGCATTTGTGCTTTCAAACCAAAATTATCGTAACACTTATATATCTGAAGACGGCAAGTTTACCACCGTTCTCGTGCGATCAGATGCCTTTGCGGATGATGAGTTGATTGAAGGTCAAAACAGTGATAGTGAGCAGACTGCAAAAAAGAGGCAAAAAAGAGTGCTTGGCGGTGAGGACAACGCCACCTTTGTGAATGCGGTGAGGGCAATTGCCGAAAAGTACGAAACCGAGGATTTTCCGATTTATGTGTCGGGTTACCCGGTTTTTATCCACCACACCTCTGTCATGTTAGGTGAAGATACCGACCTGGTCATGAAAATCGGTTTTGCCGTGATCGCAGTCTTTCTGCTGCTTGTATTCAGGCGTGTTTCCGGAATTATACTTCCCCAATTGGTGGTCTTTTGCGTGATGTTTTCCACCTTCGGTCTAATGGCGATCACAGGCGTGCCGATGACCTCCACGTCACAAGTATTACCGGTATTTTTACTGGTTATGGGAATCGGTGCTTCCGTTCATCTAATGTCAATGTTTTTTCAATTTTACGATAAAACCGGGGATAAGGAGCATTCCGTTGTCGAAGCCATGAAGCATTCCGGCCTGCCAATCCTGCTTACCAGTTTGACCACGGCCGTGGGGCTTATCTCTTTTTCAGGTGCTGAATTGCTGACCGTGGCGCAATTGGGAGTGTTCGCAGCTATCGGTGTTATGCTGGCATTTGTTTATACCGTTACCGTCATTCCTGCCTTGATTGCGATCTTTCCGATTCGAAAAAGAAAAACTGTCCGGGAAACACCAAAGTTAGTCAGCCAAGTGCTGACAGGAATGGGTGATGCAGCGGTGGCAAAGCCGTGGTGGATTATTGGGGCTGCGGCAATTATTGCGGCAGTAGGTATCTGGGGAGCTACGAAAACGAACTTTTCTCATGACCCGGTACGTTGGTTTCCCGAGGATGACAAAGTGAGAATTGCCACTGAACTCGTAGATAAAGAGTTAAAAGGATCGATGACGATGGAAATCCTGGTGGACACAGGTGAGAAGGGAAAACTGTATGAACCGGAAATCATGTCCAAACTGGCCGAAGTCAATCAATTTGCTGAAAATTTGCAGCAAGGAGAAGTTTTTATCGGTAAATCAACCTCAATCGTGGATGTGGTGGAAGAGATCAACTATGCCATGAATGAAAGCAAACCGGAAGCCTATAGCGTTCCCGATGATCGCAGTACCATCGCCCAGGAATTGTTGCTTTTTGACAACAGCGGCTCAACAACTACAGAAATGCTGGTAGACATTAATTACAGTAAAGCCAGGATTACGCTTAAACTACCCTGGATCGATGCCATCTCTTATGCTTCTGTCATTCGGAATCTGGAGGAAACTACCAGAATCATGTTTGACGGTCTGGCAGAAACGGAAGTGACAGGTATGCTGGCATTGTTGACACAAACCTTTGATAAAATGATCAACACCATGAAAAACAGCTACCTGATTGCCGGTATTGCCATTACCGTTATGATGATTCTCCTGATCGGAAATCTTAAACTGGGATTGTTAAGTATGATTCCTAACTTTCTGCCGATTATCATGGCATTTGGATTCATGGGTATCATGGGAATGCCGATTGATGCCGCAAGTATTCTCATGGGAAGTGTAGTGTTAGGTTTGGCCGTGGATGATACGGTTCATTTTATGTACAACTACAATCGGTATTTTAAGGAAAGTGGGGTTTGTAGTAAAGCCGTTCACAATACCTTGATGACAACCGGACAAGCCATACTATTCACTACCATTATTCTTTGTGCCGGATTTACCGTGAACGCCACGGTTTCTTCCATGCAGAATGTGGCAAACACCGGCATTGTATTCATTTTCGCCTTTATTACGGCGTTCCTGGCTGATTTGCTCTTGATGCCTGCGATTCTTGAGGTTACCACAAGGGTGAAAATCGGCAGCAAGTCCAATGCGGAAGCACTGAGTAGCTAGAAAGAGAATGGTTGATAAACCCATGGTATTCATGTTTTCCGGGCAGAATCCCCAATATTTCATATGGGGAAAGAATTATTCGAATCATATAAAGGCTTTAACAACATATGTTGGAACAAGAGTCATTGGTGAAGGATGCCACAGGATTGCCCATCCTGGACATCCTGGACATCCTTTATGATCAAACAAAAGGTCGGAGTAATCCTTATTTTTCCTCCATGAAGCAAAAGGATAAAACTATGAAGACGTACGTGTTTCCCGGTCAAGGGTCTCAATACAAGGGGATGGGAGAATCTCTTTTTGACGGGTTCCGGGAATTGACAGAAAAAGCAGATCGGATTCTGGGTTATTCCATAAAAGAGCTTTGCCTGGAAGATCCAAACAAAGTATTAAGCCAAACCCGGTTTACCCAGCCAGCTCTTTATGTATGCAATGCTTTTGCTTATTTAAAGAAAATAGAGAAAACAGGAAACAAGCCTGATTTTGTGGCAGGACATAGTTTGGGTGAGGTAAACGCCTTGTTTGCTGCCGAAGCTATCGACTTCGAAACCGGATTGATTCTGGTAAAAAAGAGGGGTGAACTGATGGCCCGGGCATCCGGGGGTGCTATGGCTGCGGTTTTGGGCTTGAAGGAAGATGCGGTTGACAGTATTTTGAGAGAAAAGGAGCTTATCAATATCGATATTGCCAACTACAATGCTCCGACTCAAGTCGTAATATCCGGTTTAAAGGAAGATATCAAATCGGCCCGGCCTATTTTTGAGTCAGCAGGTGCCAATTATGTTCAGTTGGCAGTGAGCGCCGCCTTTCATTCCCGCCAGATGAAGCAGTCAGGAAAAGAATTTGAAACATTCCTCCAAGATTTTGAATTTGCTGAACTTTCTATACCTTTAATCTCAAACGTTCATGCAAGACCCTACAAACAAAGCGGAATTATTTCCAATCTGGCAGACCAACTGCGATCTCCCGTCAAATGGACCGAATCGATCCGTTACCTGATGGATCAAGGAGATATGCAATTTGAGGAAATCGGCTTTAGCCAGGTTCTCACCAAGTTGATAACAAAAATCCAAGCCGAGACCGAAAAACCGGTGATGGAAGACGAAGTTGCCCCGGTGTCAGTTGAAGCCGCTGCCGATGTTGATGAATCAAGTCTACCCCTGAAAAAAGCAGGGAAAAACACCCCCTTAAATCCGAACGATGAACAGGGTTTTAATTCCATTCTTCCACAAAACCTGGGATGTCCGGAATTCAAAGCGGATTATAATCTAAAATATGCTTATGTTGCCGGTGGTATGGTACGCGGGATTGCTTCAAAAGAGATGGTGGTAAAGACCGGCAAGGCCGGCATGCTGGGATACTTTGGAACAGGT
>JANQLH010000191.1 GCA_028280735.1 SAR324 cluster bacterium | reverse complement strand
AGTTATCTATAAAACTGAAAAGGGGAAACGACTGGAACCCATTGAACGGCTTTACATTGATTGTGATGAAGATTATATTGGCATCGTCACGGAAAAGCTCTCTACCAGAAAAGGAAAAATGGTAAACCTTGTTAACCATGGAAAAGGCAGGGTTCGTATCGAATTCAGTATTCCTTCCCGGTCCTTAATCGGATATCGGGACGAGTTTTTAACCGATACCAAAGGAACTGGAATTATGAACTCTTACCTGGCAGGATACGAGGAATACCGGGGGGACTTTCCCACTCGCTCCACCGGATCACTGGTTGCCGACAGACAAGGAAATGCTGTCGCCTACGCACTGTTTAACCTTGAGCCTCGCGGCAGGTTGTTCGTAACTCCCGGAACTCCTGTCTATGAAGGAATGGTCATTGGAGAGCATAATAAGGAAGGAGATCTGGACGTAAATCCAACCAAGGAAAAAAAGCTAACCAATATTCGCGCTTCCGGTAGAGATGAAAATATAATTCTTGCCCCGGTCAAGCCCATGACGCTTGAAACAGCCATCAATTACATCAGTGAAGATGAAATGGTTGAAGTAACGCCGGAGAATATTCGGTTAAGAAAAAGCGAGTTTTCTGCCATCATACGTCATCAAAAAAGAGGGGCTCAAAAGAAACAAAAATCTTAGGATGTTAGCGCTTTATTACTGACCTGGTAACTATCCAGGAACCACCTTCCGGGAAACAACAACAAAAGGAGGAATAATGGCTCAAAAGACTGTCCATTTTAATCTGCTATATGTTTTGTTTGGAATTCTCTTGTTTGGTTTACTCCAATCGACGCCTGCAACTGCGCGAACACAATCCACTGAAGGTTTGACCCCTGATGAAGTCAACAACATCGACATTTTTAACAAGACCAACAAATCTGTTGTTTATGTAACAAATTCGCGCATTAGACGTGATTACTTCACGCTTAACATATACGAGATTCCCGCTGGCACGGGGACCGGATTTATCTGGAACAAAGAAGGTCTGGTTGTGACCAACTATCATGTTATTGAGGCCGCCAGCAAGGTTGAAATTACCCTGTGGGATAGGAGTGCCTGGGAGGCTGAGGTTGTTGGTGTCGCACCCAGTAAGGATTTAGCTGTGTTGAAAATAAAAGCCCCCAGCAGGCTTTTGTTTCCTGTCACCCCGGGAGATTCCACAACGCTCATGGTCGGCAGAAAGGTACTGGCCATCGGAAACCCGTTTGGCCTGGACACAACCTTAACCGTGGGAGTCGTCAGTGCATTGGGACGTGAAGTTGAGATTTCCGGAAGGAAGATTGAAGGATTGATACAAACCGATGCAGCCATCAACCCCGGTAATTCAGGTGGTCCGCTGTTAGACTCCAAAGGCAGGCTTATTGGTGTTAATACTTTAATTTACAGCCCAAGCGGAGCCAGCTCCGGAGTTGGCTTTGCAATTCCCGTGGATTCCGTTTTAGAAATCATTCCCCAGCTGATCGAACATGGAAGAATCATGCGACCGATCATTGGGATCAGCATTTTGGATGATTCCATTGCCCGACAATATCGAATTCGCGGAGTTGTCGTGCTGGACGTTTCCAAAAACCTTTCGGCAGCAAGAGCCGGAATTAAAGGGATCAGCAGGGATAGACGAGGGAACATCTCCCTTGGCGATATCATCACAAAAGTTGACGATTTCGACATTCGAAACCAAAACGACCTTTATTTGGCTTTGGAAAAATATAAACCGGGAGATACTGTTACAGTCGTGACAAACCGAAACGGCAGGACCATGAGATTTCAAATTACCTTGTCTGCACCGGAGGGATAACATACTTTTAAGGATACCTGATTCCTATAAAAATCCTCGTGCAATATGCATGAAGGAGGAATCAGGAATTTCAATTCTTAGCTATTCGCCTGCTTTTTCTTCACTGTCTTTGGATTTGTCTTCCAATTCCTTCTTCTTTTCATCTTCGGGGTTAATTTCTTTTTTGAAATTTCGAATCCCTTTGCCAAGCCCTGAGCCGATTCCAGCCAAACGCCCTGCGCCAAAAAGCACTACTACGATACACAGGATAATCGATAATTCTCCAACCCCTAATCCACCAATCATAAAACTCCTTACACACCTATTATTATTCAGTTCAATAGTTTACAATCAACAACCGATCAACCAGGTTGAACTCATATCCCATCCTAATTGACATCTTTATTTATTACTACAGATTTTTCCACTATACAGCAATGATTCAGGTAAGATTACAGACTAGCTTAACCAGATCAACTTCACCATCCTTGCTTATCCACATAGTCATTTACCAGCAGCCAGAAATGCTTCCAATCACTGTTGCTTTGGCGCCATAAACCATTCAAAAGATCCGAATCCTCCCGATATCGGTTGTATTGCAGCATTCTTGCATTGTTGAATCTCCAGAATTCTTTGGGCCTTCCCGGGTATATGACTTCCACTTCTTTCTGAAGTTCCTGATACAACGCTTGTTTTCCTAATAATTTTTCTTCTTTACTTAAATCACCAGCATAATTTCCTTCAAGCAAAGCGGTGTATTTTGACATCAATTTTAAAAATTCTTTACGTTTAGCCTTTTGATTTTCAAGATAGACAGCTTTATCATCCGTTAACAGGCCTTTATACTCCAAATACTCCATGGTGCCTTTGTCTTCAACAAACGAGGCCAGTTGTTCATTGAAATCACCCTCACCCTCCACATACAAAGTGGTGTGAACCATTTCATGAATCAGGGTGGCAACCAGGGAATAGTAGCCGCGTTTTAACATAGGAGTCGTGATAGGATCATTAAACCAGCCCAGTGTTGAATAAGCAGGCGCGGCAAAAAGCCAGGTGTCATAGCCTTTCTCCTGAAGCTCTGTTTCGAGCTCTATCGCATCTTTCTTTTCAAAAAAACCTTTATAAGGAACTGATCCGATGATGGGAAACCACCAGGTATATGGTTTCAGTTCGACTTTTGGGCTGGCTGTGACCACGAAGGCAATTCCGGCTTTATCGGTAGCGTAATATGAGGTGTAGTTATCGTTATGCTGAAGTTCAAGGTGAGCGACGGCAAATTTTTTAATTTCAGGTACTTCAGCCAGAAGTTTTTTGATTTCCCGGTTTTCTTCCTTTTCTATTGCTTTGTCCAATGAAACCTGGTCCAATCTCAGTTTAACCTGGCCGGCTCCCTGTTTCAGCAAATAGCAGGATTGAAGAAAAAGCAATATCGCAATGCCGAACAAAACTAAAATCTTATTCTTCAAACGGCTCCTTACCTTTAATCTCACCATTTTCTTTCAACAGAATTTCAATCTTCTTTTCTGCTTTATCCAGCTCTTCCTGACAAATTCGACTAATGTTTACACCTTTCTCAAAAGCCTTTAATGACTGATCCAATGTAGAAGTGCCATCTTCCAGGGATCGGACTATTTTTTCTAACTGCTCCAGGTTCTTTTCAAAGCTTGTTGCCATTCAAAATTCCTTAAAAAACCAATTGTCAGGCAGATATAAATGCCTGAAAGTAGACGTTTAAAAACAATTAATGATGAATTGAGCCGCTATCATAGCGAAAATGCCCTAAAATGATAAGCTCGGAATTCAACTTAGCCTAAAGACCGGCTCTTAATCTATATACCATTTGCACCGGTCAATTTTAAGAAAAAAAGGAAAAGACCGATATGCCACGTCCCCTGACCCTGATACACGTTTCCGACCTTCATTTTGTCAATGAACAAAGCTTTATAAGCGGCTTGAAAGAAAATGGTGAACTGTTCACCAAAAGACACCTGGGGTGGTTAAATCACAAGTTTAGAAGACAAAAGCAGTTTGATAACAATCTGAAACCGGCCCTGATAAGAAAACTGCGGGAAATGGATTGGGATTACCTGGTTATTACCGGAGACATAACCACGTTAGCCTTGGAAAGCGAATTTGAGCTGGCTCGACAGGCCCTTGATCCTTTGATAACAAAAGGAAAGGTCATATTCACAACCGGAAATCACGATCGATATGTAAAGACCAGGCCGATTTCCAACCTCCTTTTCAAATATTTTTCCGACTGCTGGCCATTCAATCAACCCTCAAGTCGGGAATCTAATTTTAACTTTTTGGAGTTAGATGAGTTCGCGGTATTATTGGAGTTGAATATGGCTCGGCCAAAAAGTTTTTATTCCTCAAGAGGCAATTTCGACAAGGATCTAACTGTTATTAAAGAAAAATTGAAAAACAGTTATAAAGATCGACTAAAATTGGCAATTGGCCATTATCCTGCATACCTCCCGCCAGGTGAACATGAAGGTTTTTTTCATTCATTATCGGGAAAGAAGAGACTTAGGCGGTTTCTGCTGGAGTTTGACTTCCATTATTATCTTCATGGCCACATCCATAAAAGCTGGAGTTTCAAGCCCATGGAAGGTTATGACCTGACCTGCGTGAATAGTGGTGGTTGTTGTCGCCACAATGAAGGAGAGTGGGCGGGATTTCATAAAATTTCCATTGCTCCGGAAAATACAATTGTTGAAAGGGTCATTGTTTCAAGTAAATGAAAAATAAGTTGAAATGATATTTCAACCTGTTATCGAATATCTGCGATAACCAGTATTGAAGATTTAGGATGTTGCTGTTATAGATTAGCCTTCAGGAGTTAAACAACCACAGTGCCCCCCTATTGAACTTTCATCCCCCATTTTTTACAGCGACGGGTGAAGTCAGTCCGTTCCCAGTTATCAACCATCCGCGATTGATTGTATAAAAATGCCTGAAAATTCAATGGTTAAGCTATCTGAAGCTAGTCAATCAGCTCTGGAAATGCTGAAAAAAAGCCGACTTTTAAACAACCTATCAGAAGAATCCATAAACACCCTCTCTCCTTTTTTTAAGGTTAGACATTACCCCAAACAAACAGAACTCCCCCGTAAGAATCCCAATTCAGCTAAAGTGTATTTTCTATTACGCGGAAAAGTAGCCATCCATTCCAATGGGAATGTGATCTACAAGCTACGTCGACTCGGTGACATGTTTGGGGACATGAGTTTTATCACAGAAAAAAAATGTCATGGAAAAATAGTATCAGAAACACCTGTCGAGCTAATTTGTTTGAACATTTCAGAGATTGAAAAAAATTCGCACAGGGCTGCGGATGAAGTAAAGTGGATACTATTTCAGCTGTTTACATCAATGCTTGTAGATAAGCTCACCATGTGCTGTTCCAAAGCCGATGAGCAACATGCTGTTATCAGTAAAGTGGGTAGCTTAAAAGACCTGCTGGCGGAGGCCCGCCTCAAGCTTGAAGCCGGCGATAAGATCAAACAGGACTTTCTTTCAAATATAAATCATGAAATCAGAACTCCCATGCACGGCGTGCTGGGGATGACCAGTTTGTTGTTAAACACCGAACTGACGGATCAGCAAAAGGAGTTTGCTCAAACCATCCAACAATCAGCCACAGCTTTCCTGGATGTCATTAACAATATTCTGGATTTTTCCGAGATAGACAAAGGGGAACTAGAACTTCAGGATCGTCCTTTTGATATTGGTAAAGTGTTGGAAAAGGCTATAAAGGAGCTTGAGCCTGATCCCCCGGAATCCGATGTGACCATCTCACGAAAGATTGCACCTGAAACTCCCCGGTTATTAAGGGGAGATGCTGTTCGTATCCACCAGGTATTGATTAATCTGATCAGCAATGCCGTAAAGTTCACTGAAAAGGGAGAGATCAATATCCTGATTGATGTGATCAGCCGGTACGATAACCTGATCCGACTCAGGGTTTCCGTAAATGACACAGGAATCGGGATTTCTGATTCTGACAAGGAATGTCTTTTTAAATCGTTTTCCCGGGCGGACACTTCCCTGACACGCCAATATGGCGGCACCGGCCTGGGGCTTATGATCTCCAAACAACTGGTTGAAGCAATGGAAGGAGAGATAGGTTTTAACAGCCGGGAAGGAATAGGGTCAACATTCTGGTTTACACTGGATTTGAGCATCCAGAAAGAAAGAAGGATTAAAAAAGAACCGGGGCTTCCTCAACATAGAAAGCCGACAAGGCAATCGGATGACGTAACATTGCTCCATCCGAAAGAAAAGAAGAGTTGCAAGGTACTGTTGGTTAGCAACGACAAAATTGACCAGCTGATCATCCAGTTAATGCTTGAAAAACTGGGGTATTCAACATACGTGGTAAATTCACTGGATATCGCGTTTCAACACCTTGCCAATGACAGGATCGACGCTGCATTGTTTGATGTAAATATTCCCGGTATTGCAGAATCCGACTGCGACAAAACAAGCTGTTCCCGTACCATAAACATTACCGACATTGGAGTTCCGACCATTGCTTTGACTTCCCATGTGATGGATACCAACAGAACTAAATGTTTACGAAATGGCATGATTGACTGTATTGCCAAACCGATATCCATTGAAAGTCTGGATATGGTATTGCAGCGTTGGATCTCAATTCGCAAAGAGAATAAACGACAAGATCCTGATTTTCAGCATGACGGAAACATTCCTTGTGTGGATCTTAATGTAACGGACAGGCTTCAACGAGAAATTGGAGAAATCGATTCGTTGATCGCGTTGTTCGTAAATGAGATTCCGGAAAAAATGCTATCCATTAAAAAAGCCATCTCTTCCGATAAAGTCCGTGATTTGGAACATGCGGCTCATACCTTGAAATCCAACTGCATTACCTTTGGAGCTATGGTTATGGCTGATATATGCTACAAACTGGAATCCATGGGAAGCGAGGGCACGACAAACGGTGCAGATGGGTTGTTCCAAATGCTGGAAGATCAAAGCCGGGATGTGATGACCTTTCTCAAAAGCTACTTCCACCTGGATCCGAGTTAGTGCCTGACCGGAGTTGATGCAGCCCTGTTCATATTTGGTACAATCCCTTTTGATTTTAGCTTTATCTCCAATCATCCGGTTGAAAAAAACCACCTCTGCAACGTTCCTCTTTTTGCCCTGCTTATAAAGTATCGAATAACTTGCAATATACCTATATACCAGGTATATATCATGCGTATTTCTTTAAAAAAGTCGTAGAGAAATCTACGGGTTTGGTGGTTCAAAATCCTAGATTTTGAATTTCTAAAAACAGGGACCGTTGTTCCTTTTAGTATTTGGAGGAGAAAGGGATAAAATCGACTTTTTATTAATTTCGCCTGCAATTTCATGAATAAACTTTAATGAGAGGAAAAATGAAATACTTGGCTATTTGTTTATCGTTTCTGTTTATACCGTTTATAGCATTGGCAGAATTACCTGTAGGTAAAGCCCCACCAACCGTAACATTAGAAGGGAAGAATGGCGGCAGATTGGATGGATCACCTTGGAGCAGCGCGGAAATAAAAGGCAAGGCGTTTACTTTATGGTATGTGGATCCTGATGAAGCAGATATGAATGATCATGTTTCCAAACGTTTGTCCGATGAGAATTTTCCGGGGGAAAAACTGGGATCTATCGCTATCATTAATATGGCTGCAGCCCCCTGGAAACCAAATTTTGCCATTGAGTCAGCTTTAAAAGAAAAGCAGGAAGAATTTCCAAATACTCTTTATCTTAAAGACTTTAAAAAAGTTCTCGTAAAAGAGTGGGATCTTAAAGATCATTCCTGCGATATTTTACTTTTTGACCAAACGGGAAAACTTGTCTTCAGCAAATTTGGAAAGTTCTCCCAGGAAGACCTTGACCAATTTATAGCTGCAATTAAAGACATCATCTAAACACATTGTCCCGGCGCACGACAGGCAAAAGTTTGCCACGACGACCTTTTGCCTGAAGCATAATTCTCCGCAATCACTTCCCTTCCGATAACCGGCTCGATCAGCTTTTCAGCAAATTGGAAAGGATCTTTTTGTTGGTTTGATTAATCGCATGGGTGATGTGGATACCATCCTCCTCATACTTCACTTCTTCAACTGTACCCAACTGATACAAGCGTGCCAGGATATCAGCTTTGTCATAAGGGAGAGTTAAGCTGTCCCTGGAAAAACCGTCTTGAAAATGTTCCTCAATTCTATCTTTTAATGAAAAGACTGACTCGTCCTCTAACACAGAAACAGCCTGTCCTTCCGGATAGCTTTTCAAAAGTATCAGTTTTTCCAGCCGATCCGAAACCAGGTCCATTTTATTTAAAACCAGCAAACGTGGGATATCGGATGCACCGATTTCTTTGAGTACTTGTTCTGTGGTTTCAATATGCTGGGCGATATTCGGACTGGAAGCATCTACAACGTGAAGCAGTAAATCGGCGTTTTTAACAACGGACAAGGTTGATCGGAAAGATGCAACCAAGTTGTGAGGCAGGTTCTTGATAAAACCAACAGTATCTGAAATCAATATTTCAGGCCGAACTTTGCTGGGCAAGGATCTGGTAGCAGATTCCAGGGTGGCAAATAGTTTATCCTGAGCCAGAAGTTTGGCTCCGGTCAGTCTGTTGATCAATGATGTTTTACCGGCATTGGTATACCCGACAACACCAAGTTGAAAGCAGGAAAATCGCTGCTTGGATTGAGTCTGGCGTTCTCCTGCCACTTTTTTTAAGGATTTTTCCAGTCGTGAGATACGTTTTCCAATGAGCTGACGGTCAATATTGATCTGCTTTTCGCCGGTACCCTTGGATGCTCCAATACCTCCCTTTTCCCTGTCGAGATGCGCCCAGAGCCCAACCAATCGGGGCAACATGTACTTTAGTTGGGCTAATTCCACCTGATCCCTGGATTCAGGTGTTCTGGCATGATTAGCAAATATCTCAAGGATGAGTTGGGTACGATCCCAAACCATACAGTTCAAATAGGATTCAATGAACTTCCCCTGGTTCGGGCTTAACTCCCGGTCAAAAAGAATCAGGTTGATATTGTTATCCTTGATATAGCACTTGATTTCATTGAGTTTGCCAGTGCCAAGGTAACTTTTGGAATCGAGTCTGTCCCTGGTTTGATAATCTCTACCGACAATTTCAAAATCCAAGGTAACTGCCAAAGACTCCATTTCATCCAGGGAGTCTTGCGTGTTCTCAATTTTTTCCGATTTGAAGTGCACAGCAAACAACAGCACTCGTATTTTTTCTTGGGAGTATTCTATCAATTAGTCGTTATCTCCTAAAACTTCACCGATTTTTACTTGATGCCCGTTCACAAACTCCTGGGCGTTTACCTTTTTTTTACTTTCGGGCTGGCAGGCCAGTATTCTTGCAAAGCCCTTACCGCAGACGACATCAAAACTCTCCGCATTTATGGCTGTGATGGTTCCGGGATTTTTGTCCTGATCAGGAAATCTCTCTTTAGCTGTTTCCATTTCCTTGATAACCAGGCGTTTACCGCGAAAACTGGTTACAATACCGGGAAAAGGAGACAAGGCCCTGAACCTGCAAAATATTGAATGAGCTGTCTGTCGCCAATCCACCAAACGATCCTCCTTGTTTAACAATCGAGTATAGGTGGCTTTTTCGTGATCTTGCTTGACGGCAGAAATCCCGTCAAACTGTTGAATGGTTTTGACAATAAGATCTGCTCCCAGAACAGACAATCTCTCTGCCAGTTGACCACTGTTTTCCTTGGGATCAATCGGCGTTTTTTCCGTCAAAAGCAGATCGCCCGTATCCATGCCTTTGTCCATGAGCATTGTGCACACGCCGGTTTCTTCATCTCCGTTCAAAAGAGAGAATTGAATGGGTGCTGCTCCACGCCATTTTGGCAACAAGGACGCATGGACATTTATGCAGGCTTTATGGGGTAGGCTGAGGATAGACTCCGGCAGGATCTTCCCGTATGCAATCACAATAAAATAATCCGCTTCAACTGCTTTTAGTGTGTTGACAGCGTCCCGGGTGCGAATAGAATCGGGCTGAAAAATTTTCAAATTGTTTTCCAGTGCGATTTCTTTGACCGGAGTATTCTGTAGCTTGTGGCCACGACCTTTCTTTCGGTCGGGCTGGCTGACAACCAGGGGGATCTCAAATCCTGCATTGATCAATGCTTTGAGAGGTGGCACCGCGAAATCCGGGGTGCCCATAAAAACGATTTTAGGCAATTAGTTTCTCCGAACTGCAGTTGGCATCAACAATCTGCATCTTCTGTGCAATACCGGCCAAAATATCCTCAGAAGCTGCGATACCGTGAAGATCATCCCAGGGATTTCCTCCTTCGTTTTGTTGACAACTATACTCGGATATATAGCATTTTTCTTTCATGTAGACCAGTTCGGATTTGAGTTTGTCGATAATCCTGTATTTATTGGCCGGTGTAATATTAAAGGCACATCCTTCTAAGATTTCCCTTGTGGATTTTATCGTTTTTCCCTGTTGATGGAGATATTCATTCAGCCAGGTACCGGTAAGGTAAGATGCCAGCCCGGGTAATAGAGCATGCTTTAAGGCACTCTCCCGGAATAAACGAGGAGGGATTAATCGCAAGTGGACCCCCAAGTGAAATGGATTTTCATGCCCGGGCAAAAAGATCGGGTCCAACATGAGTTTTTTGATAGAACCGCATTCAGAAGGTGTGGAACATTCAGAGTAAAGTTCTAAAATAAACGAGTTGGTGGTTTCTTTATCTCCATCCTCGCATTTCCAAAGCCGCTTCACCTTAATTTTCACGAGTATTTCGTAAATATGTTTGAATAAGTTAATCTGTTTTTCAGAGTAAGTACCTTTTTTTGAAGGTTTTGCCACCAGCTTCAAGTGTTTCTTTACATCAAACCGACAGTGACCGTCTTCACTTGATCCGGCTATTTGTCTTAAAATCGCCAGCAAATGTTTGACTCCTTCGTGGGAATACTTACGCTGAATCATCTTTTGCAAGGAAAATAGGGTCTCTGCAGCCGACTCGGGAACGAGTGACAATTGTTCATTTTTTCCCGGTAATTCATCCAGTTCCAGACGAATCTCATCCGGTGAGTCTTTCGGCAACAGCTCGTGATAGGAAAACGCTTCATACTTTTTAAGCGGAAGATCACACCCATTTTGTGCAACAGAATTCTGCACCAATCGCACCGATGCAGGTGAATCTTCAACATTGTCGGTGGAAGAGTATATCTTGGAGATTATCCTGGCCAGCAAATAAGAGGAACGGCAAAACATGTTCTTTGGTAACCAAAATGGATTGCTGGCTGCGTTAAAACCATCCTTCTTTTTCCAGATTATTTTTGGGAACTGGTAACGAATAAACTGCAATTCAAGATTTGCCGGCGGAACCTCGTCATCCTGTTCCATAAAAAACAATCCGATCATCTGCAAAATAAGGTTTATATCAGATTCGGAATTGCTGAGCTGTTCATTTCTTTCTTCCGTGCTCAATTTTGAAAGATATTGGAGAATAAGCCGCTCGATCTGCTGCCACTTATCCCTGATGGTTTCTCGGGAATCTAAAATCCGGGCAATAGTTATCTTAAGAGGCTTGGTTACACTATCGCCCAGTATAAATCGGACAATATCCCTGGTACGAAACCACTTGGCAATCAAAAAGCGAAATCGCTTGTTATTGTTTGCTGAATCGGATGATTGGAAAAGACTTTCAATTTCTCCATCGATCGCCTTTCCGGTTGTCTCCGAATTTCCGCAATGGGTTTCGACCAATTGCAGTCCGGCATGCAACGATTCGCTGAGTGCAAATGAAATAGAAAAGCGCTCTGGCGCTCCGTTGTGATTAAACCTGATTCCGTAAAACTTAAGCATAGAGTAACAAAAGAATAGCCGGACCTCCCGGTCCAAAATTATAGGAAAAAAGACATTACAGAAATTGGTACTTTATTCGTTGTTTTCTTGCCTGATAACAGGATTCATTTACCCAAACAAATAATACTATGGAGCGATCCCGACAAAGTCAAAGATTCTTTCCGAATTTCCAATCAATAGGAGCCAAATGGACAGCGAGAATTTTTAGACTGAATATTCTAACCGTGTTTACAGCTAATGAGTACGAAAGTATTTCAGAATAAGCAGTTAAAAAAAAAAATCAAAAATCCTTCTCTTTTCGTACATATTTTGTTAGGGTACGGCCCCTCTTGTCGCCCGGAGTCTGGAGTCCTACGACGGATCACCCGAAGGAAATACTCTAGATTTCCTAATCTGATTTTTCAAGAAAAAAAAATTTTGAGAGATGAACAGAAATTCACTTTGATCAGGAAAAATTATAGGGGAAACAAGATCGGGCAACGATAAACGGGAGATGTGAATTATCGTAAAAAAATAATAAGAGGGGGTACTGTTTGGAGAAAGCAAAAATTTTGACGAGTTTTAGATGTGGACCACATTTTTACTTCGGCCCACAATTTTTCTAAACCTGCTGTTGTTCAAGTTTTTCATCGCCTTTTTGGGAACTGAGATTACTTAACTCCGTCCGTTTTACCTGCTCCAAGGCTTCGTAAATATAAGGACACATGACTTCATCCCTCTGGGCGAAAACATCTTTTTTCTTCACAGTTTGCTGAACCATACATTGAGTCGCTTGCGTCAAATTTGTAATGATTTTCTGGTGCAAACCACTTTGATAGTTTGGATTAGGCTGTCCGGATTTCAATCGCTTTGGAAAAAGATCGTCCAACCATTTGGATAGGGAAAGATCCGTGTTTTCAATATATTCAAAATTCAAAAAACCTTTCAGGATATGAATCACGGACTCCAATAAGTAATGAGGATTCATCCACAAGAGATGATTAGCTCCCGCCAGCTGTTTGGCAAATCTGGCACACGTTTTGGAGACACTCTCCAGGGCTTCAATGCTTTTATAGATGATTTTCTGCTTGCTCTCGGCTTCAATCCTCTTATAGATAAAACTGTTCAAGGGAGCTTTTTTCTTGTTGTGATACTTAAACTGCCAGTACTTATCCAACTCAATCACAGATTTATTGCAGGCTGTGCAAAGTCTGGTCAGGATGAATTCAACCTCCAGTAAGGCAGTGTAGGCTTCCGTTGGATTCTCACCCAGTTTTTCGCAGGTAGCTTCCAACGCAATACATGACTCGCCGTCACTAAAATAATCCGGAGCTCTGAATTTATCATCCTTGTAGTCGACCCACCAGCCATAGGTTTCCTTGGCGACATCTCTTAGCATGGCAATTTGCCAGGCCAAAATTTCCTCTTTAATGTCAAAACCTTTCTTTTTGCTAATCGAATTGACGGCTTTATTCTGAACCTCCTCGTAGCCTGCTTTATCAGTAAGCTTCCACGCTCCTTCGTCCTCATACTCAAATTCCTTGTACATCCGCAGAAAAAGAGTACTGGCTAAATAAGATTCCTGTCCGGCTGCCCTTTCAATTTCACTTCTGACTGTTTCAATATACTGATGCATATCACCTCTTATGCTCCGATTTCTTTAATTAGCTCTTTTCGGATCGATGGTTTGCTGTTTATTTTTATCTAAATGCTCAATACAATAATCTCTTACTAAGTAATTCAATAACCAAACCATATACATGATTTTTGATTGATGATCTGAGATCTGAAGATTTATTTATGATCTAAGGGTCGATGATTGCGGATTTCAGTTCATAATTTCCAAAATAAATCACCAAATATAAAATTTAAAATCTAAAATGTCACAAATACGAGTCCGCTTTGCTCCCAGTCCGACCGGCTTCCTTCACGTAGGTGGGTTGCGCACAGCATTATTTAACTTTCTATTTGCAGCCAACACCGGTGGAAAAACGATTCTGCGCATCGAAGATACCGACCAGAACAGAAAAGTCGAAGGCGCCGTGGAAAACCTTATTAAATCGTTAAACTGGGCAGGCATCGAGTTTGATGAAGGACCTCATGCAGAAGGTGAATTTGGACCTTATGTGCAATCCCAAAGACTTGATATCTACCAAAAACATGCGGCTCAACTGGTGGATCAAGGAAATGCCTATCCCTGTTTTTGTACAGAAGAAGACCTGACGGAAATGCGGGAAAAGCAAATCTCTGCCAAGCAGGACCCTCGATATGACGGACGATGTCTGAAACTTTCAAATGCTGAAATAAAAAAACAACTTGAAGCCAATATTCCTCATGTAATACGTCTGAAAATCGATCGATCGCAATCGAGCATATTGATTAACGATCTGATCCGCGGCGAAGTTAGTTTTAACAGTGATCAAATCGATGACCAAGTTTTAATGAAATCTGACGGCTATCCAACCTATCATCTGGCAAATGTGGTTGATGATCATCTCATGAGGATAACCCATGTCATCAGGG
>JANQLH010000146.1 GCA_028280735.1 SAR324 cluster bacterium | reverse complement strand
CCTGGTCGCCGGACCAGGGGGTGTACGGCATATTCCCCATGATTGTCGGTACGACCTATATAGCGGCCCTTTCGACCTTGTTTGCCTTTATTCTCAGTTTTGGAAGCGCTTCTTTCATCAGCGTCCTGGGTCCTGAAAAACCGGCCAACGTCATGATGGGCGTTGTTCAATTTATGACCGGCATTCCCACGGTTGTTTATGGTTTTGTGGGTGTTTTTTTACTGGTACCCATTGTCCGGGAGTTGTTCGAAAGTGGTTCCGGCATGTGCATCCTTTCAGCTTCTGCTGTTTTGGCACTTTTGGTCTCCCCAACCATGATCCTCATTTTCTGCGATCATTTCTCAAGCGTTCCCCGTAACTACATCAATGCTGTCGATGCTTTGGGCGGAACACCGGTTCAAAAGCTGCTGTATGTGATTTTACCGTCATCGTTCAGAGGGATGGTCACCGGGTTGATTCTCGCTTTCGGAAGAGCCATGGGGGATACACTGGTGGCGTTAATGATTGCCGGAAACGCTGTGGCTGTTCCCGATTCCGTGCTGGATTCAGCCAGAACCCTGACCGCTCATATTGCCCTGGTTATTGCTGCCGATTTTGAAAGTCTTGAGTTTAAGACACTTTTTATTTGCGGGATTGTCTTGTACGGTTTTACGGCTCTCGGCATCATCGTTATCCGGCTGATAACCCAATCGAGTGGAGGGCAACGATGAAAAGAAAACTGATCGATGGTGTAATGTCTTTTTATTCATGGTTTTGCGTGTTGGCAATAGCGGGGGCGATGACGGCGATGCTTGGTTATCTGGTCGCAAACGGATTTCATACACTGGGGAAAGAACTTATTTTCGGCGAGGCGAATCCGATCGCTGCGATACTGCTGCGTCAACCGGTATTTGATGGATTGTTTCCTGCCATCGTCGGGACCTTGACACTCGTTCTGCTGTCCGTGCTGCTGGCCATCCCCCTGGGAATATTGGCCGGTATTTATTTGGCAGAGTTCAGCCGAGGCCCGGTCAAACAATTCTTCAATTTGCTGTTTGACATTCAGGCCGGCATTCCTTCAATCCTTATTGGATTGTTTGGATTTTCCGTTGCCGTTTTTTTACATCGGGTATTTGAAGGCAGGATCTATCCCTGCTTGTTGATTTCGGCATGTTCTCTGGCATTTCTGGTGCTGCCCTATATCATTCGCACGACCCAGGTTTCTCTGGAAACGCTTCCGGACAGTATCCGTTTAACCGCTCCGGCCTTGGGTGCCACAAAGCTGCAGAATATCCTTTATGTGCTGTTGCCGCGCTCCATGAACGGAATCGTCAGCGGCATTGTTCTTTCCATCGGCCGTTGCGCTGAGGATACAGCGGTGATCATGTTGACCGGTGTCGTGGCGACAGCCGGAATACCCAAATCTTTGTTTGGAAGCTACGAAGCATTGCCGTTCTATATTTACTACATATCTTCACAATATTCCGATCAGCAGGAACTGCAGAAAGGATTTGGCGCGGCTTTAATCCTGCTGGCACTTTGCGCTATGCTTCTGGCCTTGGCGTTGCTGATAAAAAAGAAGTTCCGATCATCCGAATTTTCGATATTGTAATCCGTTGGCTTATATGAATTTCAATCGCAGCAAAATAATTCTTGAAAATCTCTCCTTCCGGTATCATGACCGGACAATTCTTAATGAAACGTCGTACTGCTTCCCTGAAAACTCCATCACAGCCATTGTCGGGCCTTCGGGAATTGGGAAATCCACCTCCCTAATGCTGTTCAACCGTTTGTGGGAATCGATCCCGGGAGCGAAAATGACAGGAAAGGTATCTGTTTTGTTGGATGGATCAATGACCGATATTTATGCCTCCTCCTGTTCACTGCCTTATTTACGCAAAAAAGTAGGGACCGTGTTTCAGGTTCCTAATCCGCTTCCAATGAGTATCTTCAAAAACGTGGCCTTTCCTTTAAAATTGTCGGGAGAAAAAAACAAAGAGAAAATTCGCGCTGAAGTGGAATCGGCTCTGAAAAGGTCCTTTCTTTGGGATGAAGTGAAGGATCGCTTGAATCGCAACGCCCTGGAATTGTCCGGGGGACAGCAGCAACGCTTGTGCGTGGCCAGGGCCTTGATTTTAAATCCTGAAGTATTATTGCTGGATGAGCCAACCTCTTCTTTGGATAAAACCTCTGCAAAGATTATAGAAGACCTTTTAATTTCTCTCAAAGAAACCTGTACCTTGCTTTTGGTCTCCCACTACCAGGAGCAGGTGCAAAGGGTTGCCGATCAGGCCTTGGAGTTGGCGGATAAAAAACTTCACCCAATCAATAGGGGACGTAGTTGAAATGTTGACATTTGATGGGCAGGATGATCTGATATCCCTTTACTTTTTGATAACAACAAACAGCCCATCAAAACCCTATGCCCCGACAAGCCCGACTTCATTTTCCAGGTAGCCTGCACCATGTGATGGCACGAGGTATCCATGGACAAGATATCTTCCTTGACAAAAAGGACTACGATCACTTTTTCAACCGGCTTGAAGAGGTGTTTTCCAACTCGGATCATAGCTGTTTTGCCTGGGCCCTGCTCAACAATCATTTGCATCTGCTGATTAAATCCGGGGATCTCCCCCTTTCCTCCTTGATGCGCAGGTTGTTAACCGGTCATGCGGTCTATTTTAATCGTCGCCACAAACGGTCCGGGCACCTGTTTCAAAATCGTTTTAAATCGATCCTCTGCCAGGAAGATAGCTATTTTTTGCAACTCGTCAGATACATCCATCTCAATCCCATTCGAACCGGAGCCGTCAAAACCCTAAAAACACTCAACAGGTATCAATACTCAGGACATGCCTATATCCTTGGAGAACACACCAATGACTGGCAAGATATTGATTATCCCCTGCAATGGTTTGGTAAGCAAAAACGAAAAACCAGGGAAAAATATCTAGCCTATGTGAAAGAAGGGATTTCAGAAGGTAAAAGAGACGATCTGACCGGGGGAGGTCTTTTAAGAACGGCAGGAGGGTGGAAAGGGCTTAAAGAACTCAAGCAAAAAGGAGAAAGTACCTTAGGTGATACACGAATACTGGGAGACGGACCTTTTGTCGAGGAAGTGTTGAAAGATACCGATCCGACTCACCCACAGGATTCATCACCAAAAGATAGCTATACCTTGGATCAGCTCACGACGGATGTCTGTGACCATCTTGAATTGTCACCAGCTGCTGTGAAAAGCTCCACCAAACAGCGTGACGTAAAACGGGCCAAAGCCATGATCTGCTATATAGCTGTTCGTATCCTGAAGATCAAAGGAATCGATGTGGCCCACCACCTGACTATCAGTAAATCTTCGGTCAGCAAGCTGGTAACAGGCTTTTATCCCGACGATATTTATACGGCTTTCATGAAAAAAACCATGACATTGTAATTCAAATGTCAACATTTCAACTACGTCCCCCATTGTCACTATTACCAAGCAGCGATAGTGCTGTCTGTGCGAGGTTCGGTTCCGCCCACTAAGACCCCTGAGCCTGGGTCGCGGCAAATGATCTGTCCTCGGCCAAAACTGCCTTCATCCGTGGAAATAGAAATATCATGCCCTTTACGATCCAGAGCCCGGACCAGGTGATTAGGAAAGCTGCTTTCGACGGCCACACGCTTTTTTTCCAGCCATAGCCATCTTGGTGCATCCAACGCGGCCTGCGGATTTAGTTGAAAATCGATCATGTTCATCACCACCTGCAAATGTCCCTGGGGTTGCATAAATCCTCCCATGACCCCAAAGGGGCCTATGGCGTGAGAGTCTTTGCTGATAAAACCCGGAATAATGGTGTGAAAGGTTTTTTTGCCGGGAGCCAGGCAGTTATCATGGTTGGGATCCAGGGAAAAATTATGACCGCGGTTCTGCAAGGCAATCCCTGTGCCGGGTACGACCAGGCCAGAACCAAATCCCATGTAGTTGCTTTGGATAAACGAAACCATGTTGCCCTCACCATCGGCTGTTGCCAGATAGACAGTGCCGCTTCCTGCTGGTTTGCCTGCCGTCGGCAGCATGGCTTCATTTCCTATCAAATGACGTCTGGCTTTCGCGTAAGATTCCTGCAGTAGGGATTCACTGTTAACGGACATCTGTTTGGGATCGGTGATATACTTTTGCCCGTCCGTAAAAGCGAGCTTCAATGCTTCAATCTGTTTATGGCAGGTTTCCACGGAGTCCTTGCAATCAAATGTGAACTCTTTTAACAGGTTGAGGGCGATTAAAGCAATCAACCCCTGCCCGTTGGGTGGAATCTCCCAAACGTCGTATCCACGGTAATCAACACGGATAGGATCAACCCATTCCGCTTGAAAGTCTGCCAGATCTTCCGCCTTTAAAAATCCGTTATAGCGTTGGGAAAACTCTTCAATTTTTCCCGCCAACTCTCCCCGGTAAAAAGCTTCTGCGTTAGTGTCACCAATTAATCGCAACGTGCGGGCGTGGTCCTTGGAATGCCACATTTCACCTACACCGGGGGCTTTCCCCTTGGGGGCAAAGGTTTGGAACCAGCTTTCAAATTCTTTACCCTTTATTTCCGCTTGATAGAGCTGAAATGCGTGCTCCCAGTAATAACTCAGCACCGGGGAAAGGGGATATCCGTTTTCAGCATAGTGGATAGCCGGTTCCAGTACATCCGGCAGGGTTAGTTTACCGAATTTTTCCATCAGAGTTGCCCAGGCAGCAGGTGCCCCGGGAACTGTTACCGGGGTCCAGCCGAATTTTGGCATCTCGTCCAATCCCCCGGCTTTCAGGGCATCAATGGAAATGGCTTTTGGAGCTGGTCCGCTGGTGTTGAGTCCGTGGAGTTTTTCTCCGGTCCAAACCAGGGCAAAGGCATCACTGCCAATACCATTGGATGTGGGTTCCACTACAGTGAGACAAGCTGCCGTCGCCACGGCGGCGTCTATTGCGTTACCGCCTTTTTTCAGGATGGTCAAACCAGCCTGAGCCGCCAATGCTTGAGACGTTGCAACCATGCCATTTCGTGAATAAGTCACTTTACGCGCTGAGCTGTATGGATAATAAAGGGCATCGTTTTTCATTGTTCGACCTTAAAAAAATGTGGAATCGATAAAATCAAGCCGTTTAACGAGTGCATCTCCCCCGATTCCGGCAAGGTTGGTCAATGGTTGGTTTCTGTTTTTTTGTCTGCCGTTTTCATGGTGGTATCTTTGATCACATCCAAATGCTGGACCGTATTTAGTATCTGAACGGAAAATCGCTAAATCCTTATCAAACCTTGTGCCAGATACCGGAATTCAGCTTGAATATTAACGTGCTATCAGCAGTCAGCTTTCAGCAATCAGCATAAAGCATTGAAAATTCGACCAAAAAATGGCTGAGCGCTGATCGCAGAATGCTGAAAGCATTGAACTTCGGAGCACCAAACTGGACTTTTAGGAAATCTTTGAATTGTTTATAGATGTTTTCTTTAGATCGATCAAGAACCGGCTTTTCACCAATCCAGTATCAAAACTGTTCCGTCTAAAAAATATAAGCAGTATATTTCCTCCGCCCGGACCGACTGCCATCTGTCAAATTTAAGGACTCTTGCCTATGATTCAGCCTTGGATATTGTTTGATGAGAGACTCTGAACCCCGGCAGTACGACAAGGTATCCCACGCAAAAGCAGCATTGATGCAAGCAAACCGACGATCACAATCAATCCGGCGAATACAAAGGAGTATCTTACTCCGATATAATCCATGGCCAGCCCGGCAACGATCGAACCAAACAGCATTCCCAAACTCTGGGCCAGGTTAAGGGTGGCCATTACGGTTCCCAGGGCTTTTTCCCGGTTTCCTTCAATAACCGCAATAGCTCCTATGGCAGGCATTACGAGTCCGCCACCCAGACCAAAGGCAATGACGGCTGTCAGAAGACTCCAGAATCCCTGGGTCCAGTTTAGAAATAACAAAGCTAAAGCAGACATAATACCGCCAACCAGAATCATCAAGCGCTTGTCAGTGTAATCGGCCAGAATACCCATCGGCGTATTCAATATCCCGCTTGTCAAAACAGTTGCCGTTACCAGGATTCCAATTGCAGCACTGGATAATCGAAATTCGGCATCAGCAAAAACGGGTATAAAACACCAAACAGCTGCAATGGCGACGGTATGGGTCAAGCGGTAGGTAAAAATTCCCGTCACCGCTCGATTTTTCAAAATAACTCTCCAATCGGGCGGCGGTTTAGGCTTTACCATGCATTGCTCTTGGGATGTTGGTGGTAAGAAAATCGCGGCAATTAAAAAGCCGGACATGGCTAAAACACCCATACAAATAAAGGTGGCTTGCAGACTGATATACTGATTGATATATCCTCCAATCAGCGGACCGATACTAAGACTGATGAACATGGACATATTAAACAGTCCCATGTAGGTCCCCTCCTTACCTTCCGGAGTGATATCTCCCACGTATGCCAACGTCGCCGGCATAATCATGGCGGAACCGATTCCCTGCAGAAAGCGAATAAAGATCAAACTGAACACACTGCTCGAATATAAGAAACCGATGGATACCACGGCAAAGGAAAAAAGACCGATAGTGATCAAAGGTTTCCGTCCTTTCTTGTCCGCAAGCCTTCCAAAATAAGGCAATAGAAAGGTTCGGGACAATGAAAACGAACCGAAAATCATACTGATGTAAAATCCGCTGGCACCAAGACTATGCGCATAAACAGGAAGCAAAGGGATCACAATACCGACACCCAGAACGGCATTAAACAACGCAAAGAAAAGGGTTCCAAAGATTTTTCGGTTCTGTTTTTCCATGGGATAAAAACTCCCCACTCCTGGTATCTTGAGGTTGACAGGTTGATTTATAGAAATCTTGCCCGGTTGTTTGCTTCCTTGAACGTTCCGTTCCGGTGATGAATGATTATTGTACACATAGGTCGTGTTTGCACCGAATTTGATTCGAACCTGATTATATTGTTAAAACCGTAACGCTGCTTTTATCTCTTGTTGAGCAGGGCCCGGGCAAAACAGCTGTGATTCGAGTTGGAAAATACCTCTGCAAGCCGGTTGAAAAAGAGATCGTAGTCCTTTTTGTTAAGGAAGATATCTTGTCCATGGATACCTCGTGCCATCACATGGTGCAGGCTACCTGGAAAATGAAGTCGAGCTTGTCGGGGCATAGGGTTAGGAGAGGCTGTTTGTTGTTATCAAAAAGTAAAAGGATATCAGATCATCCTGTACATCAAATGTCAATATTTCAACTACGTCCCCTAATTGGTTGTTGCAAACTTGTTCTTGACCAATGCAGGCATTCTCGCTATTTCAGTAGTTTAAGGACATGGGGGTGCTTTAACCTTGATTAACAGATCATGATTTTGTGAGGGTGATCTCACGTTTGTATTTCAATGAATTAACTCAATCAGGAGATATGGATGACGGTACAATTATTAAAAGAGCTTTGTGAAGCAGCAGCGATTCCGGGTAGGGAAAAAATACTCATTGATATTATGAACCGGGAGTTTAAAAAAAGCTCGGACAAGGTTTCCATTGATGGTATGGGGAACGTTATCGGTTACAAAAAAGGGGATGGAAAAGCGAGAAAGAAAGTGATGATTGCCGGTCACATGGATGAGATTGGATTTATCGTGACCAACATAGATAAAAATGGACACCTTCGATTTCTTCCCCGGGGAGGGCACATACCCAAAGTTCTGATTTCCCAACGCGTCAAGATTATGAGTAAGAAGCCTGTTACCGGAATTGTGGAAGGCCCTCCCACATTTATTTCCGATGAAAAGGACGCCAGACGGAAAACCTCGGATTTTAAGGATCTGTTTATTGACACCGGTTTAAGTGCTTCGGTAGTAAAAAAAACCATCGAAGTGGGAGATTTTATCGTATTGGACAGAGGTTTCATCCAGCAGGGAGATGTTTACATATCAAAGGCTTTTGACAACCGCGTTGGATGTTATATTGTGCTGGAAACCATGAGGCGTCTTAAAAAGCACCAGGTAGATGTGTACGGAGTAGGAACCACCCAGGAGGAAGTAGGAATTCGCGGCGCCACAAATGCTTCAAGGGATATTGCTCCCGATATAGGGATAGCGTTGGATGTCACAGCAGCATTTGATACACCTGGAGTTGAAGAGCACAAGCAAGTAACCAAGCTTGGAGCAGGGGCAGCCATAAAAATCAATGACAGCTACTCTATTTCCAATCACGGCATTGTGAAGCATTTAAAAACCTTGGCAAAAAAACATAAAATACCATTCCAAATGGAGGTACTGCCTTTCGGTGGTACGGATGCCCGAGGCATGCAGATGTTCGGCAGCGGGCCGGTTTGCACCATCTCCATCCCTACGCGTTATGTTCACTCACCCAATGAAATGATCAACAAAAAAGACCTTGAGGCAGCCATCCAATTGTTGGTTAAATTCATTGAATCCAGCGAAAAATGTAAATTGGAATTTTAACGAAGTCTTTTCAACGTTCATTTCTTCTGCGGTTGAGTCAAAAAAATCGGCTGTCTTGAACTCCTGGATGGCCCTTTTTGTGAACCATAAATAATCTCATTAGAGAACAAAAAAGATTGGTTCATCGTAAAGGATTGCAATCGAGGAATATTGGAACAGAGAGTTTTGTCATATTGTATGGAAAACATAGAGATACAATCCGGGGGTATTTCAATGCTCGAAAGGATCCAACCCCTCTGGATGAAACTGAATGAAATTCACACCTACGCCTCTGCTCATTTTTCGCGGGTATTCGAAAAATTTACCTTTGAAGATCGAATGGCGTCAATCAAGGCAAATATGAAAGATGGAGAACTCCTGGTTGACGTTGCTGGTGATTCCCAATCTCACGATGATATCGGGTATTACATCACCATTATTGATTCCACCAACAAGGGGGAAATTGAATCGATTTACATTGATCCTAAATATCGAAACCTGGGGCTTGGGGACAGGTTAATGAAACGTGCGTTGACATGGTTGGATGAACGACATGTTTTAGAAAAGACCGTTGCCGTGGTTTTTGGACATGAAAAAGTGGTCACCTTTTATGCGAAATATGGATTTTATCCAAGAATTACCGTGTTAAAACAGCGAGATGAACAGGTCTAAGCTTGCACAATATCCGTCAGCTTTTCTTATTTGGCACCCGAAATCTGAAACGATATAATTAGTGTCTGAACGAAAGCCAGTTAAAACCATACCAATAAAAGCTTTAAGGGTAGCTTGATACTTCAGCGATCAGCTCTCAGCTAGTTTTTGTTTGAATTTTCAATGCTCTATGCTGACAGCAGGTTAATCCTTAAGCAGAACTCCGGTATCTGGCACAAGGCTGGATAAGGGTTTAGCGATTTTCCGTTCAGACACTAATTCATTCTTTGAACAGCAGTTTTACTAATTCTGAGATGGAGAGTTAAAATGAGCGAGCAGGAAAGAGCAATATCCGGAAAAATCGCCTTTTAGAAAGGATATTTTCTGCTTTTGATTACTCTGTCTGCAATCTGTCTTTTGAGTCCGATAACATTTTCCTGGGGAACATTTGACAGTTTTTCCACTTCACTCATCAGCTTTTTCAAAGGATCACCGGTTTCAGCAAATGCGAGAACGTTTTTTGCCAGAACGGCCAGCTTCGGCAATGTTTCGGCGAAATAGGCTTTGACGGCCGTAAGATGAAGCTCGGCTTTCTTCTCTCCCTTGGATTCCAAAACCTTTGAGGCTCTTAGCAATCCGGATTCCATTGCAAACAGCTCAATAATAATTTCGGCAAGCTGTTCGATCACTTCCTGGTCATCCTTTAGGGTCTCCAACAGTTTTTGGGTGACGGTGTTGACGGTCAGCAGGAACAGCAACTTGGCGTTGTTCAGCATTTGGTTTTGTAATGCCAGTTTTGAATCGATGCTAAACTCGGCGGGATTGATCGATTCAATTTCTTTCATTCCCCTGCCAACAGCTTCCATCAAAGGCAATTTACCCTTCATGGTTGTTTTTAGAATATTGCCTGTGATAACCAGCCGGTTGATCTCATTGGTTCCCTCGAAAATCCTGTTGATTCTTGAATCACGGTAAGCGCGTTCCGCCGGGTATTCTGCGATGTAACCGTTTCCGCCGTAGATCTGGACCAGTTCATCCACACAATAATCCAACACCTCGCTGCCGAACACCTTGGCGATCGCACATTCTACGCTGTATTCTTCAATAGCTTTGGCGATTTCCTCACCGTTTTTTCTGGCTTCATCATCCAGTGTATTCATTTTATCGTCTATGGCTGCGGCTAACCGGAAGACAATGGACTCTGTCATATAGGTCTTGATTGCCATTTGAGCCAGTTTGTTACGAATCATACCAAAGGTATTGATTTTTTTCCCAAACTGAACCCTTTCATTGGCATATTTTATTGCGAGCCCCATGGCACCCTTTTGGGCACCAAGTGCCGTAGCACCAAGTTTATAACGCCCGATGTTAAGGACGTTGAAAGCAATTTTATGACCGGCTCCAATGGTGAAGAGCAAGTTTTCAACAGGAACCTTACAGTCCTTCATGATGACTGAAACAGTAGATGACCCCTTGATTCCAAGCTTGTCTTCTTCGGCACCTGTGGATAAGCCTTCAAATCCTTTTTCCAGAATAAACCCGGTAAACTTCTCACCATCGACCTTGGCAAAAACCGTGAAAATATCCGCCCAGGCACCGTTTGTAATAAAGATTTTTTCCCCGTTTAACAGGTAATGGGTTCCATCTTCGGAGAGGGTTGCCGTGGCAGTTGCATTAAGAGCGTCTGAACCGGCACCGGCTTCCGTTAAACAATATGCTCCAATGTATTCACCTGTTGCCAGTTTTGGCAGAAATTTCTTTTTCTGTTCTTCCGTACCGAAAAGATAGATCGGCAAGCTTCCGATTCCTGTTTGGCAGGAATGGCTGACTGCAAATGAGTGTGCTCTTCCCATTGCTTCACTCACGAGACAGGCGCTGATCTTGTCCATACCCTCACCACCGTACTCTTCCGGAATATCGCTTGCATTCAGTCCCAGTTCACCTGCCTTGGCAAACCACTCTCGAACATTCGATTCGTTTTTTCGTTCAATTTCTTCTGCGTGATCGGCCAGCTCTTTGTTCACAAAATCCAAAGCCGCTTTGCCGACCATTTTTTGCTCATTGTTAAAATCTTCAGGGATGAAGATATCTTCCTTGGCAATGTCGCCTACCAAAAAGTCACCCCCACCGAAAACCTTTCGCTCACTCATGGTTCATCCTTGATAAAGGTTACAGTTTACGTTTATGTGACACTTCTGCTTTAAACTGCCTGATGCTAGCACCGGACATCCATTTTGAGAAGGCAATTTATCATTATGTCAAGCAGTTAGACTGTTTTACTATTCCAGTTGTACTTTAAATTCTATATAGTAATAGTAAAACTACTATTAATGATGACAATCGTCCTTGTCTTAAGATTGGTTATCGACTTGTATCTCGTCATAAAATACTGACTTTATAAAAATTTGATAAAGCATCCATCATGATTGCATTGAGAAAAAAGAAACTTTGTTAACACCCGGTTTTTTATGACATCGTTCCAGCAGTTAAAAAAAAGGATAGAAGGATTTACGATTCCTCCCAAGTATACCGAAAGGGATGGAATTAGATATTGGCAGGATCGTATCCTTTTTTCATTGCTTGCTATTGGTGTTGTTCTCGGTTTTTTTGCTTATGTTCCCAGTGTTATTCTCTCTATTATTGAAGAACTCTGGCTGGTAGCTGTTGCAGATACCATTTTTTACATCTGGGCTATGATCCTGTTTTTCAAGCGCTCCCTTCCCTTTGAACTCAGGGCGTACAGCACCATAGTGTTAAGCTATGCCTTGGCCATTCTCCTTATATTGACTATCGGACCTTTTGGTGCCGGACCTGTTTGGTTATTCTTTTTTCCTGTGATTACAGGACTTTTTCTTAATTCCAGATCTACCTTTATTGCCCTGTTAATAAATACAATCACCATATGTGTACTGGGGATTGTTTTATACAATGATGCCCTCGGATGGAGAAGAGCATCCGGGTTCCCCATAGAGTCCTGGATTATTATTGGTATTAACTTCCTATTACTCAATACCATTTGTGCCTGGGCCATTGTTGCTCTGTTACGAGGGTTGCAAAATTCTCTTTTGCTGGAGAAAAAAGCCCTGAAATCAGTCGAACAAAAAAACAAGGAGTTGGTGGAATCCAATTTTAACCTGCAAAAAGTCATAGATGATCGAAAACGCTTCAAAAAGGCTTTATTAGAGAGTAAGGAAGCCTTGGAGGAATCGGAATTGAAATTCCAGGATCTGGTGAATATGTTGCCTCTATCCTATTTCCTGATCGATGAGGAGTTCAGGTTAAAAACCGTAAACATTAAGATGCTGGAGATGTTCAAATATCCCAGTGAAGATAAACGTATCAAACTACCGGAAACAGCAACAGATTTTGTAATCCCGGAAGAGCGAGACAAGTTACAGGCGGATTTGGTTAGTCTGGTTGAAAACTATGGCAGCAGCTGGGCCCAGTACACAGGATACACCAGTACCGGGGAAGAAATTCCGATCGAATTATTAGCCAGCATTATCACCATTAATCAGAAAAATGTCGGTGTCCAGGGAATCATTCTGGATATCACGGAACGAATTGAACATGAGAAAACCCGAAAAGCAAAGGAAATTGCAGAAAACACCAATAAGGCAATTTCGGAATGGGTCGGGTTTATCGTCCATGAATTGCGAACTCCCATCAGCGGATTATTGCAGTTCGCACAACTCGGCATTAAAAAACTTAACGATACCTCCTTTGTCAGACTAGTTTCCAATCTTGAGGAAGAATACCGCTCCCTGATAAACGAAACACCTGACACTCATGATCAGGAGGGAGACGGTCCTTTTTCAATCAAAGCGCAGATCAAGGAAAGGGAACGCAGGTTTGCCAAGTACTTCGATCGTGTGCACACTGGCGGCTACAGGCTTCTACGTTTACTTAACGAACTATTGGATATCTCCAAGCTGGAAGCGGGAAAAATGGAATTTCACATGCAGAAATCAGACATGAAGGAAATTATTAGAGAAACATGTGATGAAATGGAAGCTGCGATTGAATCTGACAACTTGATGTTGGAGATTTCCAAGACAAAAGCCCCCACCGAAATTGTCTGTGATGCCTTTCGCATGGGCCAGGTCTTAAGAAATCTTGTCAACAATTCCATAAAATTCAGTTCTCCCGGCTCGAAAATTACCATATCGATGACGGAAACCCGACTGGAGAAAAATGAAACCGTTTATCCTGCATTGCAGACAACGGTAAGCGATCAAGGGGTAGGAATTCCTGAAGATCAGATTGATTATGTGTTTAATATGTTTAAGCAAAGTCGCAAAACAAGAATTGGTGAGGGATCAGGTTTAGGGCTGCCTATTTGCCGACAAATTGTTCATGCTCATAAAGGTAAGATTTGGGCTGAAAGTGAAGGCAGCCACGGAGCAAAAATACATTTCATCGTACCTTATAACAATCCGAGTGATAATCCTGAATAAGCGTTAAACTCTTTGGCTTTCAAGCGCTCTTCAAGCTGATTGATCGATGTTCCCAACAATAAGAATGCGCCGATTATCATGAGACTGCCTTCTGTCGCCTGAATACTTAATAAAGCATTTAGCCCGCCAGCCTCAAAATTCATGGCAAGAGATCCGGAACCAGTTTGTAGAATAAGCTCTAAAAAGGTAAATACATCCCGGCCCCAAGGATGAGTATTTGCCTGTCCCCCAGGCCACCTGTAAGCTGCATAAAATGGACTCCCGACTCCAAGAACAAGCTTTCATAGAGACGATAATCGATCCCTGCCTTAATACCAACTGCAAAGTCTTGTCCCTGGTTCTCCTGCTCCGTGCCGTCTGTCAAAGTGGTAGAATGGTAATTCCAGTTAACCATGGACAGAAAGGGTTCTACGGAGAATTGAATCGGTTGTTTCATCAGAACAATTTTTAATCCAAAAGCCAGGTTGTTTAAGGTCAGGGTCTGCTCTACTTTATGCATGTCCCCGTATAGAGGCCGCTCCGGTGTGCCAGTCAGGCTTACAGTTTGATAAGCCGCCGTAATTGTGACATAGCCGCTGTAAACATATCCTCCATTCAACGCATATCCGAGCGTTGCCTCAAAATCATCTGCAAAGCTGCCTAATGGGGCTGCATAAAAAGGATAGAGACCGATTGTCAGCTTTTTATTATCAAGATTCTTCAATGAAATCCAACGGGGCGACAGTCCATGAAAATGTCCGTCATCACTGACTGAAGATGAAAAAACAATATGATAAAGCTTGTCTTCATCCTTGATAAAGTCGTCTATTCCGGTGATGGTAACGACTTGATCCTTATCCCAGTTGCTTTCGTCAAATTTTAGTTTGTTTTTGTCCACCCGGCCTTCCTGTGGATTGTCACTTTTTAGATCAATGAAAACCGGTGCCCTTGGTTTGGAACTCAAACGAATTGTGAAGGTCGCATTTTCGCCCGCCTCAGTGGTGTTACCGCTGATCGGGCCGATGATAAACCGTGCCTCGTCCATATCTTTATTGATCAGTTTTACCTTTTCAAAAGGAAGCTTGTTGTAAAGCGGATCACTGCTAACTGCACCGGTACTTGTTATGGCGAACTCCCGATTGCCGTCCACCAGATAATCTGCAACACCTTTGATGCGAATAACCTGTTCTCTGTTCCAATTATGACTGAGGAAAGCGGCATGTTTGGTGATCAACTCCCCCTCACCGGGATTAGTGCTTTCAAATAGTAAAACCACGGAAGATGTCGGCTCTGAAGTCAAACGTACAGAAAAACTCGCCTCCTCACCTGTTTCCGAAGACATTTTATTGATCGGCTTAACCAAAATTCCACAGTCATCATTATCCCTGTTGAACAGCTTGATTTTGACAGGAGGTATATCTTGATAAGCGGGATCTGTATTGCTGGAAGAGGTTATAATGATCTGGTAGGGTATATCACCATCATCAATAAAATCATCGTATCCCGAAATGGTGACTTTCTGATTTTGATCCCAATTGGTTGAATTGAACCACAGCATTTCCAGGTCAGGTGCCGCTTCTTTCGGTCGATCCGATGATATGTTAATGGTCACCGTTCCTTTCGGCTCGGAATTTAACCGAACGTTAAAACTCACCTTTCGGCCACTCTCACTGGTATTACCGCGAATTTTGCTGACAAAAAAAGTGGTGAGATTGTTGTCCAGATTAGACAGCTGAACATCTGGCGGGTCTATACCGTTATAATTCTTGTCGTTACTAATGGCAGGTTGCAAGACTATGGCATAATTTTGTTCACCATCGACCAGTTGATCATTCACTCCCGTTATGGTGACACGTTTTGGCTGATCCCAGTTTTTCGGTGTGAACGATAAAGAATTAATACGAATGATGCCTTCTGATTTATCATTGCTATCTAAGTTGATCGTAACTTTTGCGGAAGGCTTCGAGGTAAGCGCTACGGAAAAAGTGGTTTGGTCTCCGTCTTCAGATGTTTTTCCTTTGGGTTGAATGATTTGAAATCCGGCTTCATCATTGTCGTGATTTGTCAAATTCAGGTCTATCGGGTCCAGCAATTCATACCTGGGATCTTTGCTGTGCTTTACCTCTGCAGTGATTTGAATGGTTTTATCTCCATCCGCAATCGAATCATCCTGACCTTTTACATTCACGTATTGTTCGACTGACCAGTTTTCGGGTGTAAACAGCAATTGGTTTGTTAAAACAACGCCTTCATTCCGATTTGAACTCTTGAAGGATACCGTTACGTCGTAAAGAGGTTGGGAGCGCAGTCTGGCAGTAAAAGTAGCCTCATCCTCGTTTTCACTTAATTGACCGGAAACCTCGCCCAACCAGATTCCAGCCCTGTCATTGTCTTCATTAATTAGCTTGATTACCTTGTCCGGCAATTCTCGATATCGTGGATCTTTTGCCATCTGAGTGGAGAGTTTTACCTGATAGTCGATATCTCCATCGTTAATTTCATCGTTTTGGCCGATAATTCTGATTATTCGGGGCTGTTTCCAGTTTGCCGCGTCAAATTCCAATTCGGATGGTTTGGGAATGCCTTCATCCCTGTTTGTGCTGGTAGCCTTTAATACAACCTTTTGTTCGGGTTGTGTCTGCAGACTGACCGTAACATTCACCGTCTTGCCGTCTTCTCCTGTAGCGACTTTTGCATAGTGTATTCTTAACGCAGCGGTATCGTTATCTTTATTGACTACCTTCAAAGGTTTGGAAACCAGGTTGGCATAGTTGGTATCTTCGCTTTCGGCCGGCCCCAGGGTGATAGCATATGTCTTATCCAAATCCGCTACCAGGTCGTCCTGGCCCGTAACAACTATTTCCCGGGGAATTTGCCAGTTTTCCGGATTAAAGACCAGTTCTTCCGGCTTGACAATCCCTTCATTAGTATTCGAGCTCGCAACCGGAATTCTCACCTCCGAAGAAGGCTTTGACCCCAGGTTAACTTTAATCGTCGCTTTATTTCCGTTTTCTGTTGTTTGGAGCTGTTTTGAATGAATGACAAACCGTGCTTCATCGTCATCCAGATTTACCAGTTCAATGATTTTTCGCGGAAGCCGGCTAAAACGATAATCCCGACTGCTGGTCGCTTTTAGAAATATCCGATAGGCAACATCGCCATCTTTAACATTATCGTTTACCCCTTTTACCTGGGCTCTCTGGGAAACATTCCAATTATCGGGTGAAAAAAGCAGCTCCCCCGGTTTTATGACTCCTTCGGCAGTATTACTGCTGCTTAAATTGATGATGATTTTATCGGTCGGTTTTGTGTTTAGTTTTATCTCCAATATAGCCTCACCGCCTGATTCGGTAGTAGTTGACTCCAGCCTGACCACTGAATAATCCGCTTTCTGCGCGGCTCGATCGACTTCTTTCAATTTTGGTTTCGGTGTTAGGCTTTTTCCACCGGTATCCGTTGAAGCAGGCAAAGCGCCTATCCCGATCTCATTGCTTGTTCCCCCTGATATGCGAACGTTATTTGCCCCCGCAGCGATTTCCTTATTGACCAGGTTGACACCTTTCAAAGATAGTCCGTGATACACTTTATCCTGTGACAAAACTCCCTTTGCAATCACGGAATATGGAGTATCGCCGTCTGCAATAAAGTCGTTCTTACCAATCACAACCACTTGTTGGAAAACATCCCAGTTGTCGGGTTGAAAAATTAAAGTCGGTGTTCTGACTTCCGCCTCTTTGGGGGAATCACTTTGCAGGGTTATCTCAACGGGAAAGAGCGGTCGGGACATCAATCTGATCGGAATTTCAGATTTACCGCCGTTTTCATCGGTGAATTCCTGGTATTTCCCGATTTGAAAACCGGGTTGATCATTGTCCTTGTTTTTTATGGTAATTCGGGCGCTTCTTAACTGAATGAATTGCTGTACTTCGGACTGATCGAGTGAAACAATGACATGGCATATTTGTTCACCATCCGCAATCTGATCATCTTTACCAGCTATGGTCACTACCTTTGGCTGATCCCAATCGTCCGGATTAAAAACCAGTTTTTCAGGTGTAATATCAATCTCGGAAGGATCATCTGATGATATTAACAGCGGAACTGTCGTAATAACCGGAGATTCCAGCCGAATCTTCAATTGAACCGAGCTGCCGTTTTCGGAAACTTCCGCGGATTTCGGATAAATTTTTAATGCATAGTCAGTAGTTTGAACCGGAATCTTTTTGAGTGGCTGAAGCGGTGATGGAACTCCACCTGGAGTTTTGTTCCTCGAAGAGAGTGTTTTTGCATTTTTTGAAATTTCAATGTTATGCTCACGGGAATGCTCAACCGTACGCAGGGTAGCAGCGGCCGCCCTATTCACTACGCTGACAGGTGGTGATTCCAGATTATTATAGTGCTTATCCTTGCTTGCTGTTGGACCTACCTTAATTGAAAAGGTTGCGTCATTATCCTGACGAAAATCATTCTGACCCGTTACGATGACCCATTGTTTTTCATTCCAGTTTTTTTGAGAAAAGATCAACATTTTGGGATTGACTGTCCCTTCCGAGCGATTGCTGCTGACTATCGGTATAGTTACAGGGGCCTGTGGAGAGGATGTAAGAACCACTGAAAATCGTGCCTGCTTTCCTTTTTCGTTCGTATCACCATCGATTTTTCCTACCTTGATTCCGGCAATGTCATCATCTTTAACAGTAATTGTTGTCGTTACCGGCCTTAAACCTGAATATCGAAAATCTCCACGGATTACTTCAACCTTTATAAGATTAGCTGTATCTCCGTCGACAGTGTCGTCATCCAATCCCCTTACTTTGCATGCTTGTTCTTCAAACCAGTTTTCGGGGGTGAAGGTCAGGTGTGACGGACTCAATTCCAGTTCGGACGAATTATCGGCAATAATTCTTAACGTCGTGTTTTCCAGAGGTTTGGACTTGAGTTTCAACAATAGAGTGGTAAATGACCCGAACTCACTCAGCTCCTTATGCTCCGTTCTGAGAATGATTCCTGCTGTACCCGATTCCTTTTTCGATTGAATTCTCTTTTCCACTTCATCAACCGGGACCAGAATTCCGTGGTTCTGTTTCTTTTTAACCTGGGGGCTTTCAGTGTCTTCAATCCTTTTAATTGGCTCGGCAAAGGTAGGATTGTTGACTTGTGCAACAGTCGGTCCCGGAACGAAGAAGATGAAAAAAACAAGATAGATAAATATACGAAACTGCATGTCCGGAGATAGTAAGCTTAGGGTTTTTTGGTTCTCTTAAAACGGATATTTGATAGCAAATGTTGAGCGGTTATTGCCAAGCCCCCTGGAAACAAAATGATAGCTCCATTCCAGGGCCAGGATGAAACCGCCAATCACTGAAACATCAGCGCCCAAACCGGCATAGAGCCCAAGAGAAGTGCCTGTGTTTTTATCCTGACTGCCACTTAGATTATTTGCTGAATCCAAGTTCCAATAAGCCATCTCTGCTCCACCACGAGCGTAAGTGGTAAGAAAGGACCGCCAGAATGCATATCTGATTCCGGCAATAATGCTGTTGTAATCCAAACGGTATGTCATAGGATTATCGACATTGTATTTGTGAACAACATTATCTCCTTCGCTTGAAAAGCTATAAACCGCAACGTCCAGGTCAAGGTTTCTTGAGTAGACATATGCTCCAAAAATCCCGATGGCAAAAGACTCGTCAAGTTTATCCTTCATGGCATCCCGAAATTCGAATCGGGTGACGGTCGTCCCGAAAACCATAGTCATGTTATCATGGTTGGTTACCTGGACAGGTTGGGGCAACAGGCCCTGATAGTCGGAATCATTGCTTTCAGCCTTGTTGAACAAGATATGGAAATCGGTATCGCCGTCTTTTTCATTGTCGTTTTGGCCGGTAATCGTAACATCGTGCCCTTTGTTCCAGTTTTCGGCATCAAATACCAGGTTTAACGGATTGGCAATCCCTTCGCTCTCATCATCCGAATGAAGCTCTATTATTACGGGGGCACTTGGTTTGGTTTTCAAGCTCAGGTTAAACAGGGCTTCTGAACCATTTTCGGTTGATTTGCCCTGCACTTCTCCCACGACAAATCCGGCTGTATCCTTGTCATGACAGATCATATCAAGACTTGGGAACGGCATTTTGTTGTAATTCGGATCCTTACTGATTGCACCCAGGCTGGTAACCTGAAACGACTGGGTGCCATCCACCACATAGTCTCGTGCACACCCTACACGAATGACTTGTTCCCGGTGCCAATTATCAGGAAAAAAGGCAGCATGATAGTCCAGCATTTTCCCTTCAGTTTGATCCGTCGTTGAAAATATAAAGATTACTGAGGAAGCCGGTTCGGAGTTTAATTTTATCGAAAACTCCGCATGGTTAGTTTCTTCGGTTGTTTCATGGGAAAGTTGTTTAACCGTAATTCCTTCCTTGTCGTCATCCAGGTTTCTCAACTCAACATAGAGAGGCGGGGTTGCCGAGAATCCGTTGTTCCCCTGCGCAAAAACTTTCAGGCGGTATGGTTGAATACCATCCTTAATATCGTCATCCACCCCCTTAATCATGACCCGTTGTTCCTCGTGCCAGTTTTTGTCGGTGAAAACGAGAGAAGCCGGAAACACTTTTCCTTCACTTTCATCTTCGGATTGAACAACAACCGTTAGCTTGTCCCCGGGATTGCTGTCCAGTTTCAGAGAGATACTGCTTTCCTTTCCTTGCTCGGTTGTTTCCGCATCAAGAAGATTGTGCAGAATGGTAAAGGTATTAATATCTTTATTTTTTAAGGCCACTCCGGGTGGAACAGTATTGAATATCGGATCATCACTGCTTGATCTGATCAGTACCTCATATTCCTGATCCCCATCCACCAAGCCATCAGGCAGTCCCGTAACAGTTACAACTTTTGGTTGATACCAGTCATCGGGATTGAATATCATGGTACCGGGAGTCACTTTCCCTTCTGTTTTATCAGAACTTTCAAGTGTTAATCTTACGTCTGATGTCGGACGCGCATTCAATCGAATTGATATCGCAACAGATTCTCCGGTCTCGCTTGTCACGGACCCGTTAAACTCGATACCCAAGCCTGTTTTCTCGTTGTCTTTATTAATTAATTCGATGTCATCAGGGTCAATTGCCGCGTAAAGTGGGTCACCGGTCTCAGGTTTTTCGATAATCACTTGGTAGGGCTGGTCTCCGTCAGCCAGGACATCATCCACACCAATCACCGTTATGGTCTTTTCTTGAAACCAATCATCCCCGGTGAAAGTGAAAGATTTTAATAATAACCTGCCTTCCGAAGGGTCACTGCTTCGAAAGTTAAGTGTGATGTCCGTCTGTGGTTTTGAAGTCAGTTTCAGGCCTATTTTACCAGAGCCTCCATCTTCTGTTGTTTGCGTTGTTTTTTTATTGATAACAAATCCCGACTGGTCATCGTCTTGATTCATAAATCGCAGTGACTGGTCTGGTAGTTTTGCATAAGTCTTATCGGATGATGTTTTTGAAGAGATAATGATGTCAAACGGCTTGTCTCCGTCATCAACCGAATCATCGTGACCTATTACCCTTATCTTCCGAGGTTTATTCCAGTTTTGCGGGGTAAAGGATAAAACCCGCGGGCTGGCGCCCCCTTCTGAAACATCGGTGCTGGATAATCTTACCTCCACCTCACCGACAGGTTTTGACTGCAAATACACCGATAGGGAAGACTCGACACCATCTTCCCCTGTTATCTTGTTCGGGCTTAAAACAGAAATTCCTGCCTGATCGTTATCGATATTCTGCAATTGAATCGGTTTCGGCTTCAAATCGTGAAAAAGCGGATCACCACTTTTAACAGGACCGGGAATAACGAGATATGAAACAACCCCATCTGCAATAATATCGTCTTGACCCGTGATCAGAATCTTTTGCGGAGTGTTCCAGGATTCAGGTGTAAATGAGATCGATTGAGGTTGAACCCGGCCTTCGTTTTTGTTTCCGGATTTTACGGGAATGATGACTTCAGTCCTTGGTTGTGAGGAAAGGCTAATCCATAAAGATATGGTTTTGCCGTTTTCCGAAGTTGTTGACCCGGTCTTTTTGACAACGATTCCTGGCTGATCATTGTCTCTATTTATTACGGTTACTGAATATGGGGTGATACGGTCATATTCCATATCCTTTTCGCTTGTAATTTCGATAAGAATATTGTATTTCCTGTCGCCGTCAACTTTGTTATCGTCCTGACCTGCTATGATACACTGCTGGGATTGGTTCCAATTCTCTTTTGT
>JANQLH010000139.1 GCA_028280735.1 SAR324 cluster bacterium | reverse complement strand
TGAAGCCACACGTTTAATCATCGAACAAATCCCTGAAGAAGAACGTCCTGTTATCATTGCACTGACTGCCGCTGTTTCAAACGATGTAAAACAAAACTGCATTGATGTTGGAATGAAGGGTTTCATTTCCAAACCAATTAGTATTAAAAAACTGGCGGAGACACTTAAACAGTATTATTGATTCCCGACTCCCGGAAAACCGGATTTAATCCAGTCCCTTAATTGTTCGATTCCTTGTTCTTCAGGATAAGGAACATGATAGTTCATGACCTGTCTCAATTTCTCTGTTCCCGGTCCAACCAAAACACCCATTCCAAAATCCCTGATCATCTCATAATCATTTTCCTGATCACCAACAGCGATGACCTCTTCGGGTTTAAAGCCTAGTTTTTTGGTTAACATGACTGCGGCATCACCTTTGGAAACTTTTTTATTGGTCATTTCAACGTAACGCTCATGGGAGCGGAACAACCTGACTTGCGATTTCGCCCCGAGAATTTCCTGCAATCTTTTTTCAAAGGCATCTATTTCCGATTTTTGGGCATGGAAGACAATCTTGATAGGATCTTCGGCGAGTTCGGCTTTTAGGTTTGGACAGACGGTGCCCACTTCGAAATGCAAGCCTTCATCCGGCCAGGGTGTTTCATCAGTTTTAAGCAATTCGCCTCCGGAGAGATGGAATTTTGCTGAAATTTCAAATTCCGGAAGCAACATTAATATGATTAACGCACTTTCCAATGGTATTCCATTGATGATTTCCCGTTCCCCTGTGTCCGGATTATCGAAAACGGCTCCATTGCTGAATACCATGGGTTCGACAATGTTCAAACGATCTAAAAACGGTTTTGCACTCTTATAGCTTCTGCCTGTAGCCACAGTAATCCTGTAACCTTCTTTTCTGATATCGTTAATGGCGTTGATGGTTCCCGGCAGTAATTCAAAGGTTTGCGTCAACAGGGTGCCATCCAGGTCGAAAACGACTAACTTGAAATCATTCATATGTTTAAAAACCGTATAAAATTTTATGATCCATGGACCAGGTTCTGATTATTATGTCTTGGCTGAATAGATCTTCGGGTTTAGTGTCGGGTCGTTGTACATCTTGAACTGCATGTATAACTTAAAATGTCGTGTTCCCTTTTTGATTTCGTCAACCAACTGTAGAAGACAGGTTAACAAATCTTCCCGCTGGATTTGAAGGATTTTTGTTTTACGGGTGGCTTCTTCGATGTGATCTGCATCAACATCTTTACGCATCGTTTGTTCCTTCATGTGGAAAATTTTAAGTGACATGATAGAGCAACGATCGATAATACTGCCGGGTGTTTCTGAATTGGCAGGTGAATTCTGATTCATGTCTGTGCCCGCTTCAAGCAAAAACCGCAGGATGGACTCGTCCAGGGCTTCTATTAAGTCATTTCTTTTTTGATTCAATCGATCGATACTGCGTTTTACTCTTGCAATTTCACTGTCTTCAACATCTGGTGCCCTGGCAATATCTTCTTCATGCCATAGTAAAAAATTCTGCAAATGCTGGTTTTCCACAAGCCCTAAAAATCCTTCTGAAGAAGCTTCAGGTTTCTCCAGATGCCACCTTTTTACCAGTTCCTGTTGCAGGAAATCAATTTTTAGCAACTCTTCCATGAATTGTAATCTCTATTGAAATGAAAACAAATATAGTTTGAGTGTACGCAGAATTGTCGAATGCTATCCGGTGCCTGGTTTATCAAGAAACGAATTCAACAAATCATTACATACCATACAATTAAAACGCTATTTCCTTTTTTGGCAATCGTTTACATCAACTACCTCCTATCTTGTTGAAACTCGGGCAAAATTTAACAGGTTTTTTAGTCTTCGCTTAACAACAAAAAAGATAAAGCTTTAGAAAGTGGTGTTGATTCAAAAACTTGTGACGTTAAAGCCATTTTTCCCGGAATCACATAGTTTGGCATTTAATTTGGATGTTTTTTCAACTATCAATGGAATAGATATCTTAAAACTTGAGCAGAAAACAAATCCGGAGGGATGATGATGACAAAAAAACTTCTAATCTTACTAGCCACCGTTGTTTTGATAACAGGATTTACAACAACTGCACTTGCAGAGTTGTTTTCATTTAGTGTAGGCATCCCTGTTCAGCACACTTTTACTTCAGAATGGAAAGAAACAGGGGATACTGTTGAATCAGATGGGACGTCAGGTGCATTTGTACATGTTAAGTTTCCAATAATGCTGGGTCTTGGTTATGAGAATTACACGACAAAACTGAAGTCGGTAAATGATACAGTCGATGATATGAGTATAACAATCAATATGATAGACGTATTCTGGTTAACACCGATTCCGATTGTTAATTTCACGGTTGGGGCAGGTTTGGGAACAACTGAAATAAACTGTGAATACGTCGCAGGTGACTCATGTGACGACAGATTCGAAGATCCGAAACTGGGTTCTGCCTATCAATGGTACATGCAACTGGGGTATGAATTCCTTCCGTTTCTGGATGCTCATTTAAGCTATCGCAACGTGACAGCGAGAGTCACAAATGAGGATGATTCCCCTACCGATCCAGGTGATACAGGTTCTCTTAATGGGAATGTAATAGGTGTTGGGGTAGCATTCATTTTTTAGCTGCCTGATCATGAGTAGCAATAACCCGACAGGGGTTGTTGTTACTTGGTTTTAACTTAAGGACCTTGCCCCATTAACCGTTCCATCAGCTTTTTCAAGCATTTGACAATTTCCTCTTGGCACCTTGCAGTAGTCACGCTAGTCTGAGTTCGACTAAACCGTCGAGCTTACAACTACCCGTTTTTCTCACGGTCACATCTAAAAAATATTGCCTGTGAGTCTTATTCACCCTTAGTTTGAGTACCGCTTTGTCCGAGTCTTCCGTTTTTGAACGCTTCAAGCAGACGCGTCCCTTTTCTTCCAGACAGAAAACAATCCCGCAGGTCCTCTTTCAGCTGGTTTTTAGAAATAAGTCTGCCAGGCTTTTGACAGTCGATAAGGACTTAAAACCTATTAAGGCAGATTTCAGAAACTATCTCGGTGCCACAAGAAATGTGCTGAAAGCACTTTCGGCATTGGAAACTGAATCGCAGCGATCAATCAAATGGGATCAAAAAGAAACAGGCATTGACCTGGGTTTAAACTCGTTTCTGTTATGGCAACTAAAGAGATGTGATAGCTTCATTGATGAAACCGGCAAAAGCATTCAGTTTTCCGAAGCCGAAGGCTCCTTCTTTCTATCCGTCAAAGGTGAAGAACAATTGGAGTGTAGAATTGGATTGCATACCGCTACCGGACGTCTGGAAAATATTGAAATCATTAGCGAACTTCACGCTTATCATAATGGAATTGTTTATCCCGTCAGCCATAACGGAACTGACTATACAACCCTGCTTTCCTTTGAAACCCTGATTCTGCCGACAGAACTGGAGAAGTACCTAAGCCTTTACTTCTCTTACTGTCCGGAAGTGGAGCTGAGGTACAAGGACTACCGGGTAGTTGAAGGATTGCCGATTCAGACTAAACCTACCGTGGTCATTGATAAACTTACCCCTGATCATTCTCTTTTTCTTAAAACAGTCCGGTCACTTCCCGGCTATGATCCGGAATTCTTGGATTTATACGATATAACAAAAGTTGCGCTTATTGATTCCGATGCTCAGCAGATTATTACCAGGGAAATTGATACTACCTGGAACGAGTCACCTGCGAATCATATTCGTAAGCTATTGAATCAACAAAAAAACGAATCTGAACAACAGCTAGAGTTTTATCAGGATGAGAGTTTTTTTATAATCGAATATCCCCTGTCGGAAATATTTGTGCGCAACCTGCTGCCGGCTCTGCTCAAGGACTATGAGATTTTTGGTTCTGAAAAGTTGCAGACCTACAATTTAGTGGTTGGTAAACCGGAGTTAAGCCTTTCGTTAGATCATGGTGTTGATTTTTTGGAAGGCTCCGTCGAGCTGATTGTTTCCGGTGAGCGATTTTCATTGTTTGAAGCATTACACCAATTCAGAAATCAATCTTACATTCAACTCAATGACGGCACACGATCGGTATTAGACCATGGTTACGTGCAAAAACTGGAACGGATATTTGAAAAATCGAAAGAGGATGTAAAAGTATCGTTTTTCGATCTCCCAATCTTGGAAGAGCTGCTTGAGGCAAGAGTTGAAGGAGAAGGTTTAACACAAATCAGAAAGGTTTTTGATGGCTTTCTTGAGCTGAAAAACCAGAAAGTAGAACCACCAACCGTAAATGTTGAGCTCAGACCATACCAAAAAGACGGGTACAAATGGTTACGTTATCTTCACGATAACGCCCTGGGAGCTTGTCTGGCAGATGACATGGGGTTGGGTAAAACTCTGCAGGCTATTGCCTTATTGTCCGATATATACCCCGGTGAAACTCTGCCAAGCTTGATTATTATGCCCAAAAGTCTGATTTTCAATTGGCAGAGCGAAGTAGCCAGATTCAATCCGAATCTTTCCGTCACCATATATCACGGACCGGAAAGGAACCTTGAAGCCGCCCTTGAATGTCATTTGGTACTAACAACCTACGGAACAGTTCGTGCTGATATAGAGTTGCTAAAGGATTGTTTGTTTTACTATGTGATTCTGGATGAATCCCAGTATATAAAAAACCACGAATCACAGGTCTCAAGAGCTGTCAGTGTGATTCAGGCGAAGCATCGGCTCGCTTTAAGCGGAACCCCGATTGAAAACAACCTGGGAGAGCTATACTCGCTTTTCAGATTTTTAAATCCTGCCATGTTTGGTAACCTGGCAAAGTTTAACCGACAATATTTGTTTCCGATTCAACAGCTTGGAAATCGAGAAGTTGCAGCAGAACTCAAAAAAAAGATCTATCCTTTTATTTTAAGACGATTGAAAAGAGATGTGCTGGAAGACCTGCCTGATAAAATAGAAAAAACAATTATCATTGAAATGAATGAAAACCAGCGGCGATTCTATGAACAGCGCCGCACATTCTACTACGACGCGATCAGGGATCGCATTGAAACTGAAGGGTTCAGAAAATCACAGTTTTTTGTTCTCCAAGCTATCACCGCACTTCGCCAGATAGCTTCGATTCCGGAAGTAAAAACCGAAGGCCAGATTCTTTCACCAAAAAGAGAATTGTTACAGGAGTTTCTGAAAGAAGCTATTGCCAATGAGCACAAGGTACTGGTTTTTGCAAACTTTCTTGGTGTTTTGGAATATGTAGCACAGGATTTGAAACATTTGGGTATTGATTTTGAGACCCTTACGGGATCAACACGGAATCGTGACATACCGGTTAATCGATTCCAATCCGATCCCAATTGCAAGGTTTTTTTAATGACCTTAAAAGCCGGTGGGCAGGGTCTTAACCTCACATCAGCAGATACCGTTTTTATCTTCGATCCCTGGTGGAACCTGGCCGCTGAAAACCAGGCTATAGATCGCTCTCATCGAATCGGGCAAAACAAGACAGTCTTCAGCAACAAGCTGATTGTCAAGGATTCGATTGAAGAAAGAATGCTTAGTCTGCAACGAAAAAAACAAGCTGTGTTCGAAACAATTATTTCCGATGAAAGCATGTCTTACCAGGACCTTGGCGAAGATGATATCGATTATCTGATGAGGTGAGGCAAAAATGGATAAATCAATTACAGACAACCAGCTTTCCCTGGATGAGGAAATCCTTCAAAGCTATTCCCCTGATCTTTTGGATGATATTTTCAGGGTTTACTTAAAACCTTTTCTTTCCGAAACAAATAAATATTTTGAGATCTGGAATCTTGACAAACGAGAGTTTGATGGGCTGACCATTCGTAAGCGAGAAATTGCCAGACTGTTTTCAATTACCCTGGAGGATGAAGAAATCTTTCATTCCTGGTTTAAAACCTTGCCTTATATGGTTCACAAGGTTTTTGAAACTATTGTCTGGGAGGGTGATAAACTGATTCTAGATTTGAATGCAAGAACCAAAGGCGACATTTTATTAACGGATGACGTTCAATACTTGAATCGTGACAGTATACAATCAGAGTATTGCTTATTCTTGCTGGATATAAAAAAACATGAAGATTTTGAAGGGAACCCGGTAATACGATTATCTTTACCATGGGCTGTTAGAAAAAGCTGTCGCCGCTTTCTTCCCAAACCGAAAGGATATTATCTTAAAGCTCTTAAATCCATTGAAGCGACAAAGTATCAATTTTGCGACAAAGGAAAAATCCTCGATGCCGTTCCCGTCTTAAACGAGTTCATTGCCCAGGGACATTTGGAAGTAACGCGAAACGGCATGCTCAGCAAATTGGCACTGGCAAGGTTATCAAAACAATGTGATTTGCACGAATTCTTTCCCGATCATCCGGATAGTTCAGCCAAATTCATGCGTGTTGAACTGATGGCTTTTTTGATTCATTCGTTCAATCAAAACCTTGAACAAGCAGCTCCAATTGATTTCCTAAAAGCGATTATTCATCGTTTTGAGAATCTACCCGAACCCCTTTTGGTGCGCTTTCTAGACCATGTGAAAGGATGGTATCAAGCTTCAAGTTATTTTCAAGCAGACTACAACCATGATTATGTCCGCTTAATCAAACAATTGCCCGAGGACAGATGGGTCTCCCTAAAGCAGCTAAACCGTTTCATTGAAGTAAGGGATTTCCGGTTATATGTCGTCAGGGAAGAAGCTTGCCATTCCCTGCATTTCCCCGGTAACTGGGAAGGTTGGGGAAACAAGAAACACTCGTTGCAGCCTCGTCATCTGCAAGATTGTATTGTAAATCCTTATCTTCAGATCAATTTGTTTGTGTTTGCCGCCCTTGGTCTGATCGATATTCGCTTTGATCCTGCAAGAGAAGGCGTTCATTTACCGGATCAAATCAGGTTTTATACCCTGTTTGACGGTATAAAATATATAAGGTTAACCCCATTGGGAGCTTATGCACTGGGAATCACCAAGGCTTATGAGCAGCTTGGAAGCCATGAAATAGCAACAGAGTTACTGCTTGATGAGAATCGATTGCTGGTGTCGATATCGAAACCGGATGCCAGAATGGAAATGATTTTAGGACAAATAGGTGAGCGTATTGGCCGGCTGCGTTTCAAGGTTGATTATCAGTCAACGCTCAAAGATTGTGATAGCGAAGATGAGTTAGCTGCCAAAATCAAGCGGTTCTTAACCCTGGTTACTAATGAGATTCCAGGCAATTGGCAACAGTTTATTGCCGATGTCCAACAAAAAGGAAACTCCCTGAAGCAAGATGATGATATGATAATTATCAGAATCGAGCCCACCAATAGGCAACTCGTTGATCTATTCACCAGTGATGACGAATTAAGGAAGATCGTTCTTCTGGCCGAAGATTATCGGATTCTGATACGCAAAAGAGATATAACTCAATTTCAGCAAAGAATGCAAATTTTTGGCTATCTTTTTTGACTAGATTCGGCTACCAATGAAAGGGATGTCGAAAGAGAGAGTTCGGAAACTAGGGGGATAAAAGATGCTGCAACTTGAAAAAGCCGAAAGAGAGAGAAAACTGCGTGCCCTGGAGCTTAAAATCCGTATGAGAAGGTTTTACAAACTTAAAGAGGAATTAAATCGAGTAAAAACCTATTTGCTGGCCGATATCGAAGAGATGGAAGACAACCAGGATGACATGTCTGATGAACTTCTTCAGATTAAGGACGAGTTGATAAATCACGGATAGCATCCAATCCCCCACACTGCAATCTATTAGCACTACCTGCCTGAAATCCCTAAATCATCTCAAATAACTAAATAAATATCAACATGAGATATGTCACGGTTTTGAGGTATATCTCAATTTTGCTGTTACAGAATCTATCTGGCATGTTAGTCTGTGTATCAATGGAAACCGGTAAAGGTCCGGATTTCCGGTTGGACAAATTAACAAAACGGCTTGCAAGTCAATCGGCCTCTTTCATTCATTTTCAGCTGATCTATTTTCCGGCTTGCATAAGGTCATTCAAAGCAATAAACGGGGAATGAGTAATGTCTGTAAAAGGTGATACAGAAATACAGGAACTGCTTTCCAAAGCAGCGTTATTTGAAGGGGAGTTTTCCATTGATTGGTTATTGGATCTCTGCGAATTAAGGGCTTCGCAGGTTCTCTCCATACTTGATAAAAAAAAGCGATCCGGAGAACTGATTGAGGAAAGCTCCGGAATGTTTTGCTTTAAGAATGAACCTTACAGGAAAAAGCTTTTTAATTCCTATCCTGTTGAAAAGAGAATCAAGCTTCACGAGCAGGCTGCCCAGATCCTGATGAATGAACCGGAACATAACGGAATAAAAGCATATGCGCTTTCCAAACATCTGATCTATATTCCAAACGATATTGAGGGGTGTCGATGGCTGATCAAAGCCGGAGACTCCTACGCTACGGAAGTTAAGTACCAGGAAGCAATTGACTGCTACACCAAGGCCATCCGTGACTTAAGCGATTCAACAGAAATGGGCTCCAACCGACTTTTTGTGGAAACGGTTTATAAATATATGAACATGTTTTCAGTAAAAAGCGAAAGTGAATGGACAACATCAATTCTTGAAAAGGCCTTGGATAGAGCGAATATAATCAATGATCAAACTTTCTTATCGATTATCAACCTGCATTTGGCCATTAACCAGTTTCAAAGGGGGAACTTTCGACAAGCTGAGGATTACTTTGAAGAAGGCTGGAGTATTGGACAGAAAGTTGAAGATACCGATTACTTAAAATCAATCCACACAGTCGGTGCCTATTTTTACTACCTCCAGGGAAAATTTGGCAAGGCTACTCAAATTTACGAAAAATCATTCCGAGGTGTCGAGCAGTTTCCTGAAAGTATGTCGTTATTGTATGCCGTAGCCGCCATGGGGAGATCATATGCAGCATTGGGTCAGGCAAGCCAGGGATTAGGCATGTTGGATGCCATTCGGAAGCACTGCCTTCATATCAATCAGATCCAGATCGCTGATTGGGCGGTCCTGCAAATGGGATACATTCTCAAAGGGATCGGCCGAGTTGATGATGCTTTTCAATTGCTGGAGGAAATAAAGCATACCGCTACGAAAAATGACGATGTTCGCTTTCAAGAGGATTTTCTGCTGCTAAAGGCCCTGCTTAATTACTGGAAGAAAGAAAATGATGCCTCGGTTCGATATTTACGGCAGTATTTGCAACTAATAAAGGAAAATGAAGCGTCTTTGGGTATGCCGATCGCATCGTACGGTTTTGTACTAAAACTTTGCTGGTCAATGGAACAGGGAAAGTATCCACGATTTGAAGATCTTACAGTGGAGGAAGCCGTTGAGCATTCCGTTAGCAGTGAAAACATGTTTTACAAAGGTTATGGATATCGATACAAAGCCCTGCTGCAAAGAAAAAACGGGGAATCACCGAAAGTGATCCTGGATTCTCTGCTGACATCGTTAAAGCTGTTGGAGCAGTCAGGACATCGATTGCCAATCGCGCGCACACGCATTGAACTTGCCAGATTCTATTTAGCCACCGGAAATGAAGCCAGGGCCAAAGAAGAAGCCAAGAGAGCGGCAGCTGTAATTCTTTCCAACCGTTCACTTGAATTTCCCATTGATTTGAGATTTTTGATCAAGGATATCAGTGTTGAAGGAAACCTGTTGGAAGAAATCCTACAGTTGAATCAAGAAATCTCTGCCATTGGGGTTTCGGATGATATTGAAAAGCATATTATTCTCACGGTTGTGCGTATCACCGGGGCGGAAAGAGGCGCTATCTTCATGCTGCAAAAGGATTCCAATCCTATAGAGTTCCGATTGCGTGCTGCCAAAAACATGACGGCGGAAGATATACAAAGCGAGGAGTTTAAAATTCCCATGCAAATTGTCCGGGATACGGCAGTAACAGGAAAGGGAATCATCAAGGTACTGAACCGTGAGTTAAACAAAGATCGTGATGCCCTTGATAAAATACGCTCTTGTATTTGTGTACCTATGATTGTTAAAAATACTATCGTCGGTGTCATGTATTTTGATAATCGTTTTCTGGCTTCAGCATTTCGAAAATCCGATTTGCAAATGTTTACCTATTTTGCCTCCCAGGCTGCCATTGCCATGGATAATGCAGAGGCATACAACGAGGTGAAACGGCTGAATCAGAAGCTCAGTAATGAAAAAGAGTATTATAAGGATCAACATCTGGAAGGGTTGAAGGTTGATAGTATTATAGGAGAGAGCAAGGAGATTAAGGCTGTAAACAACAAGGTAATGCGTGTTGCCAAAACCAATACTACGGTTTTAATCCTTGGTGAAACCGGCGTCGGGAAAGAATTGGTAGCTGCATCCGTCATGGATAGAAGCTTGAGGGCCGATAAGCCTTATATACGCGTGAATTGCAGTGCTTTTTCCGAAGGACTGATCGCCAGCGAATTATTTGGCCATGAGAAAGGGGCATTTACCGGGGCCGATAAACAAAAGGCCGGTCGATTTGAATTGGCGGATGGGGGTACGCTGTTTCTGGATGAAATTGGCGACATTCCCATGGAAGTCCAGGTTCGGCTGTTGAGGGTTTTGCAAACCCAGGAATTTGAAAGAGTCGGGGGAACTCGTACCTTACGTTCCGATTTCAGGCTAATAGCCGCTACAAACCAGGATTTGAGAGACTTGGTTCGAATCGGAAAATTCAGGGAAGATCTCTACTATCGTTTGAATGTTTTCCCTATCACGGTACCGCCTCTTCGTGATAGAAAGGGAGATATCGAGTTGCTATCGGAGCATTTTTTAGGAGGTTTTGCTAAAAAAATGGGAAAATCTTTTGACGGTTTACCTGATGAGGAATTGAACAATTTGCAGGAATATGACTGGCCGGGTAATGTGCGGGAGTTGGAAAACGTTATCGAAAGAGGCGTGATCATGAGCCCGGGTACAAGGTTTCGCACACCAAAATTGGCTTCATACAACCAGGATATTTCTGAAAAAACAGTTCTTACCCTTTCTGAAAATGAAAAGCAGCATATTCTCTGGGCATTGGAAAAGACAAACTGGAAAATCAGTGGTCCGGGAGGTGCTGCCGAATTGCTGGAAATCAACTATGGCACCTTACGCTCACGGATGAAGAAACACGGTATTAAAAAAAACTGATTCGATAAAAACAGGGGAAATTGTATGATTACAATTGGAATTGATATTGGTTCGATTACGGCAAAAGGGGCCTTGCTGATTGACGGTAAAATAGCCGGGACCAAGGTCATGTTCACCGGGTATAATTCTGAACAAGCCGGCAAAGCTGTTTTCAATGAATTGCTTGCAGAATTTGATGTAGATGAGTCAAAAGTCGATAAAATTGTTTCAACCGGTTACGGACGTAACAATGTTGAATTTTCAGATAAATCAATTACCGAAATTACCTGTCATGGAGCCGGGGCCAATTTCCAAAATCCAGAGGCAAGGACAATAATTGATATTGGCGGTCAGGATAGTAAAGCCATGTCGATTGATAGTAACGGTAAAGTTACCGATTTTGCCATGAACGATAAATGTGCTGCCGGTACAGGTAGGTTTTTGGAGGTTATGGCCAGGGCACTGGAGGTCCAGTTGACTGATTTTGGAACACTTTCCCTGAATTCAAACAATCCTGCTAAAATCAGCAGCTTATGTACGGTTTTCGCTGAATCGGAAGTGATATCCCTTATTTCGAAAGGTGAATATCGTGAAAACATAATGGCGGGTATTCATGAATCTATTGCATCCAGGGTGGCTTCATTGGCAAAACGTGTCGGAGTGACGGAACCGATTATGATGACAGGTGGTGTAGCCAAAAATATCGGCGTTGTTAAAGCCATGGAAAACAAACTCGCCGCTTCGGTTGTAGTTGCCGAGGCCCCCCAGGAAAACGGTGCTATTGGGGCTGCGGTACTTGCTTCCAGGCTTTAAAATTGTTCTAAAGCCCTGATTTTAGCTTTTCATCCGCGTATTTCAAGAGGTACTCGGTGGTTTCCCACGAGATGCATTCATCTGTGATGGAAACCCCATACATTAGTGCAGCATCATCTTTATTGTTTTTTTGTTTGCCCTCGTTAAGATTGCTTTCCAACATCATTCCTATCAACGCATCGTTACCTTCCAGTCTTTGATCGATGACATTTTTCCAGACAAAGGACTGTCCTTGATGCTTCTTTCCGGAGTTTGCATGGGAACAATCGACCATGATGGCGTCCAACAGATTTTCTTTCTTTAATCTTTGTCTGGTGTTTTCCACACTCACGGGGTCGTAATTCGGATTGGCACCTCCGCGCAGAACAATATGCCCCCAGGGATTTCCAGTTGTTTTAACGATACTGGTGTAGCCGGCCTGATCAATTCCCAGGAAGCTTTGGGAGGAGCCCGAGGCTTTCATCGCATTTACAGCTACATCCAGGCTTCCGTCCGTTCCGTTTTTAAATCCTACAGGCATTGAAAGTCCGCTTGCCATTTCCCGATGGGTTTGGGATTCGGTGGTTCTGGCTCCAATGGCCACCCAGCTGATTAACCCGGCAGTATATTGAGGAATAATTGGATCAAGCATTTCAGTTGCAACCGGCAATCCCAAGTCGGTTATGTCTAAAAGAAGTTTTCGCGCGCGCCGGAGTCCGCTTTCGATATCGTTTGTCTCGTCTCTTTCCGGGTCGTTAATTAACCCCTTCCAGCCAACAGCGGTTCTGGGCTTTTCAAAGTACACCCTCATGACAACCAGAAGGGTATCCTTCAATTGTCGACTGATGTCATGCAGCTTTCCGGCATATTCCATTGCTGCTTTTTCGTCATGAATGGAACAAGGACCTACAATGGCCAGCAAACGTTTGTCCGATTTATTTAAAATGTTTTCTATGGCCTCCCTGCTTTCCACCACTGTTTGAGCTGAAATAGGAGACATTTGAAGCTGTTGTTTCAATTTTTCCGGTGAAACCAGGGGCCTTAACTCCTTAATACGAATGTCATAAGTTTGTTTCATGATAAAACTCCAAAAAAAAAGGTCGTGAAGCGGAATAACCACTCACGACCTTAAGCAAAAAAGCCGCGAGCGAAACATCTACCCGCAGCTTTAAAAACAAAGTTTTTTTCAGCTCTCCACAGGCAGACCGGTAGGAAAATAAAAATAATACCAGAAATAAAACATCTCACTGCCTGTGTTGTTTGAATGCATATTTTCCCTAACTATTAACGATTGATTGTTTTTTATAATAAAGAAGTTTCAGCTTTGGCAAGGGAAAAGGTGGCAAATAACGGAAAAAGACTAAATTTATAATAAAATATGCGAATTCAGATATAAATATCAAAAAATATAACGTGTATACCAACAGTTCACTGCTAGGTTCAGCAGTTGATAATAAGCTAACGAAGGTAGGTTTTAAAAACCTTGACAAAGGCTAATATAACCTATTAGCTTGCATCATGGATTCAACAATAAGATGGAAGGATAGTGAAGCCTATGAGCTGGCTATTACACAGTGGTTGATTAAAACACTGCATGAAAGTGAGATTAAGGAAACGCATTTTAGTCGTGATGCCGGACTGGGTAGAAACGATACTGATGCAAGGACCTTTAGAAAAATCAAGGAAGGAAACAGACACTGGTCTATTGTTGATTTATGTAAACTGGCCGCATATTTCAATTTAAAACCATCCGATGTTCTTTCCCGGGTTGAGGCTTTCTATGAAGAGGAAGGCATTGTCATACCGGGTAAAACGGTAGAGCGGATCATAGAACTAGGATTTTCCAAACAACAGAATACACCAACTTTAATTTCGACCTGGAAGAAGAAGGGAAAAGGATTTTATTTTCTGGATTGCGATCCATCATGGAAAAAAGAGGCAACCGGAGTCATTTCCAGAATCATCGGAATGACAAGCAAACAGATATTTCCATATCATCCCGAGATCACTACATCGTTTCAAAATGCCTGGGATCAAAAAGGGGAAGATGCTATCGAGTTGGAGTATGGTGTAAGCAAAAAAATCAATAACCAGGGTGAGAAACCTGACGGACTAAGAACTCTTCGTGTCAATTCCAAGTTTGTTCCACCCGATTTCATAGTTGTATATGTCGATGATGTTTCTGGTCAGCACCTTTGAATTAACCTGTTTTTCGAATGCGAATTCTTATAAACTATAACAAAAAGAATAAACTTCGGACCGATTCGGTGATTTGCCTTTCGGTCACATTCCATTAAGGAGGAACAATGGCTCAAACCCAAGCAGATCTTCGCGATATAAACTTTGTATTATTTGAACAATTTGGCATCGATCAACTGGCTGAAAATGAAAAATATGCAGATTTTAACAGGAAAACCTTTGAAATGATCATCAAAGAGGCTAGAAAGTTCGGTTTGAAAGAGATTCTTCCAACCTACACAGAGGGAGATAAACAGGGAGTTAGCTTGGTTGACGGCATTGTCAAACCACCTGAGTGCTTCAGGAGACCTTTTGAGTTGTTTGTTGAAGCGGAATATACT
>JANQLH010000122.1 GCA_028280735.1 SAR324 cluster bacterium | reverse complement strand
GAAAAATCATCTTGATACAGGTATGATTATTTAAATTTCGGGCATCACCTTCAACATATTACGGCCAATCTTTCAGTTTTATTTATTTTCAGGTAAAACACACATCGTGGGGTTTTCTTGACATGTGCAGCTTCCTGGTAATTACTACATATATCAAAGCTCGCATGGCATGGTAGTCAGTTTACGGTTATCCGGCATCGGTCATTGGTGAAAGCTTCGTTTTCCGTTTTAGCAACAAATTAAAAGGATACATGTTGCTCTTGAATAGCTCGATTACTTTTCAACTCCTTTCCGGGCTTGAGTAACTGATCCGCGAACTGACAGCTGATACCCGATAATTGATGACCTAAGGATAACCGGAATAAAAGTCATACTGGTAGGCAAAGCAAAGCTGAGACAGACCCTAAAATGTGTGTTAAATAAGGACCGGTTACTTTCGTAAATAGCAATAGGCGTTCAACTGGTTCCGGGGCCAATCCGGATTGTATTATGGAGAAATACCACATACTGATTGTAGATGATGTTGATTCCAACCTAAAGCTACTGGAAAACATACTTCACAAAAACAACTATAAAGTCAGCAAGGCGCTTTCAGGAAAAGAGGCTATAGAACTGGCTTCCAAACATGAATTTGCCTTGGGGTTAATTGATATTGTAATGCCGGACATGGATGGCATGGAAACCGCCAGAAGGATCAAATCTATAGAATTAAATAAAAACCTGCCGGTAATTTTCCTTTCAGCAATACTCAAGGAACAACAAGATATTATAAAGGGCTTTGAAATTGGTGCCTTTGATTATATTGTAAAACCTTATGATTCGGTGCTGCTTTTGAACAAAGTTCGAGTATTTTGTGATTTATGGGATCAAAAAAAGCTTTTAAGTGAAAAAAACAAAGAACTGCAAACTAAAAACTCAGCATTGGAAGGTGCTATTGGAAAAAGTCAGGCTATTCAAAACGAATTAAATATCAGCCAAGTAGAGCTGAGGAAACATCAAGAACATTTGGAAGAGCTGATTGAGGAAAGAACCAAGGCTTTAATTGAAGCCAGGCAGGAGGCGGAAGAAGCCACTAAGGCAAAATCTGAGTTTTTGGCCAGCATAAGTCATGAGTTAAGAACACCACTCCACCAGATCTTGGGATATACCAAAATGGGTATCGACCGGATCTACAAGGAAGAACGTGAAAAATTATTAGAATTCTTTCAGGAGGCATATACCAGCAGTCAACGGATGCGAGTTTTGCAAAACAACCTGTTGGATCTGTCAAAGCTGGAAGCAAACGAGGTGGTTTTTGATTTTCAGGATCTGAGTTTGTCAGAATTAATAAGAGACATTGTTGGAGAATTCAGTAAAAAAGCTGCTGACGAAAACATTGAAGTTCGACTGGATTTTCAACAGAAAACAGATCTGATCGCAGTGGATCAAAGTAAATTTAAACAGGTACTAAGAAATCTTTTTAATAATGCCTTTGATTTCTCTGAATTTGGATCTTCAATAACAATTCAAATCAAGGAGAAAAAAAACAGCTTTCAGATTTCAATAATTGACTCGGGAATTGGAATTCCGGAAGATGAATTGGTCAGTGTTTTTGACAAATTTGGTAAAAGCAGCAAAACCAGGGCGTTATCAAGTGGTGCCGGACTGGGGCTGTTTGTATCAAATATGATCATAACCGGACATAAAGGTAGAATTTGGGCTGAGGTGAATCCAAACGGAGGCACGATCATTAATTGTATCATCCCCAAAAATCAAAAACGGCGGAGAAAACTCTTGGGGCAGATACTAGTAGAAAATGGATACCTGACAAAAGAACAGCTTGCCATGGAACTTAAAAAGCAGCACGCTGAAGAATGATGTTTATCGGTTTGTATCCGAGCGTTTCAACAAATGTGTTTAATTAGAGTAGCTGCGGATTTGGAAAAAAAATCAATTCATCAAGTTACTTTGAATTAGAGACAACTTGTGTTATAGTGCCGACTAGGCTTCGCTGTTTATCGCAGATTTTTGATAATAGCTCTAAATTTTTCAATTAAAAGAAACTATTACAAAGTGTCCGATATGAGGTATCCATCAAGAAATCAAAGGTAAAAAAAATAATTGAGTTAGACATTTGCGATGAGATCCGAATATAATAACCCCATTAAATCAGTTAGGACAGGATCAATAAACCAATTGCGAAAATTAAAGTCACCAGGATATCTCATGCAAAAAGGTCACAAAATTCTTGTGGTTGATGATGACCAAACGAATTTAAAATTCTTAAGAGAAATATTAGACGACGAGTATCACCTGTTAACGGTTGATACCGGGGAAGAAGCTCTCAGTACTATCCACGAGTTCAATCCTAAAATCGTATTGCTTGATATTATGCTTCCGGGTGTAAGTGGTTATGAGGTGTGTGAAAAAATCCGGCAGGATGAAAAACTATCACAAGTGAAGATCATCCTGATTTCAGCAAAAGCAATGATCAACGAACGGCAGAAAGGATACGAAGCTGGAGCTGATGACTATATCACCAAACCGTTTGATCATGAAGAATTACTATTAAAGGTTCAATCCATTTTGGAACAAGTAACTGGTTGATTTAGGACCATGGAAATGGATTGTTTTCCGGTTTAAATAAGATAAAACCAACTCCATACTCTTTAAAAAACGAACATAGCAAAAAAGGGGAATATGAAGTTCTTAATTGTTGACGACGACCTGACCAACAGAAAGCTATTGCATACCATGCTCGAGGATACGGGTCATTGCGATATTGCGGTAAACGGCAAAGAGGCAGTAGAGTATTTTCAATTAAGCCTTAAAGAGAAAGATTTCTATGATGTTATTTTTCTGGATATTAAAATGCCGGTGATGGATGGCCACGAGACGCTGAAGAGAATTAGAAAGATTGAAGAGGAAAACGGTATCTATATTGGAGCCGGTGTGAAAGTGGTTATGGTGACAGCACTTGGTGACAAACAGAACATCTTATCCGCATTTCATGAGGGCTGCGAGTATTACCTGGTGAAACCATTTCAACAAAAAAAGCTTTTTGAACTACTGGAAGAAATGGGATTTAGCACTTGATCGTTTGTAAGCTATCTTCGCATTCTTAGTTGTGGTCGAACTGGAGGGTAGATGAACCGCCAGTTGATCAGCAATGATTCTTCGGGAAATGATTCAGGTAACGGAGGTCTGTCAAAAGAACCAATCAATGCCTGGATCACTCTCCATTCCATTTCTGCCGTAACATTCGAACCTTTAACCGTGTATCCCTCCATTCTCCCGGATTTAGCGATTCTAACGGTGATCCACAAATCTCCTCCTTCCGGAACATTTCCCATTGCGTAATCCAATGGCGCTTTCCACCATCTTCGAATATCAACCGCCCAGTTGCCAATATAGCGATTAAATGTCCATTTATAAGAGTTCATGGAATACTCCATGTTTTCATCGTCGGTTTTTTCCGGCTTGCCGTCCCTGAAGGTATCTTTTATTTCATCCGGAATGGCTTTTTCCTTGGCCTGCTCTGTCGGAATCTCGGGTTTTAATTCAGGTTTGCGGATAAACAATGGAGACTGTGATGTGTTGGTTTCTTGTTGCGTTGTCTCAGGCGGTTTCGCTGGAATAGTTTTTTGGGGAGGATTATGTTCGTTTGAAGCTATTTTATCTTCGCTTAATGTGGGGTCAAGGTGTTTTTTAGTACGGGGGATGTGAAGGCGGTTCTTCTTCGATTGAGGTTTCTCTTCTAAAAGCGGATTGGATTTTTCATGACTTCGGTCCTCAATAATCGGTTGATCAACGGCATTGTTTTTTTGATCCTTGATTTCTGAAAGATCAATGATCATGCTTTCATCAGATAAAGCAGGGAGGATCTCCCTGTTTAGCCATTGGGAAAGCGGACCTATGGTAAGCAGATGGATAAGTGTAGTCAGTAGTAGTGCTGTCAGGAAAAAAGTGTGGTTACGAATCGCCATAAGTACCAAAGACTACTGTTTTGTATTGATGGGTCTTAAGCAAATCGAGAAGCCCTACTACTTTGCCGTGGGTAATCTTTTTATCGATATTGAGTATGACTCTTTGTGTTCTGTCATATTTGGATTTTTCAATTTCCGAATTTACAACCTTCCAATTGAATAATGCACCGTTAATAAAAACCTCATTTTCATCACGCATAATAATGATCAACTTTTCAGTAGTCGAAATGGTGTTTGAATTTTCAGTCTGGGGCAGATCCACTTGAATGGCTTGCTGGTTGGTAAACCTTGTAGAAACCGAAAAAAAGATTATCAACAAAAACAGCACATCAACCAGGGCAGTCAAATTGATACCGGTTTTCCGCTTTGTGGTGTTAAATAGCTTCATGAAAGGTTGATTGGTTATTCTTTAATGATTTTGGGAGCATGACGGTCAATAAAACGGTTGATCTGATCTTCAGTCTGGATCAGGATCTTCTCAATATGACGGGAAAACAGATTAAAGGCTATCAATGCCGGAATTCCAATACATAAGCCGGTGACAGTTGTAAACAACGCTTGTGATATTCCCGAAGAAAGAGCACTCATTTTCGCCTCTCCCGCCACAGAAAGCCTTGAAAACACCTCAACCATGCCGAGAGCGGTTCCCAACAACCCAAACAAAGGGGCGATGCCCGCTATGGTATCTAAAAAGACCAATCCTCTTTCTAATCTGTGTTTCTCCATTCTTCCCAAGTCTGTGATTCTTTCTTCCAATCTGGAGCGGCTCAAAGGAAAATAATCCACCAGTGAGCTTAAGATCGATACCGGAACGGAGCTTAAAACCGGTTTGGGTTTCTTGTCCTCATCAAGATTATTTGCAAACCAGGTATCCCAGGCTGCCATGGCCTTCAGAGAGGTCAATCTGCCGGATCTCAAAACCAGCAGTCGTTCAATAATCACCAAAAGTACAATAAAAGAACAAGCTGCAAGCGGAATCATCATGATACCACCTTTTGAGAAGATAACCTGAACCTGATCAAGCAGCTGCAATTGGACAGGTTCAGGAGGTATAGATGTTGTCATTGGATATATGTAATCGGATTAAATGTTGAATAAGATTGGATAAGCTTGGTGTGCTTTTAATATGGGGTAAAAGGTTAGTCCGGACTTGTAAATGAGCTGATTCAAAAATTTCAAAAAACAGTCTTTCTAATGGAGACCGATACCACGGATCTTTATTCTCCTTTTTTTATAAATTGATAGAACCATTCAATTCTATCCTCACCGCAATACATATCTAGTAGACGAATAAATTCTTCTTTGATTTCAGGTTGTCGAATATAACTTTCCAAACCACCTTTTTTCCATTGAATTCTAAACTCGGCTAATCCATTCCTGTTTGATTCCTGGCTAAGCCTGGAAACCGCAAGTGAAAGAGTGATTAAATTCCACCCATAGTGCTCATAAACATCAAAAATGAACTCGGTAACACAGACAGGTTCCTCTTTCCCTATAATGTCACTTTTCAGATAGAGATCTAAATCTTTAAGGTATCGCTCATGATACATTACCAGCTTTTGCAGTGCGAAAAACATAGCTGGAAACTCGTCCTCATACCAGACGGGTTGGCGAACAGAACCTGAAAGGGAGCGGATAAGGTCTGACGGTACCCGGGCTGAGTCGGTTGTCAGTTGAATCTTTTCAAAAAATAGTTTTTCAGAAATGAAGTTTTTCGCAACCCTATAGTTAAATCTGAGAATTCGATTAAAAATAATGCTCTCCGAGTCATGTAACAATGACTTCATTTTCTTAAAAGCAGATACCTGGGAGTTTTCCTTCAGATCCTCGATTTCAATGACAGTCGAGGCCGGATCAGCATATACGTGGCTCTTACTCGAATCAAAACTGTCTGCTCCTTCCGATAGGTTTTGTTGATGATCCAATGATATGTCGGTAAATTCGTCGGATTCTGAAATATCTTCAAGTGAGATCAATCCCAGGTTGGCATATTTAATCTGGGATTGAATATCTTTCAATTCTTTGTTTTTACTCTCAAGCAATGCAGATTGTTCTTCAGATAAGGAGAAATTTAACATATGACTGAATTGTATGTCATAAATCTCTTTTTGGATGGTCTCCTGTTGACGATGAAGATTCGACAACAAGGTTCGCATTGCCTTATCAACAGAAATGTCCTGATCGATTGTGGTGCCGTTCTCACCGGATTTACGCTCCGTTCCAAAGTTCAGGGATTTTGCCCCGGCTTCTCTTAATAAACTAATAATCTGTTGGTTTCCGGTTTCAATGGCTGTATCAAGCGGATTTAGCTTGTATTCTGGATGAATTTCATTAAGCTCCAAGGGCAACCTTAAAAGAGACTCCACCTTCCCGTTATCCTCTGCTTCAATGGCAGAAAACAGTTGATCTTCGTTGGGAAAAAACAGTGAGAAATAGTCTTCAACCAGAGTTTTGTAAAGAGTGTGATTTCTAAAATAATTCCTGTTATCAAATTTGCCGAGATATAGTTCAAAGTCGGGTTGCTTTAGATAATATTCCAACTGCTCAAGCCCACGTTCGGGTTGAAAGTAAGCCCTGGTCAAAATCATGTCAACGCTTTCCCTGCACCAACCCATTTTGTTGATGATATCGTCAACCAGTTCAGCCAGTCGGTCACTATCCTCTTTGCAGTCACCATAAAGCCGCAGGTATTCTATAAACAGTCCAAGGGCATCAGTGCTCTCCAACACCAATCTTCTCAATAAATAAAAAAACGAAGGGGTGGAATCATCATACCAAAGCCCTTGACCTTTGGAATTGTATAAAGAGATTATTTCTCCGGCTGTATCTATCTGCTCGTTGTTCCAGGAAAGGCTTTGAACAAACTCTTCTTCTTTCACCGTTCGCTTTGAGGTGACAAATTGGAATCGTAGGAAAGGTCCGTCCTTAAGATTTTCAAGGTCTTTTGTCTTTTTGAGCAGTAAATCCAAAAAGTCTAGATCTGAACTCCTCTTGCTGCTGCCCGTTAAATCAAGATTGATCCAACTGAAAGTTTCGGTGTTTAGTGAACTTGTTTCACAACCGGATTCAACAACCTGTTCACCTGTGATCAAAAAGACATTGTCTGGCGGGGCATTTACCAGGATTTTTGTCGCAAAACAGATTTCAGGTTGCCCGAAGGCCAGAAAGCGGTCATCCGGGCTTAACCGCAGCGGTGTATCAAAATTGGTATGTGACAGCGTCGGACGGTCGGCCAAAATGGAATCACCGGGATGTGCAATCAAAGGGGACAGCCTTTTTCCATCCAGATAAACCTTCCTCAAAAAACCATGTTGAAAGGTGACCCAGAAAGCATCCTCCAAGTGACAATATTGCAGAGCTTCAAACCTTTCCAGAAACTCCTCTTTAATATCTCGATAATCATCCGAATAAGTGGGGAGTTCAAGGCATGATAACGCAAATTTCGGATCATCATCTTCAAACATCTCGGAAGCTGTAAACTCCCTGACAACGATGGTATCGATTCTTTTACCACTGTTGAGATCAAACAATAACACCTTGGCAAGATACTTTTTATCAGTATCACTTTCTATTATTTCAATAGGATCGTATGAAGGGCGAATTCCTGTTTTTGTTCTCGGGTCAAATGCAACCGGAGGTTTCGGGAATAACCCGCTTGGAGAAGGTCTTAGATAATTCAGTTTGTGAGTTTGCTCTTGGGTATTGATAATCAAAAAGCCATCAGATGACTTAAGACCTTCCACAGAGCCAATCGGTATGTAACCCGCTAATTGGTTTTCATCCAGAACAGTAATATGATCAATTTGAAAAACTCCCCGAATAGTCTGTACGAAAGATGCTTTCAATGAATCAAGGCAAATCTCAAATATATCGATGCCGTTTGATTCCAGATTTTTAGTGACAATGTATCCTTTTGATTGGGAAGGGTAAATTCCTGCACCAAACAAGCTACTCGCCCCTATTTTGGCACTGGCAATCTCCTTTTTCTCCTTGAGGTTATAGAGCCTAAATTCGCCTGTTTTATTAACGATATAAAGCTTTTTGTCATTAATTGCTTGCGCCAAAGAGATGATGGGGTATCCCGGCTCCGGCATTAAAGACCAATAGTGTTCGTAAGATCCGTTTGGGGTTTTTTTAAAAATATCCACGTATCCGCAATTCCCGGGAGTTGCTCGGGCTAAAACTATATATTTTTTTTGTTCATAGGTCAGGAATTGCATGCCGGAAGTCCCCACTTACCATGAAATGTTTTGAAACGGCGAATATAATGAATCTTAGTAACTTTGAGGTGGGACTGCAATTCAGAGTTTGATATTTTACGCCCGGGTATTTAAAAATAGAAAAGACGAGAGCGAAGCGACCCGGCAATGATGACTTTTGGGGTAGTAGGTCGCTTCACTCTCTTGGGGCAATCCTAGGTAACCAATTCGGTCGGCTGCTTTTCAATGGGTGCGGTTAATCCGAAGTCATCCGCAATGGAATAAAAACAGGGGATGACGATAAGAATCATCAGTGTAGAGGCCATTAAGCCGAATGAAATACTTACGGCAATAGGAATCAACACTTGTGCCTGCAGACTCGTTTCTGACAGTAGCGGCATTAAACCGGCAACAGTTGTGATGGTTGTCAGCAACACTGCCCTAAATCGCTCTCTACTTGCCAGTTTTGCCGCTTCCACGGCACTTTTCCCCTCCGCTCTGCGAAATTTTACGAATTCCACTAAAAGGATCGAATCGTTTACAACAATCCCCGAAAGCGAAATAAATCCCAATATGCTCGGAAGGGACAATGAGATCCCCATCAACAAATGGCCCCATATCACACCGATCAAGGCAAAGGGAATCGCCACCATTACAACCAGGGGTTCACTGTAACTTTTGAACTGGTAACTGAGCAGAACATAGACACCGACAATTCCAATCAGGAATAACATCACCATCGATCCGGAGGTCTTTGAAGTCCTTTCGGCCTCACCACGAATCCTAACCAGAACGTCCGGATGACGTTTGTTGAACTCAGGGATGAAATCAGTTCTGATTTTGTTGATGACTTCACTGGTATTGGTTATGGACAAGTTTACATCTCCTTCCAGGGTCAATGTCCGCATACCATCAATTCGTAAAATTCTGGCGTAACCTCTTTTATTTTCGAATTCAACAACGCTTGTCACAGGAATACCGGTTCCATCGGCACTGTAAACACGAAAGGATTCCAGATCTCTCAAATTATCCTTGTCTTCATCAGCCAGTTGAACTGACACTTCATAGGATTCCTGACCAACTTGAATCTCATTAACCGTTCTACCAAGAAAGGCAGATCTGATTTGGCCGGCGATTGAATTCGCCGTAACACCCAGGATGGTAGCACCTTGTTTTAACTTCATGACTAATTCCGGTTTTCCGGGTCTCATGTCATCGTAAACGTTATATACGCCATCGAACTGCTCCAGCCATTCCATCAACTCAAGGGACGACTGCTTTAGGACCTCAAGACTATCTGCCTGAAACTGTATTTTTATGGCTTTACCTGCTGGTCCCAGGCCGCTCTCTCCATAGTTGATTGTTATGACATCTGCAATGGTACCTACTTCCTCTCTCCAATGGGAAATGATGTCGGTGGTGGTGTGCAGGCGATATTCATTTTCCAGCAAATCGACGGCAACAGTAGCAAGGTGCGGTCCCGACTCATTGGAATCCATGTTTTTCCCATAGGAAACCCTGGTATTCAGCACCAGCTTTTTTCCGTCTTCCTGCATTGGAGTCAGCTCTTTGTCAACGGTATCAAGTCCTTCGATGACCGACTTTACGACAGATTCTGTTTTGGTTAGCGGGGAACCTTGCGGTAAGAGTATTTTCGCTTCGATAACGTCACCTTCAACACTGGGAAATCCGATGAATTTTAACTGTCCGCCGGCCAGCATTGCAAATGATATGATAAGAAACATGAAAACCAATCCCACGGTAAGATAACGACGATTTACAGCGCTATCAACAACCCGACCCAGGACCTTTTCCCGGGCGAACTCAATGCATGCCGAAACCTTGCTTCTGAATTTGCCCTCCGAAATGTTTTCCTTGCCTTTGAATGAGTGTCCCAAATGATGCGGAAGGATAAAAAACGCTTCCAGCAAACTGACAGCCAGAACAAATAGCAATACCACCGGAACAACAAGCAGTACCTTACCGATTTGTCCTTCAATAAACGACAAAGGCAAAAATACACAGGCGGTTGTCAAAAAGGAAGCTATAACCCCGTTTTGCACCTGTTTGGTGCCGATGATGGCTGCTTCTATCGCGTTGTTCCCTTTTTTCAATTGTACAGCAATGTTTTCTGCGATCACGATGGCATCATCCATTAGTATTCCAATGGAAAGCAATAAAGCCAGGCTGGTCATCATATTTAATGTGTATCCAATTTGATACATCAGGAAAAATGCTCCCATAAAAGAAATGGGAAGACCAACAACCACCCAAAAGGCTGTCCGAAAGTTGAAGAAGATGAACATGGCTATAAAAACCAGCATCAATCCCTGCCAACCGTTTTTCGCTACCAGGCCCAATCGATCGCGAATCAGTGATGCCATATCGTTGGTGAGTGTCAGCGAAACTCCATCCGGTGCTAACTGCTCTTCGCGTTCAACAAACTCCGTCACGGCATCGTAGATAGTTAACGCATCTTCAGCCTTGGATTTGACAATGGAGATATAAGCTGCCCTTTCACCGTTAAATTCAATTTTGCTTTCTTCCAATTCAAAAGCATCGGTGATGGTTGCAATTTCACCCAGTTTTATTTCAGCCCCGGTACTTCCGCCAATAATTACAATGTTTTCAAATTCCTGAACCTCTCTTCGTTTGTCAGCGAAGCGAATCAGCATTTCCTGATCACTTGAATCGATGGAACCAACCGGTGTATCCAGACTTTGATTAGCGATAGTATTGGCAATGTCAGTGATACTGATGCCGTATTGCAACAGCTTATTGGCTTGAACCTTTATTTGAATTTGTCTGTCTGAAAATCCGCTGATTTCAACAATGGAAATGTTCGGGTGTTGTTTTAGCTTTCGTTTTAAATATTCGCAATACTCTTTTAGGTGTTGAACCGACATGGGACCGGAAACAGCGATGGCGACCACATGACTTGTTCTGCCCATTTCCGTAATAACCGGATCATTTGCGTCTTCAGGGAAGTTGTCTATTGCTTCCACTTCTGTTCGAATATCATTGTAAAATTCAGCAAGGTCTCCCTCTTCCTTCATCTCCACAGTCACATTCGTAATACCTTCTTTCGATTCAGCTACGATTTCCTGGACATAGTTGATACTGCTCAGGGCATCTTCGATGGGCTGGCCAACCGCTTCTTCCATCTCTTCAGCTGAAGCTCCCGTATAACTGACGCTGACCCTTACTTTATTGGCTTCAAATTCCGGAAAGGTGTCCCTTTTTAAGGCAGGTAACCCAATAAAGCCGGTTACAATTATAATCAGCATCAACAAATTTGCAGCCGTGGGATGTGTGGAAAAAAAACGTATCATTTTCGACCTCCCATCGCATCGGACTTGATTTTCGAAGCCAGCTCAATATCTAAAATCGGTATGACACTCATCCCTTCCACTGCGGGTATAACATCAGTAACAATAATTTTTTCACCCGGTTCCAATCCCTCTCGAATCATGGTGAAGCTGTCCTGGGTAAAGCCTGTCTTAACTCTGCGAATTCGAAGTCTGTTATTTTCATCTGCAACATAAACGGTGTTCTTATTGTGGAGGGCTGTTCTGGGAATTATTATGATGTTTTTAAAAGGCCTGCCGTAAAACTCAACTTCGCAATACATGCCCTTGATCAGCGGTCTCTTGGGTGTTTCCAATTTAAGACCGAAAGGATCATCCACCTGCACGATGACCCCCGGGGTTCTGGTTTTGGTATCGATCTGGGCATTAAATCTCATTACATTTCCCTTCCACTCCGACGATATCTTGCCGAAATTAAACCTGACTATAGCAGTTATTCCCAGCGCATCGCCGACAGATCCGTTACCTTCTATCAGACGAGAACGCGCTTCTTCATTCGCTTCAGGACGGAACACATAAAGCCCGTTTGCCAGTTGGGCTTCAATCTCAATAGAATCAACACCTTCGGCTTCGGCAATATTCTGTCCCTTTTGTACAAACTGCAGCTTCTCTACATTAACGTTTGATACAATACTGTCAAACGGAGCCCTGATTTTTGTATATTGTAATTGTAAGTTTGCGGATTGCTGTGAAAGTTTTGCCTGCTCCTCCTGTGCTTTTAACAACTCACGTTCCGAACCCAGGGAGTTCAAGGTGTTTTGAATGGTTTGTACCTTATATTTTTGAGCGAGAAAAGCCGCTTCAGCCTGCTCGAAATCAGACTTACTGGCAATATTGTTGCCCAGTAATTTTTTCTGTCGGTCAAGCTCCTTCTGTTTGAGATCCAGTGTATTCAACTCAAGTTTCAGCAGCTCCTTGTTACTGATCTCCTTGTCTATTGATTGTTTAACTTGGGCATCAATGCTTTGCAGATTGGTTTTCGCTTCCGCAACGGTCAGTTTATATTCAGTGGGATCTATCTCTACCAGCAATGTTCCTTTGGATATTCGGCTCCCTTTTTTTAAAGAGGGACTTACATAAATAGCTTTTCCACTAACTTCGGCTACCGCTTGCCATACGTTTGTCGGCCTCGCTGTACCATATCCTAAGGCTATTGGAATCACATCGGTCTTCTCTGCCTCTATAATACGTACCTTGCGTTTATTGTCGATCTGTTCCTTATGGGGTGGGTTCGGTTTGACCTTAAGCAGTACCATGAAAATCAGAATCCCGAACACTACCGGGACGGTTAAGAACAGTATGCGTTGTAGCTTTTTTCGTTTTTCAGACATAGAAATACCCTCTTAATTATTACCAGGACGGGATTGAAGCCGTTTCTGCCTGCTTGATACGCCTTATTATTATGTTATATGGATTTTGGCAGCTTGTAATAGGAAAAAATATCTCCCGTTAAGACCAACAACTTAACAAAATTCCTCTCATTTCCCACCTTGACGAGAGTTTCACCGAGTTTTGCTTCGGTATAGTTCTTTTGAGCCTGGGAGACATTAAAACTGGTACTTTTTCCAATTTTTAATTTTTCCACTTCCTTATCCAACAGATCCTTTGCCAGGTTTACGGACAACTGGGCCGCTTTCTCTTCTTCAATTCCGAATTTGAGATTTCTGAGGATTGTCTGCAGGGTGACATAAATTTCTGCCTTGGCATCCTTAACCTGTAACTCAAGTTTGTTGCGTTCGATCTTCCGTTGCATAATTGCTTCCGAGGCGGAATCGTCAAACAACGGAACACTCCAGGTTAATTTCGCGGAATAGCCTTGGTACTCATCATTGGCATAGTACTGGGTGGTTTCGGAAGGTGAGTCGCCATAACCGTTTAGTGTGTAGGTTAAGCTAAGATCCAGGTTTGTTTTGTCATCGTTGTAGGCATCGTCCAGATCGTATTGATTTGATGTCAGACTTAACATCAATGTCTTTAAATCAGTGCTGTTCTCATAAGCCTTTTTCAGTAGTTCCTGAAAATCAAAGTCCTCTCCGTGAATTCTCGGCAGATCGGCTGGTTTAAAACCGAAGGGAATTGTCCCTAAATCAAGGGCTACTCTGATTTTATCCTCTGTTTCCTGTTCTTCAATTTGTTTTGTCAGTAAGTCTTTTCGATTATTGGCCAGTTGAGTCTGGGTTTCTTTCAGATCGGTCGGATTCAACACTCCAACCTGCACTCTCGCCCTGGTCTCCCTCACCAGTTTTTCTGAAAGGTTTACTGCTTCCTTCAACGTCTTGATATTCTCCTGTACTCCGACTAAATTCCAATACTCATTGGCAACGGATTCCAGCAGACCAACACCGGTGGAATAAGTGGTAGTCTTGGCTTGATCCAGCAGAATCCGGCTTCTCTTGATAGGCAGATCGTTAATCTCTCCCCAATCCTGAAAGAGGGGAATGGAAACGGTTGCGCTGAGAGAGGAGGAATCCACTTCTTCACCCGTTCCGGTCTTTGTTAAATCATCCCCTTTTTCTTCCATACTAAAACGGTCAGTCTGTGATTTTGATGAAGATAGCGTGGAAGAGAATGAAATTCCCAAGGAGGTTTTTTTGCTGACTGTGGCAGATAATGCGGTTGCATCGGTGGAAGTTGTCGCTAAATAGGATGTTGCACTGGGAGGGTCATTGTCATCCAAGTCAGTAGATGATAGTCCGGCAGTCTTGCTCTGGGTTGCCGACGTTTCCAAACTAGTCTGGTAGATAGCCCTTGAGGCTTCAACACCGGATCGGGCTGCCTTTTCTCCCAAACGCTGAGCTTCGATAGTGTTGCTGCGTTTTAAGACCATTAGTAACACATCACTCAGGGTGACTTTCAAAAGATCCCTATTATTTTCCGTTACCAGTTCAACACGCTCAAACAGCTCCGGTTCTTCCTGTTGAAGTTGTTGCATAATGGCAATATTGTCGGCATCAATACCGTAAACCAGTTTATTTGAAAACGATGTCATCAAAACAATTGCCAATAGAACACTGAATCGTCTTTTTATAACCATTCCCTACTCCCCGCTATGCTAAATTTGTATTTAAAAATCAATATCTTTTTAGATTAATGGATCAAGTCTAAATATATTATGGTCAATTAACAACCAATTGATAGGTTTGAGGTGACAAATCGACTATTATGAGTGATAAGCTTATTATGGCTGGAATTGCCCCCACATAGTTCAATGTAGTAAGGCTTTACGGAGCCTTTAAGGTCTTTCAACTGGCTGAAAAAGCTTTCAGCGCGAACCTTTGAACTATTATTTAATGAAATAAGTTATCTGAAGGATATAAAGAAATTTTTTGTCAAATGTAAAAAAACTATTAAGCTCACCTCAAAATTGATCCATTCAATTTTCGCGAACAAGGGATTGTCAATTTTAAAATTGAACAGGTGAAGCTGTTCCGCGATTTAGTTTACAAATAAGTGTCAAATTGACGATAAATGCCTTAAAATGTAGAATTGATTTCGTTGCGTGGGAATACCTGGTCAGCATGCAAGAAGCTGATATCGGTCTTTAAAAGGAGTTGATAAAATCAACCTTTGAACCAATCTTTGGATAATCTAATGGATGAAGAAATTCTAAAAAAAGCTCGAATGTGGTCCGAAAATGAGTATTTTGATGCTGACTTTCGCGAGGAAATAGCCACGCTGATTGCGAATCAGGATGAAAATGAATTGACGGACCGATTTTACAAGGATCTGGAATTTGGTACGGGCGGATTAAGAGGAGTGCTGGGTGCCGGCTCCAATCGCATGAATACCTACACGATTCGAAAAGCAACCCAGGGGTTGGCGGATTATATCATCAGTGTTTCAGGTTCCGGTGCAAAACAACCGGAAGTTGCAATTGCCTATGACAGCAGGATTAAATCGGATGAATTCAGCAAGGAAGCAGCTTCAGTTCTTGCCGGTAATGGTATTAAAGTGCATCTGTATTCCGAATTGCGACCGGTTCCCATGCTTTCATTTGCTGTCAGACAACTAGGGGCAACCGCGGGAATAGTCATCACTGCAAGCCACAATCCTCCGGAATACAACGGTTATAAAGTGTATTGGTCCGATGGATGCCAGATCATATCACCCCACGATCAAGGAATCATCGACCGGGTGAATGCGCTCAAAGACCTTTCCAAGGTAAAACTGATCGATTTCCACAAAGGCTTGGAACAAGGATTGATTCAAATGATTCCCGATTCTCTTGAGCAGATTTATTTTGATAAGGTCGATGCGTTGCTGCCGGGAGTAGTGGATTATAATAAGGAGTTTGGTGTCGTTTTCACGCCGCTTCACGGTGCAGGTAATTTCCCCATACGGGAAATGTTAAAACGCAGGGGATTTACCAGGGTACATATCGTCGCTTCGCAGGAAAAGGCAGACGGCAATTTTCCCACAGTTACCTCCCCAAATCCGGAGGAACCATCCGCCCTTAAAATTGCGCAGGAATCCGCCGGGCCGAATGACCAGTTAATAATCGGTACTGATCCTGATGCGGACAGGCTTGGGGTGATGGTTAAGCATCAGGGTGAATGGCATAAAATCAATGGTAATCAAATCGGACAATTACTGCTTGATTATTTCCTTCAAAAACAATCCGAAAAGGATGCCATTCCGGACGATGCCGTATTTGTCACAACTATAGTCACATCCGGGCTTGGTGAACTAATAGCAAAAAAATATGGTGTTCGTACCATTGAAACCTTGACCGGCTTTAAATATATTGGTTCGATCATCCGGGAGATTGAAACGGATAACAGTGGCCAGTTTATTTTTGGAACCGAAGAAAGCCACGGGTATTTGTTAGGTGATTTTGTAAGGGATAAAGATGGCGTGATGGCCGCAACCTTGTTTTCGGAAATGTGTGCAGAGCTTGCTCATGAAGGCAAAACAGCCTTGGATCAATTGGATATCATTCATCAGGAACATGGCTACCACATCGATTCACTGGTGAACAAGGTGATTAAGGGGATAACCGGAGCACAAAAAATCAGGGATATTATGAGTTTCCTGAGAAGCCATCCGCCGGAAGCCATCGCCGGAGTTAAGGTTGCAACTGTAAAGGATTATCAGGAACAAACGATTTTCGATCGAAAAAGTGGCAAAATATCCGGCCAAACCGAACAACCGGCTTCCAATGTGTTGGCATTTTACATGGATGACGGCAGTCGAATTACCGCCCGTCCTTCCGGGACAGAGCCAAAAATTAAGTTTTATTTTAATTTAACGGGGAGTGAGGAGAAAGCTTTGTCGGAAAAGAAGGCATCCTTTGAAAAAGATTTTGCAGCTATTATTGACCGGGTGTAAGCCTGGTATTTATCCACAAACTGGATTCACGCTTTACTGAATCCTGACTTGATCTTTAACGTTCAAAAAATACATTTTAAATCAGTACTTATGCGGCAATAGGAGGTATTTTGGAAAAGAGTGACTTGGAGTTAATTGAAAAATATGCAGTCGATAACAATGAGCTGGATCGACTGCATAAGGAGCATATTCGTCTTGAGACTGAAATTGAGGCATTACAGGCGATTAAAATCAGAAGTCCCGAAGAGAGCAAAAAGCTGAAAGAGCTGAAGCGAGTAAAACTCGCCGGGCGTGATAGAATGGAAGAGATCTTTGAAGATTTGAGAAAAGGCTGAGTCGACGAGAAGCGAATTCGTCACTGTGAGAATCTATTGCACGATTGAAACAAACCAGCTATCACAGTAATACTAAACATTCACGAAATTCGTTGTTTTGTAAAAGTGGTTTTACCATTTTTATAGTATCGATAGCTCGGTTTTCAGGTAGGATTCGCCATGCTTGCTTTTCACATCTTTGCAATCACATTGGGGCTGGTGTTAGGTTCGTTCATACTGACCGTGGCAATGCGATTGCAGGATGGCAGATCATTGCTTGTTCGATCCCATTGCGAATCCTGCTCGGCCAAAGTTAGTATTACAGGTCTAATCCCGGTTATCGGCTATCTGATACAGCAAGGTAAATGTTCCCATTGCAGGGAAAAAATATCGTCCATATACCCATTGGTGGAATTGCTCAATGCGGCTCTAGTCTGGTCAATTTTCAGCAAGACGGGAATTGAAGCGGCTTTTTTACATAAATTAATTCTTTTTGAGTTATTCCTTTTAATCGCCATCATCGATTTTCGTACCCACCTGATCTTTCCCCAGCCTGTCGTGTTAGGGTTGCTGGTTCAAACCTTCTGGTTATTAACCTTTGAAAATCCGGCCCTGTTAAATGGTATTATCGGACTGTTTATTGGTGCGGGGATTTTTCACTGGGTCTCCTACCTGTATGTTTTTATTCGAAAGAAAGAGGGATTAGGCTCCGGTGATGCAACATTATTAGGATTGATCGGTTTCGTTTTAGGTTGGAAATCTCTGTTTGCCGTGATATTCCTGGCGTCAATTCTGGGAATTATAGGAGGTACCCTAATACTTCTGATAAACAGGCAGCCTTTTGGCAAAGAAATAGCCTTTGGTCCCTGGCTGTCGCTTTCGGCTTTTATTACATGGCGGTTTTCCGAACAAATACAGGAGTTGCCATTGTGGCTTTCAGGAATTGACCTTTCACATTTTTAATACCACTATTATATATCATTGATGAAATGTATTTTTACATAGGGGGGAGATCATGAATTCGATAAACCGTAAAAAACAAGATTTGGATTGGGGAAACCTGGGATTTACCTATCAAAAAACAGACTATAGATTTGTCGCTTCCTGGAAAGATGGTGCCTGGTCGGAAGGTGAAAATATAACCGGGGAAGTGATGGCAATCCACGAAGGCTCACCTTCTTTGCATTATGCCCAGCAGTGTTTTGAAGGTATGAAAGCTCAAACGACCAAGGACGGTTCCGTACTGCTGTTCAGACCTGAGTTGAACTCTCGGCGAATGAATGAAACAGCAAGACGGCTGATGATGCCCGAGGTGCCCGAAGCATTGTTCATGAAAGGCGTTGACGAAGCAGTACGCATGAACTATTCCTGGATTCCTCCTTACGGATCAGGAGCAGCACTCTACATAAGACCTTTGTTGATTGGAACAGGAGAAAACCTGGGATTGAGACCGGCGACACAATATGAATTCAGAGTGTTTGTATCTCCGGTTGGTCCGTACTACAAGGGTGGCGGACTTTCTGTGATTAAGCTGGCCGTGACAAACTACGATCGAGCAGCCCCCCTGGGAACCGGACATGTCAAAGCGGGTGCGAACTACGCCGGCGGTTTGCTTTCTACCAAATCCGCGCAGGATCTGGGTGCTAATGAGGCACTGTATTTGGACGCTGCAGAACGTAAATACCTGGATGAAGCAGGATCTGCCAATATCTTGTTGGCTATGAAAGGAAATCGTTTTGTAACTCCCGATTCCAAGGCTATCCTTCCCAGTGTTACCAGAAGAGCTATCATGGACTTAGCCAAGGATGAACTGGGACTGCAAACAGAAAGCAGACCCGTTGAACTGGAAAAAGAATTGAAAGATATCGAAGAAATGGCTGCCTGCGGAACGGCCGCTGTCATCTCTCCGGTAGGTAAAATCTGGTTTAAGGATCAATGGCATTCTTTTTACGGGGCAGGTGAGAAGGTCGGTCCTGTCATGCTCAAACTATATGACATGTTAACCCAAATACAGAAAGGTGAGCGGGATGATCCATACGGATGGACCAAGCCGGTTGCGTTCGACTAAGAAGCTGATGTAAAATAATGGTACCATTACTCGGAATACTTACTTCTTCATTTGTTATAGCCTTATCGGGTGCTCTCATGCCGGGTCCGTTGCTGACGGTCGCTATCGGAGAAAGTACGAGAAAAGGATTCTGGGTAGGTCCGTTGCTGATTCTTGGTCATGCAATCCTGGAATTAGCATTGGTAGTTGCCTTATTGGCAGGTTTAGCCCCAATCCTGAATCAGAAGACTGTTTTTGGTGCGATAGCATTTTCCGGTGCTGTTATTTTATTATGGATGGCGTTTGGCATGTTTCGGTCCTTACCGCAGCTGTCCATAAACCTTGAAGCCAGGCAAACCAAGGGAAGTCACCTTGTACTTTCGGGTATCTTTTTGAGTCTGGCAAACCCCTATTGGTCAATCTGGTGGGCAACGATCGGATTAGGCTATATCCTGCATTCACAAACTTTCGGTCTGACCGGAGTCCTGTTTTTCTTTACCGGTCATATCTTGGCGGATCTGGTCTGGTATTCAATAGTCACTTACTCAGTATCCAAGGGTAGAAAACTTTTTAGTGATTCAATGTACCGCGGGTTGATTGGAGCCTGTGCCTGCTTTTTAGTAATATTTGCCGGATATTTCGGATATTCGGGCTGGCAGAAGATTTTCACCTGATGAATAATAAAAAGAAAAAGCTGAAGGTTAAATGCCCGACCTGCAAAAAGGAAACAAAATGGAAGGATAATCCCCACCGACCTTTCTGCAGCGAACGATGTCGCACTATTGATTTGGGAGCATGGGCTGATGGAAGTTATTCCCTGGAAGCCGAGACCCCACCTGATTTTGAAGAAACGGAATAACTCAACTTGACCACCTGACAAACCATGAAAAATCAGATTGATAAGTACGCAATCCTGCTTATCGTTTTGTCTGTATTGTTTTTTTCCCATCGTAATTTATCCGCTCAAAACATCCAGCTGCCTGAATCGACAAAGGAACTGGTTGATTTTTCTGTCAGGATGAACCCATCTCCCTTTCGCACCGGCGAGCAGATCAGGTTGATTATCGATGTGGATTTGCAGCCCGGATGGCATATTTATTCTGTAATACCATTGGAACCGGTGGATGCACCAAGACCAACAAAAATCAGGTTAAAGGAGGGTTTATTCCGGGTGGAAGGACCACTCTATGAGACCAGACCTGTTGAAGACTTCGTCGATGTTTTAAACTATTCCATTTTTTATCATAAAGATCACGCCGAATTATACCAGAACCTGCTTCTTACGAGCGAACTAAAGCCAGGGAAGCACAGTTCGGAAGTAGAAGTGATTTACCAGCTTTGCACGGATGTAATTTGCCTTCCTACTGAAACGCGGACCCTGCATATTGACTTTGCCGTAGAAGCCGGGTCGGTCAGGCCGGAATTCCAAGTTGCAGATCGCAGCATTAATCCACTGCCTGAACAAACAGCCGTGATAGGGTTGACAGGACTCTTGTCCGGCGGGATCTGGGCGTTTCTTGGTCTGGCTGCATTAATGGGATTGGTATCTTTAATGACACCGTGTGTCTTCCCCATGATTCCTATCACCGTCTCGTTTTTCTCCAAACAGGCGGAAGGAAGTCAGTCCCGGGTGATTAAATTGGCATTGCTGTTTGTGGCCGGGATCATCGGAAGCTACACAGGGTTTGGTTTAATTATGTCTGCGGTGTTCGGTGCCGGCAGTGCCCTGTCCCTGGCAGCCAATCCATATATTAATCTCGCAATTGCACTGGTATTCATAGTATTCGCTTTCAGTTTGATGGGGGCATTTGACATCAACCTGCCAAGCGGAATTCAAAGCTATTTTGATCAAAAATCACGAACATTGGGTGGGGCCCTGGGGGTATTGCTGATGGGGTTTACCTTCACATTGACAGCCTTTACCTGCACGGTTCAGTTTGTCGGTACCATGCTGATAGCTGCTGCACAAGGCGAGTGGATGTGGCCGGTGCTGGGAATGTTGGTGTTTTCAGCGGTTTTTGCCTTCCCGTTTTTTCTTTTGGCAGTAGCGCCTAGCTTAATTGGGAGAATGCAAGGCAAATCCGGTGAATGGCTGGGTCGCAGCAAATTCGTTTTGGGTGTCCTGGAATTGATGGCTTCGGTAAAATTCCTGTCCAATGCTGATCTGGTATGGCAAACCAATCTGATTTCCAGAAACACGGCTATATTAATCTGGGTAGGGTTGGTTGCACTTATTGTCGTTTATTTGATTTGGACGGGAATCAGACCAACAGTGAACAAATCTCCCTGGCAATGGGGAACCGTCTTGATATTCGGAGGAATGATGATCCTGCTTTCCAGGGGTTGGAATGATAAATCCCTCGGAGGCTTGATTGATGCTGTTTTGCCGCCACCCAGCGGTTTTCATCTCATCTCTGATGATTTCGTGTCGGAAGAGGAAGCGAAACAAGTGGTCTGGCTGGATAATATGGATGAAGCACAAAAACTTGCTGCTGAAGAAAATAAACCGATTCTGTTGGAGTTTACGGGCTATACCTGCATTAATTGTCGCTGGATGGAGCAAAATGTATTGGCGTTGAAGTCGGTTCACGAGCTGTTAAAAAACGATTTCATCCTTGTCAGACTCTTCACTGACGGCGGGGACGATGCTAAGAAAAATCTTAATTTTCAAATTGACAAGTTTAACACGGTTGCGCTTCCTTATTATGTAAAGCTGGACAAGGATAGTTCGGTCAAAAGTGCTTTTAGCGGGATTTCCCTTAAACCAAAGGAGTTTTTGGATTTTCTCAATTATTGATCCCTTTTATCCTGCAGTTCATGTATTCTTGCCAGACCGCCCTTTCCGGTTTCACGGTAGGAAGCCATTAAATCTTTTCCTGTTTGAAACATGGTTTCCACAACTTGATCAAACGTTATGCTGTGTTTTCCATCGGAAAGTAGTGCATAAGCGGCACAATCCTGTGCCCTGGCCGCAGCCATGGCATTTCGCTCAATGCATGGAATTTGTACCAAACCCATCACCGGATCACAGGTTAACCCCAAGTGATGTTCCATTCCCATTTCCGCTGCGTATTCGATTTGAGAAGGCGTACCCCCCAGAAGCTGAGTAGCGGCAGCCGAGGCCATGGAACATGCCGTTCCGATTTCTCCCTGGCAACCCACTTCGGCACCGGAAATTGAGGCGTTTGTTTTAATCAACATGCCGACTAGTCCCGCTGTGGCCAGTGCTTTTATAATTCGGGCTTCAGCAAGTCCATAGGTCTGCTGTAAATGATACAAAACAGAAGGCAGAACTCCTGCAGAGCCACAAGTAGGAGCGGTAACTATAACTCCGCCGGAAGCGTTCTCCTCTGCCACAGCCAAAGCAAAGGAAAAGATCTGATTGCGATCTTTAATAGGACCGGAAACATTAAGTGATTTTGCGAAAATAGACGACGCTTTTCTCGCCAGGTGAAGCTTCCCCGGCAGCACCCGTTCGTTTTCCAATCCTCTCTCCACGGATTCTTTCATTGTTTGCCAGATATGTTTCAGGTAATCCTCAATATCTTCAGGCTCATTATCGAATACGTACTCCCAAAATCGCTTTCCCGATTTATTCAGGCAGTCCAGTATTTCAAGCATGTTTTTTTCCTGGTAGATATCCGGAGAAGTTTCCTGCTCTCCTTCTTCTACAATAGTTCCTCCGCCTATGCTGTAAAACACCCGGCTGCTGCTGAGTTTGTTAACCGTGTTGAACGCCTCAAATTTCAAGGCATTGGGATGAAAAGGAAGTACAGTCTCCGGTTCCCAGGTGATATCAACCTTTTTAGGTTTAAAGGCGTCAATAATCACTTTATCTGTCAAATGTCCCTTGCCTGTCGCTGCCAGGCTTCCATAGAGTGTAACCCGATAAGAGTTTGCCCGGGGATGTTTATCTATAAACCTGGCCGCGGCCTTTTGCGGTCCCATGGTGTGGCTGCTGGAAGGACCGAAACCTACAACATAAAGATCTTTGATTGATTTCATTTCAGGCTCCAATAGGGATATGTGATCGTAAAGTGGCGGTTCAATATCAACGGATCTTTAACTTGATGTCTTGTGCAGATTGTGATTATCGCCTTGAGCGTTATTTGTCAACCCTGTCACTAACAACGATTTTAGTCAGTCATGAGGCTTGGGATTGTTTAGGTATTGTTGATTGATTTGATTCAGGGGAATAAGGAAAAGAATCTGAAAAGTGGTTGCGTCGTCATCTCAACCACATTATCGGAGGTGTTTGAAAGATAAATTAATCCCCGTTCTTGATGTCGTCGAGTTTACGGATCTTTTCTACCAGTTCTTCCACTTCAAAAGGTTTGGTTACATAATCATCAGCACCCACGGCATAGCCTTTTTGACGTTCGTTTTCCATGGCCCTGCCGGAGATTAAAATAATTTTGATGGCGTTGTATTTCTCGTCAGCCCTTATCCTCCGGCAAACTTCATATCCGTCAATGCCGGACATCATTATATCCAACAAGATCAAGTCCGGATGGAAATCCGGGATTATTTGCAATGCCTCCTCACCTGATTCAGCGGATCTGAGTGTGTAAAGGTCCTCCAGATCGTCCATCAGGATGTCAATATTCATTGGGTCATCATCTACTATTAATATTTTGTAATCTGAACGCATAGTCTTGAACCTATCAATCTCAAATAATTAAAATAATTGTTGGCGGAATTTATGAACCGACAATCAATTATAAATTGAAATCTAAGAACATTTGTAACAAGTTACCACATAAAACTAAATAGATCCATAAGATAATAAATAGATACATTATATGACAAGTAACTTATTGGGCTGAGACAAGGCAAACCTGAATGATCAAAGTCGTGGATTAGCTCGATTCGATTTTCGGAATTACTTGTAAATTAAAGCCCTCTCTAATAAACTAAGGGAGTGATTTTTATTCCAACAATCCCCAAGAATTGTGTTTGAAGATGTCCTCCGGAGAGCCATGGAAGCTGAAAACCTTAAGACAAATCAAAATGACAAAAGCAGCTTGGAAAGCTTCAAACAAGCTTTCAAACGCCACATGCAACAAACCATTGCACATGATCTGGATAATTCGACAAGGCTGGACAAGTATCAATCACTGGCTTATGCGGTACGAGACAAGGTTATAACCAAATGGATCGCTACCCAGGACAGCTATTACCGGCAAAATCCCAAGCGAGTTTATTATTTCTCACTGGAATTTCTTATGGGCAGAGCCCTGGGAAATGCAATAATGAACCTGGATATCGATGGTGTTGTTCGGGAAGCCTTGGAAGATCTGGGATATTCACATGAGAATCTGGAAGAAATTGAGTGGGATGCAGGACTCGGAAACGGAGGATTAGGCAGGTTGGCAGCCTGTTTTCTGGATTCCATGGCGACCCTTGAACTGCCGGCATATGGATTTGGTATTCGCTACGAATACGGAATGTTTAAACAAACCATGGTTGACAATCAACAAAAGGAAAATCCGGATAATTGGTTGAGATATGGTTATCCCTGGGAGTTTATCCGTGCCGAGGACATAGAAATAGTGCAATTTTATGGTCGGGTACACAGCTATTTTGATGGAAAGGGAATCCTGAAAAATCGTTGGCTGGATACGGAAAACGTTGTTGCATTGGCTTACGATGTCCCGATTCCGGGGTATCGGACCAATACGGTTAATTCCCTGAAACTGTGGGCCGCAGCATCGTCCCGTGAGTTTGACCTGGAAAGCTTCAATGTTGGAGATTACATCGGTGCGATTGTAGACAAACATCAATCGGAAATTCTCTCCAAGGTGCTTTATCCAAATGATACCTCCTACCAGGGGAAGGAACTGCGTCTTAAACAGCAATATTTCATGGTTTCAGCTTCCTTACGAAACATCCTGATGCGATTGGAACGATGTGGAGATCCATTTGATAATCTGCCGGACAAGGTGGTTATTCAACTAAATGATACCCATCCCGCAATTGCCATACCCGAATTGATGCGCATATTAGTCGACCTTAATAATTATACCTGGGAAGACGCTTGGAGTATAACAACCCGAACCTTTGCCTATACCAATCACACCGTCTTGCCGGAGGCTCTTGAAAAATGGCCCGTGTCACTAATGGAAAAAGTCTTGCCGCGCCATATGCAAATTATCTATGAAATCAATCAGCGCTTTTTGGATGAGGTTAATGTTGCGTTTCCCGGTGATTTGAATAGAAGACAGCGCATGTCGTTCATTGAGGAGGGTGAAACGAAATTTGTGAGAATGTCATTTCTGGCAATTGTTGGCAGCTTTTCAGTAAACGGGGTGGCGGAGCTTCATTCTCGGCTCCTGAAAAACGGTATTTTCAAGGACTTTTATGAAATGCAAGCGGGAAAGTTCAATAACAAAACGAATGGTGTGACTCCTCGTCGTTGGCTGAAAAAAGCAAATCCTGGCCTTTCCAATCTGATTACCGAATCAATCGGAACCAATTGGATCAAAGATCTTAGTGAGTTAAAGAAATTGGAATCCTTCTCCAACGATAGTGCTTTTGTGGATGCCTGGAAACAGGTTAAAATAAACAACAAACGAAGATTATGTCGCGTCATCAAACAATTGTGCGGTATTGAAACTGATCCTGACACCCTCTTTGATGTTCAGGTAAAACGCATTCATGAGTATAAACGCCAATTGTTAAATTTGTTGCACGTCATAACCTTTTACAACAGGATCAAAGACGGGCAGGCTGAAAACGAAGTGCCCAGGACCGTTATATTCGCCGGCAAGGCCGCTCCCGGATATCAAAGGGCGAAAGAAATCATCCATCTGATTAACCTTGTCGCCGGCCTTATCAACCGCGATCCGACAATAGAAGGCAGGCTAAAAGTGGTGTTTTTGCCTAATTACGGCGTTTCCCTGGCAGAAAAGATATTTCCGGGAGCTGACCTTTCGGAACAGATCTCAACCGCCGGAATGGAAGCATCCGGCACCGGCAATATGAAGTTTTCACTCAACGGAGCGCTGACCATAGGCACCTTGGATGGCGCGAACATCGAAATCATGGAAGAGGTTGGAAAAGACAATATCTTTATTTTCGGCAAAACCGAGGAGCAGATATCTCAAATGAGGCTGCAAGGTTACGATCCTAAGTTATATTATGATCAGGACCGGGAACTTCAGAGGGTGTTGAATCAGATCCGTGATGGCGTGTTTTCATCATCCGATCCGAACCTGTTTTGCAATCTGTTTAATTCGTTGGTTCATCAAGGGGACCATTATTATAATCTGGCTGATTACAGATCCTATGTGGATTGTCAAAAAGCCGTCTCAGATCTCTACAAGGATCAGGAAAAATGGCATAAAAGGGCAGTGCTTAATGTCGCCCGTATGGGAAAATTTTCTTCTGATCGTGTTATTCGTCAATATGCAAATGAAATTTGGAATGTGGATCCCTGTCCGGTTTTGAATTCTTTTGAACACAAATGATACTATATGGAAAACCTCACTCAAAATCATCTCACATCGAATGAAGAAAGAATTGAACGCTTTAAAGAATCCTTCGAACAAAGACTGGCTCTTTCCATAGGCCAGGATCTCTCATATACCAGCAAGCTGGATCAATATCGTGCCCTGGCCTTTGCCGTTCGCGACGAGCTAATCGCGAAATGGCTAAAAACACAAAAAACATATTACGAGAAAAACCCCAAACGCATCTATTACCTTTCACTGGAATTTCTTATTGGTCGAACCTTGGGAAACGCCTTGATAAATCTTGATTTGGAGGATTCAGTCAAACAATCGCTGGATCGATTAAGCATCTCCATGGAAGAACTGGCAAAAATAGAATGGGATGCAGGATTGGGCAACGGAGGCCTGGGAAGACTCGCGGCTTGCTTTTTGGATTCCATGGCAACATTGGAACTACCGGCGTACGGCTATGGAATTCGTTACGAGTTTGGTATGTTTCGGCAAAAAATTGAAAAGCTGCAACAGCAGGAATATCCGGATAACTGGCTTCGCTACGGCAACCCCTGGGAGATTGGCAGGACCGCGAATCACTATAGGGTGCATTTTATGGGGAGAATAAATAACTACCTGGATCGCAACAATGTTCAACATTGTGAATGGGTGGATACAGAGCAGGTAATAGCCTTAGCCTATGACATACTAATTCCGGGCTATCGAACCAACACGGTTAACACGCTTAAATTATGGACAGCTTCATCAACACGTGAATTCAACTTGGAGACATTTAACGCCGGGGATTACGTAGGAGCTATTTTTAACAAGGCACAATCGGAAACCATTTCCAAGGTACTTTATCCCAATGACAACAATTATGAAGGAAAGGAGCTGCGTCTAAAACAGCAATACTTCATGGTGTCTGCCTCTTTACAGGACATATTGTTCAGGCTGGTTAAATGTGGAAATGAAATCAGCGAATTGCCAGAGAAAGCAGCCATTCAGCTAAATGATACGCACCCTTCCATTGCCATTCCGGAATTAATGAGAATTTTGTTGGATGAAGCGAAAATGGATTGGGATCAGGCCTGGGATATCACGACGCGAACATTTGCCTACACAAACCATACGGTGCTGCCGGAAGCCCTTGAGAAATGGCCCGTACCCCTGGTAGAAAAAGTCTTACCGCGTCATTTGCAAATAATTTTTGAAATCAATCAACGTTTTCTGGATCTTGTAGCGGCAATCTTTCCTGGAGAGTTTGAACGCCGAAGTCGTATGTCCATTATTGAAGAAGGTGAACCGCAAAATGTCCGGATGGCTCATTTGGCTATAGTCGGTAGCTTCTCTGTGAATGGGGTCGCAGAGTTGCATTCCAGCCTTTTGAAACAGGGGATTTTTAAAGAATTCTATGAACTGTTTCCCGAAAAGTTTAACAACAAAACCAATGGTGTTACACCGCGACGATGGGTAAGGAAGGCCAATCCGTCCATGGCGAACCTTATTTCCGATAAAATCGGGGATGGTTGGATTAAGAATCTGAACCAGTTGAAGAAGCTGGAAGACGTTGTTCATGATGAAGAGTTTATCCATGACTGGAGTCGAATAAAACGTGCAAACAAACTGGCTTTGGCACAGGAGATTAAAAGACGTTGTCACGTTGATGTCAATCCGGATTCCATTTTCGATGTTCAGGTAAAACGAATACACGAGTACAAAAGGCAGTTGTTAAATGTTTTACATGTTATTACTCTATACAACCAAATCAAATCGGGTGATCAGGAAGGTTTTGTTCCCAGGACGGTAATTTTTGGGGGAAAGGCAGCACCGGGGTATCAAACCGCCAAAAAGATTATTCATCTGATTAACGCTGTTGCCAACCTGGTTAACCGAGATCGTAGCATTTCAGACCTGTTAAAGGTCGTATTTCTTCCCAATTATGGGGTTTCCCAAGCCGAGCTGATTATTCCGGGAACTGATCTCTCGGAACAGATTTCCACTGCAGGTATGGAAGCCTCCGGGACAGGGAATATGAAATTTGCGCTGAACGGAGCATTAACTATAGGTACCTTGGATGGAGCCAATATCGAAATCCTTGAGGAGGTTGGTGAGGAGAACATCTTTATTTTTGGTCACACGGCCGAAGAACTGATAGAGATCCGGAACAAAGGCTATTCGCCTTCAGAATACGTCGAGCAAAATCCAAGTTTGGCAAAGGTTATCAGTCAGATTAAAAGCGGATTTTTCTCACCCGATGATCCGACACTCTTTCATTCGATTTATGACAACCTTCTGGTTCAATCGGCACCTTATTTTGTATTGGCAGACTATGCCGCATATGTATCTTGCCAGGCCAGGGTTTCTGAACTATTCAAAAACCAGGTGCAGTGGCATAAAACAGCTGTGTTAAACGTTGCCGGAATGGGGAAATTCTCGACAGACAGGACTATTCAGCAGTATGCGGAAGATATCTGGAATGTTGAATCATGCCCGGTGGATTGACAAAGTCAGGAAACTAAGATTTGCTGGGATTGTCGATTGCTTTGTTAAGATAAACTGTTAATAGATTTTATTAATATTTAATGAATCTTATAATCACTATCGTGGCAGTGTTGATGGTTTCTGATGCAGCCATTGCCTTGTTGAATATAACCAAATTTGAATCCTTACTGCATTCCCAGTTTCCCAAGATGAATGTGAAGCTTTTGGCTGTTGTGGAAGGCATTATCGGGCTGGTGATTCTATTTATTAAACTGGCAACCGGGACGATCGTCTAATATTATCGCTGAAACAAACACCTGCTCAAACAGTCTGGCCAAGCAATAGGGATTGATAAGCAATGTAAATCCAGCTAAATTATTACCTGTGTAGCATAGAAGTTTTCCTGAAAATCAAACCGGAGTTACTCTTGTTCGAAAAGTATTTTTCCATCGTCATCATTCCCCGTAAAACATCCAATGTAAAGAAAATCAAAATTCCGGTTTTTGTCTTTTGGATTGCGGGGTTGCTGGTTGTCAGTATAGTTTCAGGCATGGCGTATATAGGATTTGATTACTATAACTTGAAATCTCAAGTAGCACGGATAGAGGAACTAAAGAAAACCAAAGACCAGCAAGCTAAAAAAATAGCGGATTTCAATGACCAGTATCGTGAACTGCAAGTCCATTATAATCACTTGAATTCTCTGAATGATAAATTGAAATCGATGGTGGTTACCAGTATAGACTCTGAACGGAAATCACGTTCCCGGGAAAATAAAAACAAATCCCTCCAGGAAAAACTTGAAACAGCAAGAAAAACAAGCGTTTTAGATATAATTGCAACCGATAGTTCAGAAGTGGATTCTGACCTGCAGTATGAAAGAGAGATCCGTTTTACAAATTTAATTGCTTTCTTCAAGAGCCGTAAAAACCCGTTTGAAAGAATTCCCAGTGGCTTACCGGTTAATGGTTATTTGATAGATGAATTCGGTATGCATACAGATCCGTATACGGGACAAGTTAGACCGCAAAACGGAATCGGCATTGCCTCTCGTTTGGATATTCCAATAATTGCACCTGCTGATGGTATTATCATGGAAATCAAGGAAGATGAGGACATGGGCAACGTCCTGGTGGTAGATCATGGAAACGGATTTAAAACCCGTTACGGTCATGTTGGAGAATATGAAGTCGAAGTAGGAGATATAGTGATTAAAGGAAGTGCTATTGCCCAGGTAGGTAATACAGGTCGAACGACAGGCCCCAGGCTGTATTATGAAGTGTTGTTTAATGAGGTACCCCAAAATCCTGTCAAGTATTTGAACGAGTGACTAATCCGGCTAGTTTTTTTCAGGCTTCCCGTCAAGTGAAGTGCAATCGTAGCATTTCCTTGATATCCGCACTGACTGTAATTCCTTCCGCCAGTTCCCTGTAATCAGCCCGCAACTCTTCATCAGCATCCGGATGATGGATGATCAACGAATACTTGTAATACCTGTATTCGTTTCTGGTTAGTTCACCGAGATCCGTTTGAAAGGTTTCTACCGGTTTATTCTTTTGATTGAACCAGTCGTGACTACGGTGTAGTGTTGGAACTAATTCACACCTGCAATTTTCATTGTGAGGTAACCCCGGGGGCGTTTTTTCTTTAAAATCCTCTCCAAAAGACTTGCCCTCATCAAGCAAGCAGACCAGTGGCGTATTCTTGTTGATGGGTGTAGCGAGCTTCTGTCCGCTGATCGAGATTTGCTTACCTCTGACGATAGTCGGTCCTTTACGTTTTTGCCTGGCTCTCAGGGTGAGGATCAACACAGCTGCCGCCAATATAGCCAGGAACTTCAGAGAAAATATTTCCATTAAGTTCTACTCTCCTGCGAAAGCATATCGGAAGCAACAGCACGTGTTTTGTCGGATATTGCGTTTCCTGCCAGGAACAGTGCTATTTCCTCAATACGATCATTTGGCTCCAACCTGTGAATTAAGGTCTTGCTGGAGTTGTTTTCAACCACCTTTTCTACTTTTAGATGATCTATTGCTTTAGCAGCAATCTGTGGAGAATGAGTAATACAGATAATTTGCCTTGATTCTCCCAGTTTTGTCAGCTTCTCTCCGACTGTTTCGGCCACTCTGCCGCTGATTCCCGAATCCACTTCATCAAACACCATCGAACCGAAAGAGATGTCGTAATTAAGAGCTGTCTTTATAGCCAGCATGATCCTCGACAGCTCACCCCCGGACGCAATTTTGGATAACGGTTTTAACGGTGTCCCCGGATTGGTGGCTATTAAAAACTCGGCCAGGTCCACTCCTCTGCCGTTAAACGGCAGTTCATCGGCGGATTTGGGAGTAAAAGGCGTTAGATTGATTTCAAAGGAACTTTGTTCCATTCCCAACTCTTTCAAGGTGGAAAGGATTGTTTTTTCAAATTCTGCCTTAACGGATAACCTCTGTTTTGAGATTGATTTGGCTTCTTCCAGAAGTATCTTGGATTGATGTTCAATTTCCTGTTCCAGTTCTCCGGAGCTGAGTTCCTGGTTGTCAAGTTTATTCAGCTTTTGCTGTTGATCGTTTTTGTACTGATAAATATCGTCCAGTGTGTTGCCATATTTTCGCTTTAATGCATCCAGTTCCGACAAACGTGCATTTACCTGCTCCAGCCGCTGTGGGTTAACTTCCAGCTTGGATACATAAGCTGCTATTTCATTGGATGCTTCTTCCAATGAGATAAGACCGGATTGAATCTCTTTGGAAACTGGTTCCAGTTTTTCATCCAACTTGAGAGACTGCTGCAAACCGCCTAAAGCAGAAGAAATAACTGCCAGTGGTGAATGCTCATGGTTATTCCAGTCAGCAATAGGTGTCAGTGAGTTTATCAGTTGCTCTCCATGAGCAAGCAACCTGGCATCTTCGTATAATTTGGATTCTTCATCCGTGGTGAATCCCGCTTCTTCAATTTCAGAAACCTGAAAGCGCAGGAAATCAATTTCACGATTTCTGTCAGCAGCGTTCTGCTGTAAATCGATATGTTCCTTTCGCTTAAGGGCTAACTCACCCGCATCTTGAGTGAACTTGCCGACACGATCCTGCAATCCTGCAAACTCATCAAGAAAACGGATATGAAGGCCAGGCATTAACAGCGATTGTTGAGAGTGCTGACCGTGAAGATCTACAAGATGTTCCGCAAATAAAACCAATTTGTTCAGGTTGGTGGTGTGGTCGTTGAGATAGATCGAGTTTTTGCCTGAAACATGGACCTTGCGTCTCACAATCAGCTCTCCTTCATGCTCGATATCCATCTCTCCAAGCAACGAAATAACCGGGGGGATGGTGTCGATCAGAAACTCTGCCTCTACTGATAAAAACTCCGTACCTGTTCGAATCAAATCTTTTGGACACTTTTCTCCGAGGATCAGTCTCAAAGCCTTAATCAATACCGATTTTCCTGCTCCGGTTTCACCAGTCAATGCTGTGAAACCGGTATTGAACTCCACTATCTGTTTTTCAATGGTCGCCAGATTTTGAATAAATAATCGTTTTAGCATGGTTGAGGATTCGAGTCCTTACTTTTGGGTTAATCCATGAGATTAATTTTTCGTACAATAATATTATATTTTCGAATGCGGTAGCGAAGTTGCCTCAGGCTGATACCCAACATTTCTGCAGCTTTAATCTGCACTCCTTTCGTTCGCTTTAAAGCATTCTCAATGGCCTCTACTTCTTCAAGTTCAATCTGACTCTTTATCTCGGATTGTCCTTGTTCAGCTGCTGAATGTATCTCCGCAGAGTCATTTCGTATCGGTATCAGGGGACGCGATTTCTGACTGAAGGTCACATAATTGTTTTGCTCCATCAAAAATGCGGAGTGTACGGTGTTTTCCAGTTCTCTTATATTACCCGGCCAATCTTGCTCTGAAAGCATTTCCATATCCCTGGGGCGAATCCGAACGTTTTTGTGCGATTGCTGATTCAAGTTTTCCAAGAAATGATTGATCAACAAAGGAATATCCTCCCTTCGTTCTCTTAAAGGAGGGATCTCCAGCCTTATCACGTTCAAGCGATAATATAGATCTTCTCTAAAAGTGCCGTTCCGCACAGCATCTTCCAGTAAAACATTGGTTGCACAAACAATTCGGACATCTACATGAATCGTTCGTGTGCCACCCATACGTTCAAACTGGCCTTCCTGGATAACCCTTAAAATTTTTGCCTGAAAACCAATCGAAGTATCCCCAATTTCGTCCAGGAACAAAGTACCGCCGTCAGCAAGTTCAAACCGGCCTTTTCTGGTGGTTGCGGCTCCCGTAAAAGCACCTTTTTCATGACCGAACAACTCACTTTCCAAAAGATTTTCAGACAACGCCGCGCAATTCACCCCGATAAACGGGGCTTTTCGATGCAAACTGTTGTTGTGGATGGCCCTCGCAATCAGTTCTTTCCCTGTTCCACTTTCCCCATAAATCAACACATTGGTTTTGCTTGCTGCAATTCTTTTGATAATATTTGCAACCTGTTTGAGCTTCTCACTTTGGCCGACAATATCATCAATAATCTTGGGAGTGGATTGCCGTTGTTGAAAGGAATCCTGTATTTCGATAACCGGAAATCCCCTGGCTATCATACTGACGGCTAACATATCCCCTATAAACTTTATAATACGTGCAATGTCATTGATATCATCAGGTTTTGTTACCATTGTGCTGAGAATACACAACGGCAGGTGCTGTTGTTGATATGTCACCGGTTGGATAATCGTGGCAATGTGACGGTCTTCTCCCAATTCCGGGCAAGGGAGCTCAAGAAAATCCGGTTCATCCGGATACAGAATCATTTCATGCTGCAGTTTTAAAGCTGGAGACTCGGACAGCTTGGTTGTCTGCCTGTTCCATCGATTTTTCTCACTTTCCGATATCTCTGGCGCCAGATCGATAAAATACTTATTTATAATGTTATCCCGAATCAACAGGCAAGGATTCCGCAAAGGTAAATACTCCTGAAGCATGATCAATACCATGTTCATGTTACGCATCAGGTCGCCATCAGAATTCAGAAGCCGGCAAATTTGGTTGATCAGGTTTAAGTACATCAAAAGTGGGAAAATGAAGATTTAAGCCTCGAGAATCTATTCGTGTCTGTTTGAGTGGCTATCAGTCAAACTAATAGTATTTTCCAAGTTTGTAAATGCAAGAGCCCTTTTGCCAGCTATCGGCGGTTTATATCCGGTAAATCATACAGTATTATTAAATCTGTTTTTGAATGACAATCGATCAAGAAAAAAACGAAAAATCAGCCTGTTTTTGTTTATAATAACAGTCAATTATTTGGAGACATTTTTGGTGTTTCAAAATAAAAATCCCGGGTGTTGCCATTGTGTAAGTGGTGACTTCCTGATATGCCGGTATAAGAAAGTGATACACCCGAGACCATCATCGCAAGTTTTTGTGATCTGAATTAATCAACACCTACTGGATCAACCATTAAATGCTGTTCGATAAGAAAAAAAAGGCCGAAAAAAAAGAGCTTAAAGAAAAGAAAAAAAAATTCGAAGAAAAATCACGCGAAATATCAGAACAACTGGAAACCGCCGAACAAGATCTAAAGATAAAACAACCCGTATTAACGAAAGAGATTCAAGCTCCACCCGGTGAGGAGGAAACAAAAGGATTTTTCGAGAAAATCAAAAGCGGAATCTCTAAAACCAAAAGGATGCTGGTTGATGGTTTGATGGACCTTTCAGTCGATGACCCCATCGATGACGATTTTCTGGAAGACTTGGAAGACAGCTTGCTGGCAGCAGATCTTGGAATCAACACCACCAGCAAAATTCTTGATATTATTGAAAAAAAGATCGATGACAAGGAATTGAAAACCCAATCGGAGGCAGTGGAAGTTGTTAAATCAACCATCATCAATATCCTGGATCAGGGCGGTCAGCATTTACCCGTTGCGGACTCAGGTCCCACAGTCTACCTGTTTGTTGGTGTCAACGGTGTTGGAAAAACAACATCGATCGGAAAGATAGCCGCTCAACATAAAGCCGAAGGTAAGAAGGTGCTGGTCGCAGCAGGAGATACCTTTAGAGCTGCCGCCATAGAACAATTGGCAGAATGGTGCGACCGAGCCGGTGTCGATATCGTGAAAAAGGATATCAATTCCGATCCGTCTGCAACCATGTATGAAGCCGTATCAAAAGCAGTTGAGGAAAAATATGATGTACTGCTTTGCGACACTTCAGGTCGGCTCCATACCAAAAAGAACTTGATGGATGAGTTGTATAAAATGCAAAAAGTCCTGAAAAAAATCATTCCTGAAGCCCCCCATTCATCATTATTGGTTTTGGATGCCAATACCGGTCAAAATGCGATTATGCAAACCAAGGAATTTTCAGAACAAATTGGATTGGATGGCCTGATTGTTACGAAGCTGGACGGTACTGCCAAAGGTGGGGTCATAATCGGCATAGTGAACGAGTTTGAAATTCCGGTATTCTACATAGGCGTTGGTGAAGGTATCCACGATCTTCAGCCGTTCTCCGCACGTGTGTTTGCAAACTCTCTATTCGAGTGAAAGCAGGTCTAGATGAAGTACGAAGGTCCGATTTATCGCCCCCCAAGCGAAGCGAACTCGCTGTTGATTCAAGCGACTATTGGTTGTCCCCACAACCGCTGCACCTTTTGCCTGGTCTATAAAAATGGTCCGGAGTACAGGGAACGAAGCGTTACCGAACTTAAAGCGGAGATTGATGAGGCAGCCGGGGATTACGGGCACCATATTCAGACTATTTTCTTCCCCTCGGGAAATACGATTGCGATGGAGACCAACAAGTTGGCAGCTATTTGTCGGCATGCTAAAACACGGTTCCCTAATCTGCAACGAATCACCGTTTATGGATCTTCCCAATACATTTATAAAAAAGGACCTGAAGATCTTAAGATTTTGAGGGAAGCCGGTCTTTCGCGTATACATGTCGGCCTGGAGTCGGGTGACGACACAATCCTCCGGAAAATAAAAAAAGGATGCCTCAGTAAGACACAAATTAAGGCAGGACTGTGGGTGATGCAAGCCGGAATCGAATTAAGTATGTATGTAATTTTGGGAATAGGCGGCACAACCGGTTCACAGAACCATGCCCTGGCAACGGCGGAGGCACTTAACCAGGTTCAACCCCACTTTATTCGTTTGCGTACCTTTGTTCCTAAAGTCAATACTGCTCTGCTGGATGATGTAAAATCCGGTAAATTTGAAATGCTCGGACCGCATGAGGTGCTGAAAGAGACCCGTCAACTGGTTTCAAAGCTTACAGCCCATTCTTTCCTGACAAGCGATCACTACACCAATTATATCAATGTCCGGGGACGACTGCCGCTTGAAAAAAATAATATTCTGAAACAAATTGAAGAAGCCCTGAAAAATCCGGAAACGGACTTCAGGCCTTTTTTTATTGGGAATCAGTAATCGATAATACAATCATGCAAAGCTATAAACACCTTAAAGTTAAAAACGAAGGCAGAATTAAAACTGTCACCTTTAACAGACCGAATCAACTCAATGCTTTGAATATTGAGATGATGAATGAAATCAGTGATTTTTCCATTAAATTGAATGAGGATGATGTCACCAGGGTGGTCGTTTTTACCGGTGAAGGAGAGCATTTTTGCAGCGGGATGGATCTGACGGATAAGCATCGAGTCGATCAATACGAAAATGATAGTCGATTGATGAAGCTGAGGCATATGAAGATCGGCCCTGAAATGATTCGACGCTTGTTTGAAATTGATCAGATAACCATTGCAGCGATAAATGGAGCTGCGATCGGCGGTGGTGCATGTATTGCCGCCGCTTGTGATTTCAGGGTAGGTGAAACCAACTCAAAAATCGGCTATCCGGAGGTGAACTTGGCAATGAATCTAAGCTGGACATCATTACCGCTACTTGTTCATTTGGTCGGACCTGTGAAAGCAAAACAAATGGTAATCTTGGGCGAAACATTTGATTCGGCTGCCATGAAAGATTGGGGCTTTCTGGATGACGTTGTGCCAAATGAGATATTATTGGATAGCGCCCTAAAACTGGCAAAGAGATGTGCCCGGCAAGCACCTCTGGCAGCCCAAATGGTTAAACGCAGTGTCAATGCCATAAGTTCAGCCCTGGACAGGGCAATAATGCATATGGATTCCGATCAGTTCTTATATGCTACATCCGGTAAGGACTTTGAGGAAGGGATCCAGGCGTTTTTAGAAAAACGTAAACCCGAATTTAAGGGTGATTAAAGCTTTGCTCCATTTCATCTTTAACATGCATACCACTTGTTTAAGGGGCTCTAAACAATAGTTCTCCCGAAAAATCACCGCCTGCTGAAGAAATCCTTAATGGTGTCCACCAGCCTTTTAATATCAGTCTGGTTTACATCCAGGTGTGTCACAAAGCGTATCGGGTTTCTGGCGTTGATTAATATCTCCCTTTCATTTAGATAGGAAGCAAGATCGCTCAAAACGGAAGATTCCACCGATGCAAATACCATATTGGTTTCCGTAGAATTAGGAACCACAGTGACTTCAGCAATATCGTCTAGTGCGGAAGCTAAATAGCCGGCGTTATAATGATCTTCCGCTAGTCTGGCAATATTGTTTGTCAAAGCATATATTCCACCAGCAGCAATTATACCGGCTTGTCTCATGCCACCCCCTAAAACCTTCCGCCAGCGAAGTGCCTTTTTGATCTTATCCGCGCTGCCGCATAACACCGATCCGACAGGTGCTCCCAATCCCTTGGAAAGGCAAACAGACACAGTGTCGAAATACTGTGAAATCTCTTTCACTTCAAGCTCCAGCTTTACGGCCGCGTTAAATACACGCGCACCATCCAAATGGATTCCAAGCTGATTCTTGACTGCAAGCTCTTTAGCAGCTGCCTGGTAAGCTAAGGGCAAAACTCTGCCGGAATAGGTATTTTCCAGGCACAACAGTTTGGTGCGGGCAAAATGGAAATCATCCGGTTTAATGAGTGATTGGACTGTTTCAAGATTCAAACGACCATCATCTTTATTTTCAACGGGCTGAGGCTGAATACTACCAAATACCGCGGCACCCCCTCCTTCATATTTAAATGTGTGCGCATTTTGCCCAACGATATATTCATCGCCACGTTCACAATGACTCAACAAAGCCAGCAAATTGCTTTGGGTTCCGCTGCTGCAAAATAATGCCGCTTCCTTGCCCAGCATATCTGCCGTCAATTCTTGTAGCCGATTCACCGTGGGATCATTGCCATAAACGTCATCCCCGACATCAGCACGTGACATAGCTTCACGCATGTCCCGGCAAGGTTTGGTAACGGTGTCACTTCTTAAATCGATCATAGTTATGGTATGGTTGTGATTTCTTTATCAAAAACAAGTGATAAAGACCAAACTTACAGCCGCTGCCAAACGCTTGTCAACAGTATGCCACATGACTTCTCTGATAAAACTCAAATAAGAGCTGAATGATTTTGTGAGCAAAAAAAAGGAGTTTATTTGGGAGATAATGAGACTGCCTTGACTTAAAAGCTGTAAGGCAGGGAAGAGTTAAAATATCCTGATACCATTGTTTTTGAAACGCTACATGTCAAAGCAGAATAGGAAGTTAAACGCCGGTAGCTAGGAGCCTCCATACATCGCAAAAACCTCGGCTTCCGTCATCTTTTTCGTCTCTTCGGCAAAATTGTAAAATTCGGGTTTTTTATCGATAAAAACCTGGACATTAAAAGTCAAATCATCAAGATTTTCAAATAGGCCCGCCGGCATGTGATATTGTTGATTGCTTTTGATCTTATAGTACAAGCCGCTACCGCATTGTTTACAAAATCCGCGTTCAGCCCAGTCGGATGAACTGTAGATTCCAATCGATTCTTCACCTTCGAAAGTCACATCGGAACCGCAGAAAACAGACATCAGCGGTCCACCTGTCCATTTTCTGCACATGCTGCAATGACAAGCCCCTAATCCCTGATCCACAGAATTTGCCGTAACTTTAACAGCACCACACAAACAACTGCCTTTACCTACCTTTGTGTCACTCATAAAGCCTCCTGCATTTGTATTTCCGGTTTTAAATGGTTTTAAGGATTATAATACCCTACATCCGGATCAGCAACATGGTGTGAGATAAAATGTCAAAATGGGATTTTATTCGAGTTTCTTTTAAATTCTTTTTTGCACTTATGCATCGGTTAATTCAATGTGATCATTGCCGTCTTCGGAAAGAACTTTGTGAAACTCTTTCTTTATTTCACCGACCGGTCTTTCAGTTTTTCTTTACTTTCAAGACATCCCTGGTCTCTCGAAAGTGCTCCTTTCCGACTCATTGTTATTCAATGGCTCACAATCATTTTTGCAGGTGCCCTGGTATTTTGCGCATCGCGGCACAATTCAATAATTGGGATCTATCTGCTTTTATCCTAAAAAACCTTGTTACAGGCTTTTTATACTCATTTTGCTAGTATTTTGAATTTCATTACTTTTTCTAAATCTTTAAGGGCCTTTTTATTTTTTACTTCAAATATGCATGGTTTTGATTTACCAACATTTTTTGTTTTCATTATTTTGTTTTTTGTTTCTTCGGCAATGGAAAGCTTGAATACTTCATCCAGGTATTTTTCCGGGAAATAAACTGTTGCCTGCATGAATCCTTTCCAAGCAGACATCCATACAATGGTTCTTTTCTTTTTTTGAACTTTGCATAACCATGCTTTACCGTCCTTATAATACCGCCATTCATAAATCATATCATTGTCGTCATACAATTTCAGCAATTCCAAATATGCATTGTATGATCTTCCAAGTATCTTTTTTAAAACACTTTCATCCGGAAAAGTGTTTTCATCGGCTAGTTCAATAGTATTGATGGTTTCCATATTCTCAATTTGGGGTCAGGCTTGCGTTCTTGCGTTCAGGTGGTTTTTCAGTTGGTCGATTTCTCTCTGCAAAGATAGGTCGTTAGCAATATTCTTATGTAAATTTGTCAACTGCCTGCTTAACGTTGATAAATCTTTGCCGAAGTAATCCGCGACTTGGCAGATCTTCCCGGAGTGCTCGGTGAATAGGAATGCCACTATCGAACGTAGTTTTGATGCCCGCAGGGAACGCGATTTGGTCATCAACTGTTCTTCTGACACCCGGAAATAGTTGCATACCTGCCGGCTAATCGTGGGTATGTCAGCAGAGGGTTTGTTAAGTAAATGGCTAGATTTACCGAATTCGGGCAGTTTTACGATAAATTCCTCATCTCCCAAAACATTGCCTCCCTTGTTTCCTGCATGAAATTCCTTTTGATAGATCCATTCCACCCGCAACAAATCGATGATATTCCTTTCTTGCCTGGCTTTTCTTGTTGTCGAATTTCTGCAACACCCAATCGGTTGACATCCAATCGCATGTCCTCTTTCCCAAGTAGACATCATGTCCA
>JANQLH010000039.1 GCA_028280735.1 SAR324 cluster bacterium | reverse complement strand
AGAAAACGGGCAAAAAGGGATCTCACCTTGTTTGGTCAACCTGACATTGGATTGTCGCTATTTTCTAATTTTCTGCGCCAATCCGGTTTTGCTCAGGTTCACAGGATTGCATCCCGCACGTCATGGGCAACCTGGATTCGGGAAAAAGCCGGGTTACCGGGTTATGTGATGCATGGACTCCTTTCATACCAATTGTCGGTACGGAGTGGAAATCGCCTTGTATAGATTTATAGATTTTAAACTCATTTCCTGGTTGATAAGGTTGCATTCCAAAGACGGGTGCACCAAAAACATTCGGGGACACTTTTTTGACTCTACTTTATCCCGGGCACTAAAACTTGATCATTTGAATTTCCATGCCGTCCCTACGGGACTTGAACACCTTGGGGCTGAATACCAGCGGTTAACACCGCCGGCTACTAAAATGCCACCCCTTCGGGGTTTCATTGAATAGTCAACCATGCTTCAAAACTGTTAGATGATGACGACAGTTCAACCTTGGAAGCAGTTTTTTCACCATTAATAAATTGGAGACTTTGCTATGAAAGAGTCCTTTCCAGAGCTCCGTAGGAGCGGCATACAGTAGCCAGTGGTTTTAACCACTGGTCTTAAGACCTCACCATACAAAAAGTCCCATAGGGACGATACAAAACATCAATAAAGAACAGCTGCCGGAAATTTCGGACCTATTTGGTGCCCCCCAAAGACCGATCAATTGACTTTGAGCGGCGAACCCGTTAACGTGGGCGTGTCGTTTAATTTACCGTATTTAACAGGGCACAATCCCGCGTATCCCAATCAAACGATGGAAATGTTTTTAAATTACCTGTTTGCATTCCCTAAGGAGATCATTGATGAGGCATGTTATAATCGGCAACGGCATTGCAGGAATATCTGTTGCGGAAACGATTCGTAAAAACAGACGGGATGATGAAATAGTCATGTTGAGTGATGAACCCGGTCTTCCTTATTGGCGGGCAAGCCTGACAAAATACATCCTGGATATCATACCGATGACCAAAATGACTGTTAAGCCGCCAGACTGGCTCGACAGGCTTTCTATCAAACAAAGGGTCGGAAAAGCATTACATGTTTTAGCGGACCAGGGGCAGGTTATCTACAGTGAGGGGAACCATGAAAAGGTGCTTGAGTTTGATCGGCTTTGCATAGCAACAGGTGCTGTTCCGGTACAACTTGATATTCCCGGGTGTGAGCTACCGGAGGTGATCAGTTTTAGGACCTTGAATGATGCCGAAATCATTAAATCCCGTTTAACAGCATTAAAAAGGATTGTGGTGGTCGGCGGCGGAGTGCTGGGGATGGAAGTGGTTGACGTTGCCGTTTCCAGAGGTATTGATTGCACGGTTTTGCAACGTGGGGATAAATTGGGTGTTCCCCTGGTTGATGAACAAGGTGCGGAAATTCTGTTGAAAAGGGTGAACGGCGAAGACGGTATTCATAAAAAAGGAGCCGAGGTTGTATTTGATGATGCACCGATAGAATACATTAATGAAAACGGTCAGCTAAAAGCTGTTAAACTCGCGAGCGGCGCTGTGATCGATTGTGATCTGGTTGTTGTCTGTATCGGCATTGCGACAAAAAGCGAGCTTTTTAATCAATCCGGATTGGTGTTTGATCGAGGGTTGAAGGTCGATGAACATCAGGAATCATCTGTTCCCGGCATTTATGGTGCGGGAGATTGTGTGGTCTATCCCGATGAAAGCGGACAGGTTGTACCGACCAGAACCTGGGTGACTTCAAGAATACAGGGAAAAACCGCCGGGTTTAACATGTGTGATATTCCTTGCCTTCTTTTTGATGAAGGTCCCATGTATAATGCCAGTTTGATGTTTGATTTGCTGTATACCATTGTCGGTGAATTTAATGTGACAGGTGATCCGTACTCAAGCTTCGCTCAACAGACAGATGAGTTTTCCTATCGAAAAATAATCTTTAAAAAAGATAGGATTGTCGGAGCCATGATGTTGGGGGATAGAAACGGAGACCAGGCGATTCGGCGTCTGATCGCTCAAAAAGTTGAAATTCCCGCGGAGACGGATAAAAAAGCCTTGCTTGATCCCGAATTCGATCCCAACGACCTGGCGCAACACGGTGTTGAGTACATTATGTATTGACGCAGATATTGGAGGTCGGTTTGCCTTGCTTGATGTTAAAGCTCGGGTATTCTTTCCGGATGTCATCACGTTATCGGTAATCCGTTATCGGCTATCAGTTTGTGGAACCATTCCATGACATTGGAAGCAAACTTGAAAAACCAAAAATTAACAACCGAGACCTGATAAATTTAAGCAAATCAGAATAAAAGTCCGTGCCGGAAGAGCAAGCAAATCCAAACTGCGTCCCAAATGTACGTAATATTAACGGATTAACTAGCCTTGAATTATGACATGAAAATAAATCCGATCAACGTAAGAAATCCTTCGCTGGACTTTACGGAAGAATTGAATGTTTTTGCTGAATATCAGCTGGACAGTTGTTTTGGTGATGGTGATTGCATGAGGGTGTGCCCTGTTGTGGACCAGAATTTGACGATAGCAGAGCTTAACGAGTGCACCATCGATAATAACCCGCTTACGGCAGCCGTAAAAAAATTCACCTTCGAGTGCATCCAGTGCGGTGAATGCACGGTGGCCTGTCCTGCTGGAGTACAGCGGGATATATTGATGATTAAGCTTAAACAAAAGGCAATAGCCGACGAAACACCGAAACATCATTTTAGCTATTACAAAGCGAAAGGAATTAGCGGATGGAACCCGCATCAACCCGGGAAAAAATCGTTGGGCAAAGAAATGGTCATTAGGGGATTTAACTTATTGGCAGGCGCCAAATTGGGACGACTCAGGCAACATGTGGATAAATCAACCTTTAAATCCTGCGATACCTTGATCTATTTCGGCTGCTATATTTTCAGTCACACCGGAGTTCAGTTCAAAACATTGGATATTGCGGATAAGCTAGGGCTTGACTATGAGGTGTTGGGAGGTCTTAAAAGCTGTTGCGGGTGGCCCCAATTAATGGGAGGAAGGATTGAAGAGGCGGAACTGTTGCACCGTTATGTAGCCGACGTAATTGACGATATCAAACCTAAAGAGATCGTTACGGGTTGTATGGAATGTTTCGCCGGCCTGAAGAGGATGATTCAATTAAAACACACAAAATGGAAAGTACTAACAACGTCCCAGTGGCTGCTGGAGCATATTGATGAACTCAATGCAACAGAAACCGGTGAGATGATAACGTTTCATGACAGTTGCCACTGTACCAGAAAACTGGGTCTGGCAAATCCCGCCAGGGCTTTGCTCAACAAGATGTACACATTGAAGGAGATGGAGCCGAACCGGGATAAAGCATTGTGTTGCGGTTACTATAATTTTAAAGTCAATCCGGAGTTAAACGCCGGTATTGCCCGGAAAAAGATGGACATGGCAAAAGCAACCGGTGCCAAGACCATGGCAGTGGAATGTGTTACCTGCCTGGAATCGTATGAAGAAGTTGCCAAGGAAAATGATGTTCGTGTGACAGACCTGGTAGACCTGGTGCATGAAAATACCATATTGTCTGCTTCGGATGGAGGTGGTCTTGATAAAAGGTAGCGGCACTTGGTGATGATGAAGCGGGTAAATATATCTCCCCGCTACAGCAGGCTTATTTTTTGTCTTTAAACACCCTTATTAAATACTCTTCATCTTTTGGTGTCAGGTTGTATCTGGCACCGGCTTCTGAAATCAATGTTTGCACCTTTTTATCCTTATTGGCTTTGAGTTGCTCATCAATAAAATTGATTGCCTTGGTAATGTTGTCACCTTTTTTTTCAAAAACAGTTGGCATGGCAAACCTCCTTGTGGTTGGTTGTTATGGCTTCTAGTAAAAGGTGTTCTCCTTTTTCTTCTTTGGTTCCTGTTTTTCGGTTTGCGGCTGTTCCGGAGCTGCTTTTTCCTGCTTTTTTCTTACGGCAGGGGGTTGATAATAAACCCATTGATTCTCCCGGGAAGCGTTTGTCATCTTATCAACAGGAAACCAGGGTTTTTGTTCCTTTAACGCGGATTTCATTTGCTCAAATTTATCTTCGATTTTGATGTTTTGCAAAATGATATCTTTGTTTACCACTTCCGGTGAGAGTAGGCCGCGCTTTTCTTTCTTTGTATAAAACGTCAGGGTTAGGTCACCCAGGTACACAATCTCACCGGCCGGCAGTTTCCAGGTGCCGATGGTTTCGTTGTACTGCTTAAAATAAAGATGCCAGCGATCCTCGCTTTTCCCTCTTTTTTCTTCCTTTAGCTTAAGTTGACGCATACGAAAGCCGTTCAAAGTGTAGGTGCCGGGTTTTAATTCATATAGGGCAGTGTTTTCATACTGGAGCAGATTGTTGTGGAAACGGGAAATCAAATGATCACCACCCATTTCATCGGACCAGTGAAACTTGAAATCACTCAAATAATAAAGGGAGCGATGCAATTCCGGTGACCCTTTTTCTATTTGCCTGAGGTTTAAAAGCTCTTCATTTTTCAAAATATCATAACTGATGAATGACTTTTCCTCCCGAGTTTCCGGATCAGTATAGTTTTCGACAAAGCGAATACCCATCACAGCCAGTGAGTTGTTTAACGACGGGGAGGAATCTTTCGTTAAAGGCTGGTATTCCTTCGAGGAACAGGCGGTAATTACAAATAATAAAAGTCCGAGAAAAAGCTTCCAAGCTATCCCTTTACCCATGTTTTCTCCAATTTGGTATCTTCCCATACAGGCGGTTGAGGCAATGTTTTTTTTATCATCAAGTTTAAATGAAGGTATCAGAACTTCATTGGTAAGACAATGGCCAAGGCACAGGGCTCTTGGCAGTGGAGCTGGGGAACGATTCGCCATGACAGGAAGTATTTTTCTAATCGATGAATATGAAACTATCCGGGCTGGTTAAGCGGTAAGGTAAACAGGTAGGAAACACCTCTGGGATTGCAGTTTTGCGCCTGCATGGAACCATGATGATGTTTTATAATCTCATAAGCGATCGCCAGATTTATGCCATTCACCCGGCCGCCTGTTTTTTTTCTTTCCTGATCAACGAAAATGGAAAAGTCTTCCACAACTTCCTGAGGTATTCTTTCTTCACGCTGATCTTGAAAGGAAATTTGAATGGCCTGTTCCATTTTGTTTTGAGGAAGCCGGCAATCTTCGATCTTTATGTGAATGGTTTCAGCCTCAGGGGAGTAGTGAATCGCGTTGTGCAACAAGGAGTTCATCACCTGGCCGATTTTATGTTGATCGCAGGTTACCTGGTTTGTTTCCGAGGGAAACGAGGTTTCGATGCTTAGGTTTTTTTTATCAAGGTTTTGCCGTTGATCCTTGAGCAGTGAAGTAACGATTAAATTCAGATTAATGCTGTACATCTGAAAAGCCATTTTGCCGGATTCCAGCTTGGCTAAATCGACAATCTGGTTAAGCATTTCCTGCAGTTTTTTTCCACTTTCTTCAATATTACTAAAATACTTAACAATTTTTTCCTTTTCTACCCTGTTGATTTTTTCGATACCAAAGCGGGAATAACTTAAAATAGTATGTAGAGGAGTTCTCAAATCATGAGACATGTTGGCCAAAAACTCACTTTGAGAGGCGAAAACAGATTCAGCCCTGTTCAACGCGAGTTCAAGGGATCGGCTAGACTTCTGTAGCTCCTCGAATTGCTGTTTCAGGGTTTGATAATCGTCAGAGGGCTCTTGGGTAATATCCCGGTTCAGTTCAATTGTTTCAGATTTGTTACTTTTCATACGTTCCGCCTTGGTTTGCGATTGATCTTCTTTTTACTATTATCACCTTTTACCCTGGAAATGCAACGATTCAATAAAAAGTCAATTTTAATCGGATGGCAAGATTTCGTGACGGTTTTTTAGAAAAATGACTTAAAAAGAAGATCAACCTTGCTGAAAGTTTGATACTCGTTAATTTGCAGAAATCGCCTCATTTACTAATTAGTTACCGGTATCTATGATTAATCATCTTAATTGAAAAATAAAACCGAATCCCGATTTTGATAATACTAAGCCTCGAAACCGATATGTTGAATTCCAAAGGAACATGGAAAGGAGCAATGTCGATAAAATTGCGGAGTTGACGTTCGCCAGGGAGGATTTGTAAGGCTGATTGCAATAAACATCAACCGGTAGATTGCCATAAGAGATCGGGGGAATTGAACCCATTGGCCCAGTAAATAGCATGGAAACAATAACATTTTTAATTCAGGCACCAGATCAAAAAGGTTTGGTCTCCAGGATCAGTACATTTTTTTACAAAAGAGGATTTAATATTCTAAACTGTCGTGAGCATGTTGATTTATTGGCTAATCAATACTTTATGCGCGTTCATCTCGACATGGGGGATTTAGGGACATCACGTAAGGAACTGGAAGTGGAATTTGATGATTTTTGCAAGGATCTCCAGCTTCAATGGTCTGTGCACTATTCCAACCAGCCCACCAGGGTTGCTCTAATGGTAACGAAAGCTCCGCACTGTCTTTACGATATCCTTGTAAGGCAAGAGCAAAACGAGTTAAAATGTGATATTCCTATGATTATCAGCAATCATCCCGATTTGGAACCGATTGCCGACAAATTTCGAGTTCCTTTTTACTGCATTTCCATTAATGGACAAAGGGATAAAAAAACACAGGAAAATGAAATTCGGGAACTCCTGAAAAAACAACATATCGATCTTATCGTACTTGCGCGTTACATGCAGATATTATCCAAACCGTTCACGGAAGAATATTTCGGAAAAATCATTAACATCCACCATGCTTTTTTACCCGCGTTCAAAGGTGCCAATCCATATCGAAATGCATACAACAGGGGTGTGAAGATGATTGGTGCCACGGCTCATTATGCAACCGCAGAACTGGATGCCGGGCCTATTATCGAGCAGGATGTTCAGAGAGTGAATCATCAACATACACCGGAACATCTGGCACAGATAGGTGCGGATATTGAAAGGATTGTTCTAGCCAGGGCCTTGAAAGCCCATCTGGAGAGCAGAATAATCGTCCATGGCAACAAAACGGTGGTTTTTGCATAAAAACTCGACAACTAAACACAGTCAAACAACCCAACTGTCAATGGGAATCCGCCGTTTGATAAAATAAGGATACAGGTATGGCACTGGAATGCGACTTTTTTCCCGTGAGCGAAGAGCATTTGCGCAAGGAAAAAGCAAAAGCAAGAGAATTACGACAGACCCAATGGTGGAAAAATTTGCGGGGTCGGGGCCAGTGTCATTATTGTAAAAACCGATTCCCCGCCAAAAGCCTGACAATGGATCATGTCATACCGGTCAGCCGGGGTGGAAAGTCTACCAAAAGCAATATCGTTCCCTGCTGCAAGGAATGTAATAACAAGAAAAAATACCTGCTGCCTGTAGAATGGGATGATTACCTGAAAGGCAAGTTGAATGAATAATCTCCCTTGACTGTTTCTTCCATTGGATCACTCAGCTTCCCCGATAAGACAACTTCCGTAATCTCCGCAGGTGGACCCAAGCGTATTGGCGGTCCCCAATAACCTGTTCCCCTGTTTACATAAATCCAGGTATTTTCATGTTTGTAAAGTCCGGCCAGAAAAGGCTGTTGCCACTTTACCAATCCGGAAAACGGAAAATACTGCCCTCCATGCGTATGACCGGACAATTGAATGTCATATCCGGCCTTTGCTGCTTGGTATACGCTGACTGGCTGGTGTGCCAGTAAAACTTTAACAGAGTTTGACGGAGCCCCTGCCAGGGAAGCTACCGGATCTGATCGATGAGAGGGTACCATTTGTCCGGCACTGATATCAGCCACACCACCAATAACCAATTCGGATTGAGAGATTTTCAATACTTTGTGCCGGTTAAGCAGGACCTCCAAACCCAGTTCCTTTGCTTTTTCTATCCATTTGTGGACTCCGGAGTAGTATTCATGGTTGCCCGTAATAAAAAACCTGCCATAGGTTGCGGAAAGATTTTTTAAAGGTTCGACATCATGGGAAAGATATTCAACGGAGCCGTCGACCAGATCTCCGGTAAGAGCCACGATATCCGGGTTTAATGCGTTGACCCGTTGAACGATTTCTTCGACGAATTTTCTTTTTATAGTAGGACCGACGTGAATATCGGAAATTTGTACGATTCGTAACCCTTCCAAATCCTCCGGTAAGTCTTTAACGGGAATGGTGACTCTAATGGTTTTCATTCGATGCCGGGCATTAAGGTACCCGATACCGGTCAGGATAGCTGATACCCCCAATATTGCCATGTTAAGGGTCACTCCGGTAAGTTGTTTTCGCCCTTCATCCGGATCAGGCAAGAGAGCATTATGAGGCGCGGCTTCGCCCTGGAATAATGTTCCAATTTCAGCGACAACCAGTGTTGCGATCCATAGGGCATCTTTTAGCAGGAGAAAAAAGAACAACAGGGATACAAAACCGAGTGAGATGTATCCCAGCCAGGCGATTGCATCATTGATTGCTGTTTCAACCCTATTGAAACGCAAGAGGATGGAAACCAGGGGCAACATGGCAACAACAAACAGGACGGTCCAAACCACCGCCATCCATGGGTATGGAAGATCCAAGGGGACGAACAACCTCCATCCTGCGTAACCGTAAAGAAGCGAGAGAACACTGGTTGCGAAAAACAAAATTGCCATTGAATCTCCATCCGTTTATGATTGATGAATACTATTGATAACGACGAGTAATCATCTAATTAAGACCAAACAAGCAGCAAAGCTAATGGTTAACGCTCGTTATAAAGCTGGGGGACTTACTTGGTACTGGCGACGCCAAAAAAGCTTAACCTCAAAGAATATCCTTGTTAATTTGTAATAATTGTTTATTTTAGTCATGCCGTTCAGCGCTGCAAGTTTCGCGCTTCATGATCCGGCATCCAAAACCATCTAACCAATGACGCCTGTTTAGATTTCGGGTCTGGCCCGGAATGACGCAGGAGTACCCATTCCAAGCTGCATGTTTCGCTTTTCACTTGCGATGGGGCAGGTCATTCTGGATAAAGTAAATTGCCTGAAAACCGAGCAAATCAACATCAAAAAGCGCTGGAGTTTTATCGCCGACGCAGTGATATTGGAAAACAATCTCAAGCTAAACGAGCTTTTCCCAACAAGACAGTTGAAAAGTTGTCACATCAAGCCGAATTGGTGGATAACAAAACTGTGGACAAGTATCTGCAAGAGGGCAGGATTTCTGGCGTATCTTCCGAGGTCGTGGAGCAACTGTGGGAAAATCTGCATGCCATTCGTCATGTAATCAACCGGTTCCCGAGTTCCAAGCGCTTCTTTATCCTCCAAACGATCGATTTTTTCAATACACCAAATTATATCGACAAGGTGCTTCCGGCTTTGCTTAACCTTAACCTGGCAAAGCACAAGCAAGAGATTCTTGATTTTGTTTTTTCGACGTTTTCAACCTTAAATCGAAACATAGAGACAATTATCTCAATTCCCGGTCTGTTTTCGCAAGAATCTTTACACATTGAACGCGGAGGTCTGTATACCTTGTCCTCCGATGTTGCGAAATCAATTGGAAATCTGTTTTCTCCCGCCTATATCGCCGGTTATAAGGAAAAAATATCCGAGGTCAGCCGGGTGCTGGAGATTTTCAAATCCTATAAGCTCAGCCATGACACAAAAGTGCCATCACCACTGATCAAGCATATGCGGACGCCGGATGCCGAACTAAGGAAGGCTGTCCTGGAATTTATAGGTCATGTTCAAACACACGGTCTTTTGCAGTTATACGCTCAAAAACGATACCTGTTTTATAAACAGTTTTTGAAGCAAATCCTCAAGAACAAGAGGCTGGACCTTTTGGACGGCTTTCATTCCAGCATGGTACTGGCAGGTTGCCTGGTTTCAAATTCCCAACTGGCACCTGATCCGTCCCTGCTTGAAAACATGTCCTCACCGGATCACTATGCAGATCCGGCGACTCGCGATGCATATAAAGCTTTTATTGAAGATTTAACACCGGTAACGGTATTTGATGTTATCAATGATTATAAGCTGTCAATCCGAATGATTGCAGACGGCCAAATGGAGAGTGATGAACCAGGTGATAGTCAAGCTGAATCGACTCCCTGGCTTTCGTTAAAGCAGTTGAAGAAAATACTGACCGGGAAACCTAAAAGTTAAATCCTATTCTGAATAAGGGTACTTGCACGTCAGAATGAAATTCCTTATAGGTAGCATGGTTGAGGATGGTGTACGAGACGATGATGTCCCACCAGGAATGGATAGCGATGGCTGTGATCAGATCAAACTCTTCAATACTGGGGTGGTAAACATAACCTTCGTATAATCCGAACAAAAAGGCGGTTGCCGGACTGGCAGTAAAACCCGTCCCTGAGTGAGCAGCCGCAAATACAGCGGATGCACCTAAAATAGATAAATGCCTGCTTGTAGCAGGGGAAAATTTCCAGAAATCGCGCAGCGATTCGAAAAAGTAGTGTTGCACCACACCCCGGAAAAACATCTCTTCTCCTACCCCGACCATATAGTATTGAGGGAATGTATCACGACGAATCTTATCTTTGGTCAGCCCTCTTTTAAGGTAGTATTCCACCATGGTATTGTCATCATAGGATTGATAACTGCCCGCCAATACTAAAATTGGTAGCCAGAACTGCCATTTGTTATAGAAATGATCAAAACGAAAGGGTGAGAACAATAGAGCGTAAGTCTCCGTGTTTTCCTGGCAACTGTACTGATAAAGGTCTCCCCAGGTTACGAAAAGAAGGTTTCCATATAAATTGCTGAAGTAGTGTGCGTCCCAGGTTTCCTTGTTAAGGGTAACCCTGATCTCATCCTTGCCGCTTTCAGATTCATCTGCGTCAACCGTTTC
>JANQLH010000031.1 GCA_028280735.1 SAR324 cluster bacterium | reverse complement strand
ACACGGTGTCGATCCAGGGCAATTGATCCAACGAGGTTTCCTCCATTTCTACCACAACCATTGTCTTCAAAGAATAGAATCGTATCGTCGATATTGAAGAAATGATTGTTATTTCGATTGTAATTTTCAATCGAATCATAGATTTTTTCGACAGGTATCAAATTGAACGGATCGATTGCAAACGGGCTACCCGCAGATGCATGCAATGTAGTTCCAAAAACGGTAATCAAACATAAAATACACTTTCGCATTAGATTTTTTATATCTTTCATCATTTTCTCCATTTCTAAAATGATTAGGTTGCTATTCCTCGTCTTCATCAGTCGAATCTTCTTCTGATTCGGATGATGAGTCCTCGGATAAGGATTTTTCATGTTCCAAATCAGCTTTTGGAACATTCAAGAAGGGCAATTCAGAGCTCGTCGGCTGGCTTCCCTGGTTTATATGGTTCTTCGCAATATGGGCTAAGGAGGTTAAAAACATTCTATACACTTCAATACTCGTTTTTTCGTCAGTGTTGAGATTCATTGTTAATTCGCAAGCGCGATAAATTAACTCCCTGGTGATCAGGACAAGAGGGCTGCGTCCCCCTAAAGCAAGCTCTCCGCGACCGGATTGTTCTCCGATAGTTTCCGTTCCTCCTAAAGTGGTAAAGCCCATTGATACCCCTGTTTGACTGGTTGCGACTGCGTCTGCTTCCCTTGATGCACAAATACGTTCCCTATGCCCATCTTGCTTAAAATAAGTAACTTTATGATCGTCAGTAAGGACAAGAGGATTAATGCCCTCTCGATTTATCATTTTTGGTTTTGGAACAGAAGCGGAGCAAGCGCTCAAAAGAACCAAAACTACTATCAACAACAAAACATAAAGCTTCATAACATATTCCAGTTGGTATTGGAGTAGATGACAAACCAATAGCCAAACATGGTTTGCCCTTTTTATGGATATCGATTCGTTATATCGATAATATTACCTGAGAGTGAAATTCCTATTTTTAACTTCGTAATTGTTCCATTCTTGTCAAATAAGCCGGTTTATCTACCTTTCAATGGTGTAAACAGTTCACAGGCAGCAGGTTATTCTTCCTTTATTCAAAATACCGTGTCGTCTTGATTTATAATATTGAACGAAAAAGACCCGATTAAACAGAAACTGTTATGAGGCAAAAAGCTGTCAGCTCTATTGCCCACGGACGCAGCGCACTGGAAAATCAATTCCAAGTGAGGCAAACACACTCTCACCATTATTGAAACTGACTACATTGGAAAGGGTTCCGTTATCCTTCAGAGTTGATGCCCAATAATAATCCTGGCTTGTGGAAGGGAAAACATCAGTGTTTATAGCCGGATCTTCCCTTGAATAATCGAAAAGCGAGAGCAATTCCTTAATGTTTGGCAAACGCCAATCGTTTTTGTTAGCCAGGACCAGACTATCACAATAGGCGATGGCATCTTCCCATTCTTTTTCCACAACCGTCTCCTGTTGCCAGGTAAGTCCGGTTGATTCGTCTCTCACGGTTTTGTCACCATTGTCCACAAAGGCTGATTTTGCCACTTTGCCACGAACACACCAGGAGGTCGCTGAGCCCGTTGAACCATTATGGACCTGTTTGGTTGCAGAAAAATAAAAATAATTGGAACTACCTTGTTTTGGATAGGATTCTTTGGCCCAATAGCTAGCATTGGTATCTTCCGTAAAAAGAGAATCCAGTTGTGAATCACCATCGTCCCATATGGTCACAAACATCAGTTCTTTGATGGTCGGCAGTCTCCAATCTGTATAACCCCCAAGATCCAGTTCATGGCAATCCGTGGAAGCATCTTCGACACTGCCAACCAAACCGTTGTGCGTGGTTTGCCAGACCAATTCCGTCATTTCATCCAAGACCGTGTCATTGCTGGCGTCGTTGTATGCAAAAGAAGGCGAATTGATATGGTAATCTGAATCTTCGCCATGCTCCATTGTGTAGTCCCCTGTCTGGCCAGTATCGGAGAACATGGGAGTATTGATTGTCAGATCGACCGTCACCGCTTCAGTAACGTCAACACCGTTGTCTGCCCGATAGCTAAATGAATCAGTGGTCGCGTCGGCTGTGTTTGATTTATATGAAACCTCAGATCCGGTGATCACAACAGTTCCTAACTCAGGAGAAGTAATCACTTCATATGTGACATCCTGGGTTGCTTCCATATTGGTAGCCAGATGAAATTCACGATAAATATTTCGAACCGCTTGAATTACAAAGGGCTGCCCTTCAAAAACCACTCTAAATCCGGAAGTGACATCATTGTCCAGCGGGTTTCCACTAATGTCTTTGATACTGCTGCTCACTTCAACGGTATAATCGGTGTTCTTTTCTAAGTAGTTTTGCGGGGTAAAGTAGGTCGTATCAACATCCAGAGTGACATCACCGGCCACTTCCGTTCCGGATTGGTGATACAGTTTAACTGAATCGACTGTCACAGTATCACCATCCATTTCAGAATCGAAAACAATGGTGACCTTGCTGTCAGGTGCAACCGATTCTGACTGATCAGCAGGATCTATGCTTATCACCCTGGGATTATGCGGTTCATCTTTATCACTACCTGCCGGCTGTTGGCATCCTGCAAATGAACAACAGGCTATTGTCATCAAACAGATATATGTGAAATCGAGTTTTAATAGTGTTTTCATATTTTCATCGCCCAATTGAACTCTGGATAGCTTTTTTGGATGTTTATCCCATTCAAAAAAGTTACAATGCATTCCTTTGCCAACTATCAAACCAATCCAGCAAGAACGTGTAAACTATTGATTCGTTAACGCACCAATTTCTTCATATTCGGCGAGCGTGACCCGTGTTTTGGTCACGAATGGTCGAGGATATTCATAAATGGTAAAAATATTTTCCAGAATCAAAACAATAAAATTGTCCTATTCTATAAATGTGAACGTGTCTATTAATCGGATGCTAAGTTTGCAATCAAGGAAACCACAGCTTTTGATTATTGAAAAAACCCGTGTAAACTCTATCGACAGGAAATCTTAGATCGTGATATTGCAATGAAGATTAAATCGAAAGGATAAAAAACCAATCAGTTGCGGAATGAGAATGGATCGATTTGTTTTTTATGCTGCGTTATGCGGCGGAGCGTTTGCGTGTTTGCAGGGTTTGGGTCAATTGGTGATAAAAGATAAAAGGCAACTCAATTATTTACTGGCTGCTCTAAACATCTGCGGGGGTATTCTTCTTTTTCATTTTTGTCTGGAACTGAGCGAAGGGTCTTACGATACGGTTAGATTTTCAGATGTTTACGAGCCGTCGATCAACTTTAGTCTTGCCGTTCTCACTTACTTCACTTTCAGGCAGCTCATCGATGCCCGCTTTTTATTCACCGTTAAGCAACTACTCCACTTTGTTCCGGCAGCAGCTTCATTTCTGGTTTTGGCAATCCTGTACACGATTAAAATCACCTTGGATGATCCTGAAAGCTCGTTTCATAATACCCACCTTCTGATCACTTACATATCTTACTTCATTTCCAGTTTATGCTTTTTAATCTACTCGCTGGTTAACTTCAAGATAAGCTACGCGTTGCTGGATGAAGGAAAGTCACAGTATCCTGAAGCCAAACTGGCTACCTTTGCTTTGCTGACAAGTTCAATCATGATCTCCGCTTTGATGGTAATCGCCAGCATTTTCATGAGCTTCACGCTTTATTCTACCGTCTGTTTGCTGGCCATCCTACTTTTTTTAACCATCTATTTCCTGACCCACAGGTACCCGACCTATGTCTTGAACATAAAAAAAGCATACAGCAAAGCCCGCTACGAAAAGTCCAAAATCTCCGGACTTGATGTTGATCTGGTGGTTAATCGCTTATCGGATATTATGGAAGTGGAAAAAGAGTATGAAAATGAGGACTTGTCATTGGGCATGCTCAGTAAAATGGTTGATATTACAAGCCATCAACTATCCCAAATTCTTAACGATAAGTTAAAGTGCAGTTTTCCCCAGTTTGTCAACAATTTCAGACTGGATGCCGCCAAACGGCTTCTTGTCGCGGACAAAAGCCAATCCATCCTGTCCATTGCCTTCCAGGTGGGATTCAAATCAAAATCCGCCTTTTATACTTCCTTCAAAAAAGAATTCAACATGACACCAACTGAATTTCGAAATCGGTAGGACCGGTCACCCGGGTTCAAACACGTTTTCCACAAGTCGGATAATGATGAAGCCCGACATGTAACACACAAGTTAAGTCAATCTTTGAGCAGCGTTGACCGGAGTGTAGAGAATCAGCTAGATTAACAAACCAATCGACCCGGCCGCTAAATCAGCAGAATCCAAGGCCATTGACTATTTCTTCCCCAAAAAGCCATAGATGTAGAATACAATTTATCAAAAGTTGGTAATATGAGATCCTTTGGATAGAAGCTTTTTTTATTTAAATGCAAATCAAACCACCGGATCAGGTGATCGATGTCACCAAGTTATGCAGATTCGCCGGTATTTGAAAACCAAACACAAAATAAGCTTATGGACACCAAGCCCAAAAAGATTAAATACATGCATGAGTTATTGACTGCTGAACAGAAGTGGTTGGCGAAAGCAGTGGTTTCCGTTATTTTGGCTGACAACATTGTGGAAGACAGCCAAGTCGCTTTTATGAAAAAAATGAGTAAGGTTTTCCTGAAAGAAGAGTCAAAGGAAACCCTTGAGGAAATCATCAGGTTGTTGAAAACAAAAGAACTGCCGGAAATAGACAAACTAGAAGTTAAAGATCCGGAACACCTGATTTTTATGCTCAACACATTAGTGTCATCGATTTTTGTAAACGAAAACCAGCAATCCGTTGAAGTTAAGAACTATTTTGATGCAGGTTTGAAACTGGGAGTCACCTACGAAGTTTTAATGCTAAAGCTCACCTATCAAAAAGAACGCTTCCGTATCAAAATGGCCCAAAAAGACGTCGACCAAACCATCCGGAAGATAGTTTCTGGTTAGATTAGTAATTCGTTTGCGCCCAATTAAGCCCCCGATTGAAAGGCAGATTCTGCTCATAATTTACTACAAGCGCCGGTATAATTTAAAGCCTTAGACCTTAATTTGATGCATGATTAACGGAATAACAACCTAAGCTATTGTAATAAAAAAGGTTTGATGAATAGCCATGGGACAATTAAAGGTTTAACCAGCCGTTTTTACCGGAAGACTCAGAAAGATTGGTCAGTGTGAGACGATGATTCATAATTTCTAAAAAATCTCATTAGTTGTTTATTGTGAGTTAATTGAGTAAGACTATAATAAAGAATACAAGGATTTTAAGTCATACGAAATGAGATTGAAGGTACAATTTCTCCGGCTTTAAGATAATCCCAATAACACTCATTCACCTAGCCAAGAATCATCGCAAGTTTGAGGAGTATAATTGAATTAAAACTTCCAGCTTTGCTTGAGATCAATTAATTGATTCATGCTTTTCATTGCTTTTTGGCAAAAATATAGAAAAATAGCAAAGAGTAAATAAGTATTGAATACTAATAAATTGCATTCCTTCCAGCAAGCCATCATTCACAATATTATATACTAAAATACTGAATAAAATAAAAATTGAAAGGTTTTTATCAGTAATATGCTTTATATTTTTAAAGTAGAAAAAATGAATAACACAAAAAAGTACAAAAGATGGAACTCCATAAAGCACAACTAGCTGAAGTATAAATGAGTGATAGCTGCGATTTCCTTTTTGTATTGGTTTATATGAGCTAAGCTTATTAGATTTATTTTTACTCAAAGGGATTATTTTACCACTGATCAAATTAATATATTTAGGTTTGGTACCATACCCTACAAAAGGGCTACTTAACATTTCATTAAAGGCACTATGCCACAATAAGTTACGACCGCTGGTTAAACGTTGGATAGTCTTGTTAGTAATGTTGCCTTTAAGGATTTGGTTGGAATAATAAACTGACCTTCTCCATTTAGTATTTAATTCATTTTCATTGTAATCTGAAGTTAAAACAAGAGCAGATAAAATAGCAATTATAAATATAAAAATTGTAGCAAAAAATAATCTTTTTTTAGAAAGTAAAAAGCTTATGCATATGATTCCCAAAATCAAAGAAATCAATGCTGTTATATGCTTGGTGTTGTATAATAAATACCCACAGACTATAAAATAAACAAATATTAAAGTTAGCTGAGAGTGGTTTCCATCTTTAATCTGTGTAATAATTAAATAGATAGAAAAAACACATAACCCCAATAATACAGATCCTAATGCATTCGGGTTTTCGAATAGCCCCCACGGAAGAGTGACTCTGTAATATAAGCTTTGATCCAATCCCAAGAAAGTTGTTATTTGAAGTTTCCACATTATCAGGGTAAGCAACACAAGTGGGGCAGTTCCAATCAGGCAGCTTGAAACTATTTTTTGGAAACTTAACTGATTTGAAGCGATTCCGGTAACCGTGACGGTTAGGACTAAAAGTATAGCCAAAGCCGAAGAAAAAGGTTGGATATAGATTTCATGATAGATTCCAATAAAAGCAAACCAAAACGATAGTAAGCATAGTGACAATACAAATCCCTTATTATTTATATGCTTCAGAATCACTGTTATGGCGGAAACCCCGTGTTGCTTGAACAAAATGAAGAAGAAATAGAGTATAATGGAAATCCAGGCAAATCTGGAACCTAGTTCAAACAATACTGCATGTTTGTAGTTTCCCATTGAACCAAGTAATGTCATAGCTAAAAAATTTAATGCCCAGGCCAAACTTAGCGCTATGTATAGTATTTTTGATGACATGGTATAAATCCGTAAAAAAGTTTAATTCTAGGTGAAAGCAGAATTTTTTTTGTATTGATTTAAGGATAACAAGAACAGCAAAGTCATTATTAGTTCACTGATAATTTTAGATAAAATTATTCCAAAGATTCCATAAAATGTAACAAGTACCAAATTTAGAGTAAGATTAATTAATAAAGAAATTACAGATATATTTAAAATTCTGTTTTGAATCTGTAGTCCGATAAAGCAATCCGAAAGATATTTGTTAATTGCAAGAGGAATCAGCATTGGAAGTAGAAATAAGGCAAATAGTAATACATTATCCTCAATTGGAAGAGTAATTAAATTTTGATGCCGTAAAACAAGTAGTGCCAAAACCGATAGAATAAATACAGCCGCGGAAGTTAAGCTTATAGCTTTTAAATACTTATTGAACTTATCGATCCAATTATTTTTAGTGTTAAAATAGCCAACCGTGGTCGGGTAAATAATTATCAAAAGTGTATTTGGTAGCAGGAAGGCGGCTTCAATAATTTTAATGGATAGATGATAATAGCCAACTTCAAGTTCCCCGATCCAATTGGCAACGATGAGAATATCGATTTTACCATAAGCAGCCCATAGCAGTTGATTTGCAAACAAATGCCTGCTTTCAGTCAATACCTCTCCGACAGATACTTGCTTGGTTGTTCTTTGATAAAACCTTCCAACTACCAGACAATACACAATTCCCGCAACAACCATTGCTGAAAAAGTCCAAAAAACAGCGTGAACTGTTAATTCGCCATACTGGTTTTGCAGGAACAACATCCCTAATGCCAATGATCTTGTGAGGACAATACAATAGCCCTCGTGTTGAGGTCTTTTATCACCTCTAAAAAAAGCGAAAAGAGAGGTTTGCCATGACAGTAAATAGTAATAAATCAAACAACTTGAAATATCCATAAACGATAATTCAAGTACGTGAAAACCTATTAACAATAAGATTAGTGAACCTAAAAATATTTTTGATTTTATCGAAAATAGCTGTTTTAACGGAAAGGCATTTAACAAAGAGACCTTACGAGTCCAGATCATGTCCGATCCATGATCAAACAAGGGTTGTAAAAATATCGCTCCGATTCCAAGCAAATAAGCAAAGCGGCCGTAGGCATTTCCATCCATTGAATAACCTAGCCATACATGAATGAGAAAGAGGATTAATTTTCCAACAAAATGACCAGAAAACAGCGTTAATATTTGCTTCATAGCACAATGCTAATGAGATTTGGTTCTTGATATAAAAAGTTATTCAGACAAGTTGAGATATTCAGATAAAGCTTCAATCAAACAACTCATTCAATTTGTTTAGGCTTTTAATTAATTGATTGGCATGATTGATGACCAAAATCTCACCTTCCGGGTAAATCAGTTTGAAAAACTATCACTTACCATATTCATGGTCAATAGAACCAGACTGAGATCGAATCTTTACATCCACTCCGAATGCACTTTTTAGTCCGAGAGAGAAATTTATGGCTTTATGGGGAAGTCCTATATTGCAAAACCATGACTATCTTGAGCATTTTACCTGTGATTCAACTCTTATGCCCAAACAATTAGATTCGTTTTTCTTAGTTGATACTTCAAATAACCTGTAATAATCGATGGAATTTGAAAAAAAACCGGGGCTTTGGATTGATTTTTTGGTTGGCTTGTCGATACTATTTACAGACCAAGAGACTGGAGCATTGTTTCTTGTATAAATACCACAAAGCCAGGACTGCAACGCCTGAAAACCAGTACAGCAGATTGTTTTCAATTTACAGTCAAAGCCTCAGAAAATTTAAATGGACAGGAGTGGAATGGACGATCCCAAGATCTACATCGCATTTAGATTTCATGTAAACTTTAATCACTCCTATCGGGGGAACACACCGGATGAAAACGGTTTTGGTAAGGATATCAGGATAATTCGTCACATCATCAATACCTTAAACGAGTACAACGCAAAAGGAGTCAATGTTTGCGGCACCTGGGATGCCGACAATTATTATTCGCTAGAAAATGCAATTCCGGAGCATAGCCCTGATATCATTGAGAGTTGGAAGAAAAGAATCGAATCAGGCAGGGATGAATTTCAAATAATGTCCTACAACAACGGACTGATCAGTGCACACACAGCTCAAGAGTTTGAGGAGGTCTTAAGAAGATCGATATCAAACAACGACAAGTCCGGTATCAAAGATATTTTTGACTCATTTGTGCCGATGGTCAGGCCACAGGAAATGATGTTCACTCCCATTCATCTTAAGGCTTATCAACAGCAGGGAATCGATTCGATCAGCCTTTTTAACAGTGCTTTGCCATTCAATACCTTTAGCAATTTTATCCCTCCTTTGTCCTTGGTCGAACGATTTAATCCATTAACTTTAAAATACGAGGGCATTGAAGAAACCCTGACTCTCTTTCCCGCCTACAATACGGGAGATCTGGTAGACAACATCTCCCTGCGTAAATGGGTGAAAAAAATTCGAAAACAACAGCTGGAATTATACGAACCAACGGATTTAATGGTCTTAATCGATATGGATGCTGACGACGATTTTTGGATTGGAATGGACGTTCCTTTGGTTAACAAGGTTTTTTCATCGTTGCAGGGGTTATCAGGTTTAGTGGATAGTATGGATGGCCTGGATTTCATTGAATATACGACACCCGGCAAGTATTTGAAGACTCATAAGCCTGTAAAAACCATTGAAATCCGTCAAGATACAGCAGATGGCAGCTTCGACGGTTATTCCAGCTGGGCTGAGAAATGGAGCAACCAGAAATTATGGACGGGTATTGAGCGATCAAGAGTACTGGAGATGCAGACAAGGCGAATGTTGGTATTAGTCGACAACAAGGGAATAGAGGAGGAGGTTGAAGCACTGTTGGCGTCATCATACGAAGAGCGAATCAAAAGTTTTTCAACCACCCATTTTGGCTTATCAACGCCGATCATGAACATTAGTCGTTTGCAGATTGCCCAAAACCTTGTTCGAAGTTCTGTTGACCAGGCGTTCAAAGCATTTGGGGTGGCTGAAATATTCTACAACGAAACCAGAGATGCCGAATCCTTTTCCCTGGTCGACTACAAACGTGGTCAAGACACAGATACTTTTAAGTTTCTTGCCGCTTCTTCCAAAAGCCTTGTAAAGCTTCGACTACAAAACATTCCTGAAGAAAAAACAGGTTGTATTGCTTTGGTGGATGATTCCGGTAATGAGTTACCGCATATTGTGGTTTACGGCTCTAACGAAAAAGGAGAAAAGAGAGCCCAGGTCTATTTCATCGAGAGTTTTAAACCCGACGAGAAAAAAGAC
>JANQLH010000449.1 GCA_028280735.1 SAR324 cluster bacterium | reverse complement strand
AATAAAAGAAACCGACGATGCTGTTTATCTCTCCTTTAGTGTAAAAGACACCGGCATCGGGATTACCGATGAAAACCTGCCTTTGATTTTTGAATCCTTTTCCCAGGTGGACAGTTCAACAACCCGGAGATACGGTGGAGCCGGATTAGGGCTGACCATTACCAAAAACATCATTGAAATGTTGGACGGGGAAATCACCATCGAAAGCAAGGAAGGCGAAGGCACCACCATCAGCTTTGAACTCGCATTCAAAAAGTCGGAAGAAACAAATATCACTCAATGGGAAGAGGACAGCCTGGTTTTCAAGCGCGCACTGAAAGCGGAAGATTTTAAAATTCTGGTCGTCGATGATGACCACCTGAGTAGGATAATCTGCAAGGAAATGCTGGAAAAAATGGGTTATCGCGTTGAACTGGCAGCCGGCGGAAAAGAGGCCTTGAATAAGCTTGCAAAGCAGCCATACTCCTTGGTTTTGATGGATTGCCTGATGCCCGGGATGGATGGATTTGAAACTACCAGGATGATTCGACAAAACAGATTCAAGGATGGCTTTTCCTCATTGGTCCCCGTTATAGCGTTGACGGCTAAGGCAATGGAGCGGGATAAAAAACGCTGTCTGGAAGCCGGAATGGATGATGTCATCACAAAACCCGTATCTTTTGCACAGTTGAAGCAAACGCTGGAGAAAAGCTTCAGTTAATCCCCAACAATCGGTCATGAATTTTTGTATCCATAATGGTCCGGCGTCCCTTTATACGTTGACATAGTTCGCTTTTTCGACACTTTCTCCTTGAAAAGCAATGAAAAGAATGCAGATAATTTTTCTTGCAACATCATTTTTTATTACCAAATTCACAACCGGATCATTCAATAAATAAATATAAGGAGCAAGCAGCATATGAAGCGCTATCTCAAAATCATAGCAAGTGCAGTTTTCTTTCTGACATTTTCCCTGTCAGCATATTCCCAATCAGTTCCCTCGGCCGAAGAAACCCTGAGGGTTTTAAATTTTTACTACAATGGAAAAGGAGAAGGTATCGTTTTAGCTGACTCCAAATTCTGTCAAGATATTCACAGAAGTGGCGGCGCAAAGTTTGACTGTAAAAATGAAATCATCGAGTTTGGCCCGTTAAGCGAAGACGGTTCTCCACCGGAGGTTTTTCATAAAGTCAAAACCAACGAAACCGTCTATATCTGGATGGCCTATATGGTACCGATGGGAACCCAGGAAAAGATTTTTTTACGGTTTAACCTGGAAGGAGAAACCAAGAGAACCTCCGGCGCGCTAACAGTAAAAAGTTCCATCAGGTATCGAACCTGGGCAAATTTTACACCGAGAGAGGCTGGAGACTGGGAAGTTGAGATTTTTCATGAACAAGACGCGGGACCGCAGTTATTGACATCAATGAAGTTGACTGTTGAATAACAGATTCGACGCAACAAAAAAGTGGGCTTCTATGCCCCACTTTTTCCCCGCTTTTGGATTTTAGTTGCTAAAACGACCCTCTTCGACCTCTTTCCGATTCAGCTAATCCTATGTTTCCGTTGGCGAATTGAAACAACCCGACCAGCGGTATCGATTTTGCTGTAAGTCGACCATTTACAGTTTAAAAGACAGATTTTAGGATTTTTCTTTCAATCACCCATCGTCTCAGTTCTCGCCATGCAAAAACAAAGTCGCATGGCATAGTGGTCAGCTATCGTTTATTCGTTATCAGCCTTTTTTGGAAGCTCAGCTTTCTGTTTTTATAAATAACTTTGTTGATAAAGAACCGCTTTTGGTTACGGGAGGCTTTCCTTGAAGCTTGCAACAAAAACCATGCTATCTTTTATTGCAGTCATTGTATTTCAAGCCGGTTTGACTGTGTCCGTCTTGAGCTACTTTGTTCATCAACAAAATGAAGAAATTGCTCTTGATGAAATGAAAAAGGAAGCAAGCGTGATTTACGATAACTATGCTACCTGGAAAACCCGCTTGTGGAAAAACCTGATCACACTGAAACGAAACCAGGTAATGGCAGATGCCACCAGGGAGCTCTACCGGGAAACGTCGGAATCAAAAACCAAATCCCACCTGGTGGATATTGCTAATAATACCAAAGAATTACTTATAACTTCAGGCATCGATTTTGTTGTCGTTAAAACAGACAAACAACTTGTGATTCGCAGCATTAGCAACAACAAGCTGATGTTCTCCGAGCTCTTTGTCAAACTCCACCGCGACAACCGTCCTCATCCCTACCTGGAAAACAAGGTTTTGGATGGAAATCTGACATTAATGGGAATTATAAACCTTGGATCAGATCTGGATTTCACGCTGAATGTTTATCTGATCAAGGTATTAGACCGCCAGTTCGTCAATAAGCTCAGCGACAATCCGCAAACCAAGGTCTTTTTTTACATCAGCGACCGATACATTTTAGAGGAGGTCAACAACATTAAGCTTGGTTCTGTCATTCCCTTTGCCGAACTGAACCATGCTTACAACCTGCTGACTGATATTTCCTTTGCCAACGAACGATACTACGGCATTGTTGAAAAAGTCGGAAAGTATTCCTATTCGCTCGGTTATAAAAATGTCTTTCTGGCAACATTGATGTTAAGCGAACAGTATTCACCCAACATTATCCTGATTTACAAACTCATTTTTACCATTTTTATTCTGGGTTCACTATTGGCCCTAATGTTGAGTTGGTTTCTTTCATTTAATATAACCAGACCGGTTAAAAATCTCCTGTCGGCAATGGTCAGGGTTAAGGAAGGAAAATTCGATATTCAGGTTAAAGGCAGGTACAGCTCCGAACTCCAGGAGCTGTTTCTCGGGTTCAACGAAATGGCCAGTAATCTCAACCGGCAAAAGAAAACAACGGATCGCTATTTTGATGAGATCAAATCACTCAAGGATTACAACGAACGAATCATCGATTCCATCAGCACCGGAATTATCAGCATTAACAATAGTTTTATTATTGAAAAGGTCAACCAGGGAATTTTGGAAACCTTTACACTTGAAGAAAAGGATCTTCTTGGCAGGGATATTCGTAATGCGGAACTTCCCATTGTCGATAACGACCTGCTCGACCAAATGAATGCAATTGTCTCGGGGAAAAAATCATCCCACCTGGTAACCAAAAGACTGCCACCAAAATCGGTGTTCGAGATTAAGCTGTATCACATCACTACATCGGATTCCAAGGCAGGCTGCGTATTGATGTTGAATAACATCAGCAAAAAGCTTGAGCTGGATGAACGAATTCTTCAAGCCGAAAAACTGTCTTCAATCAGCATGCTGTCAGCCGGAGTTGCCCATGAAATCAACAATCCTTTAGGCTCCATCATGTCCAATGTCCAATATTTGGCAGAGGAAGAAAAAGACCGGGATAAATCGGTTTCCTTAAACTGGATTCGGCAAGAAACAAGACGGATCGGTGATATCGTCAAACGACTGTTGGATTTTTCTGCAACCAACCACCCGGGAGAATCGGATACCAATGTAAACGAGGAGATCAGGCGGGTGGTGGATCTGGTTCGATTCTCCTTGAAACAGAAGGTGGTGATTCACCTCCACCTGGACGAAACAATTCCTGAAACACCGATCAGTTCAACAGAATTCAAACAGGTTATTATCAATCTGCTTACAAATTCGGTGCAGGCATGCCAAGACAATGGTGAAGTAAATGTGACGACCAAAAGCGAAAATAATGGGAAAACAATCAACATAATAATCCGGGATTCGGGAAAAGGCATGACCGGGGAAGTCATTCCCAAAATATTTGATCCCTTTTTCACTACCAAACCGACGGGGGTTGGAACAGGACTTGGATTATCCGTGGTTTATGGTATTGTTAAAAACCACGGGGGAGAAATAGAGGTGGACAGCGAACCGGATAAAGGCAGCGTATTCAGAATTTCAGTCCCGGTCAGTATCCGGGGAGCAACTAAAGACCCATAAGCGAGTTTTATTGCAGTGAGAAGCTTCGAAAAAACAGTTGCACGATCACAACCCTTTGATAAACACCAATGGACTATTCAAATCTTTCCGTTCTGATCGTCGATGATGAGGAAGGTATTCGACACGGGTTAAAAAACTGGTTTAAAAAACGCTTTAATGTTTTCGATACCGGGGAATATGAAGAGGCGCTAAAAATAGCCGGAAAATGGCACATAGACATAGCGGTTCTTGATATCAGGCTGAAAGGAGAGAAAACCGGCATCAATCTTTTCAGAGAATTGATCAAACAATACCCGGAAATGATTGTCATTCTGGTTACCGGATACGGCAATGTCGAGGATGCAGTTGCCCTGATGAAGCAGGGAGCCAAAGACTATTTGTTAAAACCGGTTGATCATGAACGACTGTTGGGGACGATCGCAAAATGTCTCGAAATCAAAAACCTGCAGGAAGAAAACAAAAGCCTTAAAAATGAATTGATCAAACGGGACTTTCCATACGGTTTTGTGGCACACGGCAGGCTGATGAAATTCATCCGGGATAAGGCAGACAAGATTAAAAATGAACCGATTCCGATCTGTATTACCGGTGAAAGCGGAACCGGCAAAGAGGTACTGGCTAAATATATCCATTACACCTCCGAGCGACGAGACAAGCCTTTTGTCGTCATAAACTGTGCTGCGATTTCAGAAACCCTGCTGCTTAGTGAATTGTTCGGCCATGAAAAAGGAGCATTTACAGGCGCCAACAATGTGAAAATAGGTAAATTTCAGCTGGCGGATGGCGGACACTTGTTTCTGGATGAAATAGGTGACATGACCCAGGCCAGCCAGGCGGCGCTGTTAAGAGTTTTGGAATCCAAGTCCTTTGAAAGAGTAGGCGGCAACAAAACCATTCATGTCGATGTGCGAGTGTTAACTGCCACCAATCGTGACTTAAAACAGAAAGTGGAAAACGGGGAGTTCCGCGAAGATCTCTATTACCGCATCAATGTGGTGAACCTTCAATTGCCTCCCTTGAGAGAACGAAAAGAGGAGATTGTTCACCTCATCGAGCATTTCAGGTCAATTTATAACGAACGCTACCGGAAAGAAATCCTTAGCTTTTCCGAAAGGGCCACAAATCTGCTGGTTTCCTGCACCTGGCCGGGTAATATCCGGCAATTGAAGAATGTTATCAACGAGGTAGTGCTGTTAAGCGAACATTCCGAAGTCAAAGCGGAAGACCTGGAGTTCAGCTCTTTGTTCGGTCAACATAAAACATTACCCCGACCGGATTTTTCAAAATTTACCTCGCTCCAGGAAATGGTTGAAGCAGTCAGTGTGGAATATGAGAAAAAAGTGATCGAGCATTTCCTGGCAAGGGAAAACTTCAACCGCTCCAAAGCTGCCAAGGCTTTAAAAGTGGATCGAAAAACCTTGTGGCGCAAAATACAGAAATACAACATCGATATTGTCAAAGAAACTTGATTCAAGCGGTCTTGTCATGAAACATCCACATGTGTTTTTGGTTTGCTTATTCCTGGTGATCGCCGGGAGTCACCTTGAGGCGAAAAGCAACTTTACCATCGCCTATATTCCGGGCAAACAAAGCTCATTTTATCAATCGATAGAAAAAGGAATACGCAAAAAAGCCCGGGAGTACAATGCACAGGTCATTGTCCCGGCTTATCCGGAAAGCTGGGATGAAAATGAACAGGTCAAAATCATTCAAAGCGTTTTTACCATAGAGCCCCCACAGGTACTGGTCATTTCCCCTGCTTCGGGTGGCAAACTGGTACAAACCCTCCTGGATCTCAAGAAACAGGGAATAGAGATTATTACCATCAATCGCGAACTAGTCACAAAACACCTGGATTCCCGACATAAACATCGTTTTCCGCTGTTGCATATCACAACGGATCAGTGGGAGGGAGGCAAGGCCATGGCAGACAAACTGGCAGCCCTGATCGACGGAAAAGGGGCGGTTTATATCAACTCAACGTTTCCGGATGTTCCCTCCATATCCAGGCGATTCAAGGCCTTTTTGCAAGCTCTGGAATCCTTTCCTAACATTTCCATCATCGGTATTGATATTGCGGGTATCGACTTTTCCAATTCCGACAAAGGCTTGGGCGGCTCCAGTAAGGAACTGGAGCGAAATGCCTTTAAACAATCTCTCGAAATCGTTCAAAAACATCCCGATATAAAAGCCATTTTCTGCACCAACCATCTCAGCGGAAAGGGGATCATTCAAACCATGCTGGTTACAGGTTTGGAAGGTTCGGTCAAAATCGGCGTTTGGGATACCACACCGGAAATGATCACGGCCATTGATAACGGAATTGTCGATCTGGCATTGGCTCAAAAGCCCGAAGAAATGGGGTCGGCAGCCGTTTTCTGGGGATATCGATATTTGGAATCCGGGGAAGGCATCCCGGAAAAAATCGTCATCGATTTTGAAATGGTCACCAAGGCCAATTCCTCTGAAAACAGGATGCGTGACCTGGTATATTATTGAGGTATCCTTACCCCAACAATTGAGGCATGCTTGCCCCGATAATGCCGAATAACTGCTTTATTTTCTCTTCGGTTCGTTTGCCTTCCATCCAATTTTTTGTTACCTGGTGTCTGAACGAAAACCGGTTTAAACCTTACCAATAAAAGCTTTAAAAGCAGCTTGACGCTTCGAGGTTCAGTGCTTTTAGTATTCAGCGCTTAGCTCTCAGCCGGTTTTTGCCTGCCTTTGCAATACTTTAAGCTGAACGGTCAAAGCTGACGGCTGAGAGCGCGTTCAACTCCAAACTGAGTGAAGGTATCTGGCACAAGGCTGGATAGGGCCTTAGCGATTTTCAATTCAGATCCTCCCTAAGAACAACATCCACTCGAAAGAATTAAAACACTTTTGGTCTGATACTTTCAATGTAGGACGAACTTCCGGGTTTTAGTCGGGAAGTTTTGCAAGAGACTTGATCATTGAGAAATCAAAGATACTCAACCCCAACATGGAGAGAGAAAATGAAATATTTTATGAAACAGGTAACTGCTTTGCTAATTTCTATCGGCATGCTTACTGGCTACGCATACGGCGGTGAAGTCGAAGTACAGCATTGGTGGACATCCGGTGGTGAAGCAAAAGCTGTTGGTGTGTTAAAAGACATGCTGGAAAAGGAAGGGCATACCTGGAAGGATTTTGC
>JANQLH010000418.1 GCA_028280735.1 SAR324 cluster bacterium | reverse complement strand
GAGCTTTTTACAAAAGTATCCCTGGTGGAATCGGATGAAACAAAAACGAAAAAGAACATTCACTACGCATAATTTTATGCGGAATGAGTCATAATGAATCCCCTAATTGCGCAGCCTATCGTTCAGAAGCTTCTGGAGCTGACTACGCAAAAAGCTCTCAAATCCCCCCGTAAACGTATGAATCACAACTTCCATCAACCGGAGGATGTGATTCAAAGGTTTTTAAACGCCATTGAACCGGATAGCTACATACGTCCCCATCGCCACATTAATCCCGAACGAGAGGAAATATTCCTGGTCTTAAAAGGGAAAGGCGCTGTTGTGTTGTTTGACGACCAAGGAGTCGTAGACAATATATACCTCCTGGATGCTTCCCTGGGTTTTTGGGGTGTCGATATTCCGGGAGGTCTCTACCATGCGATCATCTCAATTGAACCCGGATCAGTTTTTTACGAAATCAAACAAGGCCCCTACAATCCGGACGCCGACAAGGGATTTGCCCCCTGGTCTCCTGAAGAGGGTTCTGAAGAAGCCTTTGATTACCTGAATCAGATCAGGCAGTTGGTTATCAATTTCCATACAGCCAATAAATAAAATCAAACGCTTATGGCTGTTCTTTTGAAATTCCGAAATGTTTCTCTATATAAAAATGAACCCTATGGAATCAACAGGGTTTCCCTGGAAATCGAAAGAGGAAGGAAATATAAGCTATCCGTTGAAAACGAGGAACAACTGAATACGCTGACAGGACTATTGGAAGGCCGCTTTAAGAAACAATCCGGCTTGATAGAGAGAGCGGAAAAGTTGTTTGTCCAAAGCGACCGGTTGCTCCTGGGTGATAAAATCTATTCGCAGACAGTAAAAGAGTTTCTTTTTTTGCGAAATGATTTTTTCCACTTTGGTGGAAGACGGCGATCCAAATTTGGTTTCGTTCAAACGATAAAGGCTAAACATTTAGTTGACTATCCGGTTTACAAGCTCAGAGACACGGATAAAATCAAGTTTGCCCTTCTTGCCTTGGCTTTTCAGGAAAGAGGAATAATCTTAATCAGTCGTCTACACCGGTTGAATCTGGAGCCGGTCCTGTTGCAGTTTCTACAGCGAATCATCAATGAAACCTACACAACCTGCTGCCTGATAACAAGCCCCGAAACAACATCTCAAACACCTTGGCTAAACATCCCCGACATCATTGAAATCAAGCTGGCTGAGAAATCCGCTTAAAGCCTGCAGTTCTCAAGCTCTCTTTTAAAACAACAATGGTTATTTGACATACCTATCCAACGATAGGGCGGCCCTACCTGGCCGGCGGGGAGTTAGACTGGTAGAATCAACAAAAAACCGTAACAGGTCTTATACAAATACTTGAAGCTTTTGAAGGATTTTCCAAGTTTAAGTCACCAAAAATGCAGGAAGGGTAACACGTCACCTATCAGCCATACCCGCGCCCTTAAGCCCTGGACCAGGAAAAAGCGACGATCTGATCCAGGTCACCAATCCCCAGGGCCAGCATCAGAATCCTGTCAATCCCCATAGCAACCCCTGCGCATTCAGGCATTCCGGTTTTCAACGCATCAAGGAAATGATGGTCAAGAGACAGTTCCTCTTTACCCATAGCCAATCTGGCTTGATTCTCCGTTTCGAAGCGTTGTCTTTGAATCTCGGGATCAGTTAACTCACAAAATCCGTTTCCGAGTTCAACACCACGATAATAAACCTCAAAACGCATGGCATACCCGGGTTTCTCTTGATAAAGCTTGGCAAGGTTTGCCTGGCTGGCCGGATAATCGTGTAAAAAAACAGGCGAATGCTTTCCCAGTTCAGGCTCTATAAATGACCCCATCAGAAAATTGAGTTGCTCATCCTTATCTGTGTCGGGTTGTAATAGATCCGGGGGAGGGACAGACTTTTTCTGCCGACAGACGGCCTCAAAATCCTTTGCCGAAAACGACAGGGGATCGATTCCGAGAAGGTTATTAAAAGCATCTTTGTATGAGAGATATGTTGCCGGAGCAGTATTTAGGATCAACTGCATCAGGCTGTCGATTTCCTCCATCAACTGCCAGTGATCCCAACCCTCGCGGTACCACTCCAGGATTGTAAACTCGGGATTATGCCTGCTTCCCGATTCCTCACGTCGAAATGCCTTGCAAATCTGGAAGATGGAACCACTGCCCCCGGCCAACAGCCTTTTCATATGGTACTCGGGAGAAGTGATCAAATACCCGGGATTGAAACCAAAACTCGCTTGAATGGAAAAGCAGTCCAAATGAAGATCTACGGCAGGGAAGCGGGAAATGGATGGGGTCTCGACTTCAAGAACATTGCGTTCTTCAAAAAAAGTACGAATCTGCTTAATCAGATCAGCCCGTTGCCGAAGAGTTTTAATTGAGGCACCGGGCTTCCAGTCAGTCATTATTCCTTGACTCGTTCGACATAGCTACCGGTTCGGGTGTCCACTTTGATTTTTTCGTTCTGATTCACAAACAAAGGAACTTGTACCTCAGCTCCGGTTACCAGCGTCGCAGGCTTTGTAGTATTGGTCGCGGTATCCCCTTTCAAACCAGGCTCGCAATGTTCAATTTCCAACACAACAAAATTGGGAACAGTTATGGTCACCGGTCTGCCCTTGTAAAGCACCACGTCAACATTCATGTTTTCCTGCAGCCATTTCCAGGCATCACCAATCTGGTCTTCCTGGATTTCAATCTGCTCATAGCTGGAGTTATCCATAAAATGATAGGCACCATCAGACATATATAAAAACTGCATCTCATTTTCAGTAACATCAGCCTTTTCCACCTTTTCACCTGAGCGATAGGTACGGTCAATAACGTTACCACTGAGCAGACTTTTCAGTTTGACCCTGGTAAATGCCTGTCCCTTTCCAGGTTTAACAAACTGGGTCTCAACCATAATGTATGGATGACCATCAATTTCAACCCTTAATCCTTTTCGAAATTCATTTGTATCGTACATTGTGCTTCCGAAGTATGTATGAAGTATGTGACGTTTGATTTGATCAAGCACCAGCTCGGCCTCTGCGGGAGTTTTCCTCAAGCCACTGTTCGTGAAGTAACAAGACCAAACGATGTGCGGGTTGGTAGGCCGGTAACCTTCTTATATCAAAACTAAAAAGAAAACTGTGACATAGATTTCATAAAAAGAAAAGCTGAATCCCTGGTCCGGAGCATGATTCCAGGCAAGTCGGCGGCCTACTTCCAGTCACTAATCACTCGATCCTTTTATTAAAATAAGGATACCAAATACCAGGGATAACTTATCCGTTGGACAGGTTGTAAGAATCCAGTGCCCTCCCCTTGGAACTCAATTCCAAGGGGGCATCAAACCCCAGCGATTATCACAGTCAACCTGCAATCCTGTGTCCTTATGGATGACACCTGGATTCATCATTAACGAACCTGAAACTCTTTGCTGCGGTATTGAAAATCTAAATTAGTTGGACAAAGTATTGAGTTCGGGTAACAATCGACGGATGGCTGTCAGTAATCTCTCCCCTGCAATGTCAACCTTGCAAAACAGCTTCATGAAGCAGATCAAACAATTTGTATCTTGCTTCCGAATTAAGATTGACAACCCTATGGGTATAGTCTAAATATTAATATTTATGTTAAAAAATTCCAAAAAAAATCGTGAAGGCTAGTTCATGAAAAGTACAATTTCAGTTCGTAAGGAACAATACGGTAAGGACGGGGATTTGGTTCGCGATTGGTATGTTGTTGATGCTGAAAACAAGACCCTGGGCCGCTTATCCACCGAGATCGCCAAAGTTCTCCAGGGAAAGCACAAGCCAATTTATACCCGACACGTAGATACCGGTGATTATGTTATTGTGGTTAATGCAGAGAAGATACAGGTTACCGGAAAAAAGATGACAGACAAGTATTATTATCATCATACCGGTTATCCGGGTGGAATCAAGGCTACGAATACAGCGGCTCTGCTGGAAAAAAATCCGACAGCGCTGATCACCAAGGCTGTGAAAGGTATGATGCCTAAAAACCAATTGAATCGTGACGCTTTGCGTAAGCTTAAAGTTTATGCTGGTTCGGAACATCCCCATCAGAATCACAATCCACAACCATTGGAAATCTAGGAAAAGACTATTATGGAGCAGTATTACGGAACAGGCCGTAGGAAAAGATCAGTTGCCAGGGTATTCTTAAGACCGGGCAGCGGCAAAATCTTGGTAAACCAAAAGGAGTTGTCCGATTTCTTTAAAAGAGAGATCTACTCGATTATCGTTAAACAACCGCTGGAAGTAACCGAACAAATGGAAAACTTTGATGTATATGCAACTGTCAAAGGCGGTGGTACAACAGGTCAAGCCGGAGCGTTGCGACACGGACTTTCCAGGGCCTTGGTTAATTTTAGCGAAAATTTGAGAACACCTTTACGAAAAGCCGGATTCCTGACCAGGGATGCTCGAGAAGTGGAACGCAAGAAGTACGGTATGAAAGGGGCGAGAGCAAGATACCAATTCTCAAAGCGTTAATCATTTTTTTGATTTATCTAGCCTTACGACAAAAAAGGGGTTGATGCTCAAGCAGCAAACCCCCCTTTTTTCGGTCTGAAAAGCATACATCTAGAGAATTTTTAGCAGGTTGATTTCATTTCCCTTGATGCTAAAGGTTACCTCGTCCATCAGATGGTGAATTAATAGCAATCCCCGATTCAGGCTGGTTGTTCCGCTACCGTTCCCCGCCGGTTCTCTTCTGTCAAACCCATCCCCTTCATCTTTAATGTGAACCATAATCTTGTCCATTCGCAGCTCCAGTTTGAAGAGGATTTTTTTATCGGGGCTCTTTTTATTCCCGTGCTCAACGGCATTGCTTAATCCTTCGTATATTGCCATTTTTAGATCCGGTAAAGACCCATATTCCTTGGGATAAACCAACTCTACCAGGTTATCGACAGTATCCAGCAGTTTAAGAACTGATTGTTCGTCACTACTAATTACGGCATCAAAGGAGTTTTCCATTTGGTAATTGTCCAACTCCTTGGTCAGAAATCTCCCTTTGTGATAGCGAATGGCCCTGGTAATGGTCTCTTTGGCTTCGTCCGATTCGATAGGTTTGACCAGGTATCCGGCAACGCCATAATTAACCGCACGAACTGAAATCTCCACCGAAGTGATATCCGAAATCACAATAAAGGGAATGGTGGAATCATTTTCCCGAATACGCATCAGCAAATCCAGCCCTGTCATTTCTTTATCACCGGATTTAATTTCACTGATGATCAAATCATAATGTTGTTTTCTAAATCGTTTGTACCCTTTTTCTGCTGAAGCCTCCCAGTCATATTCGAACCCCTCACCATCCAGGATTCTGATAATAGCGTTTCTTGACTCATTTTCCCTGTCAATTAACAGGATTCGATATTTAAAGTTTAACAGTTCTGCCATAATGTTAGATAATACTTGCCAAAAGCTTGATCACGGGGCAATCGAAAGCCCTGTCTGTGGATTTTACCATATGTTTTATCTCCTTTTATTGCGTTCTGTCATTAATAAGAAGGTAAAATGAGGTTAGAATTTTTTCCTGTAGATCTTATCTCAGGAGTGTGTTTATAAAAAGATACCCCCAAACATCAATCAACTGCGAATAATCACTCATGAATATACTTATCGTAGGAGCCGGAGGACGTGAACATGCACTGGCATGGAAATGCCAACAGAGTCCCAAAACCAAGACCCTTCATGTCACACCAGGAAACGGAGGTATTGAATCCATAGCCAATTGCTGGTATTTAACCGATTTTGAACAAATCGTGCAAAAAGCCAGGGATGAACACATAGACCTCGTGTTGATAGGTCAGGAAGATTATGCAGTGAATGGTCTTACAGAATTACTTTTGGCCGAGAATATCAAAGTGTTCGGCGCCAGCAAGCAAGCAGCGCAACTTGAAGGCAGCAAGGAATTCTCAAAGCAGTTTATGAAACGACAAAACATCCCTTCTGCAGAATTTCAATCGTTTCAGGATCCGGAAAAAGCCAAGGGCTATCTTGCTTCACTACAACCCCCATACGTTATCAAAGCCAGTGGATTAGCCGCCGGCAAGGGCGTACTCATTTGCCCCGATTTGGAGAGTGCAGAAAAAGGGATCAAAGAGATCATGCAAGACAAAGTGTTTGGTGATGCAGGAAACACCGTAGTCATTGAAGAATTCATGGATGGCGAGGAAGCTTCCTGGTTTGTGTTCACAGATGGTCGAAACTATGTTTCACTTCCCAGTTTGCAGGACCATAAAAGACAGTTGGAACTGGACCAGGGATTAAACACCGGTGGTATGGGATGCTATGCTCCGGCACCTGTGGTCACATCCGAGGTAGAGAAAATAGTAACAGAGACCATTGTTGAACCCACCTTGAAAGGAATGGTCGAG
>JANQLH010000411.1 GCA_028280735.1 SAR324 cluster bacterium | reverse complement strand
GACCTGGTTGCTATGCAGCCGGAAATGGTTACTGCACAGCTAAAAGCGGTTCTGTGTGACATGCCAGTCGTCGCCGTTAAAATCGGCATGTTGATGAATGAAGCGATAATTCGTGCAGTTGCGGAATGCCTGGCCAAAGTGGACTTGCCCATTGTTCTTGATCCGGTTTTAATTTCATCCTCAGGCACGGTACTACTGGATTCTAATGCGTTAGAGGCACTTCGAATCTGTCTTTTTCCTCTTTGCAGCCTGGTTACGCCAAACATTCCAGAGGCTGAAGTGCTGACAGGATCAATTAAAAACGATCCGGATAAAACTGAAACAGTCAACCTCAGGTTGCTGAAACTGGGAGTCAAAGCATCGCTAATTACCGGTGGAGACGCAGCCGGTAGAACCAAAACCGATTTGTTAACCTTCTGCAGCTCAGACCGGAAAATCAGTACGGTTTTCTTTTCCCATGAAACTATCAGCACGCGGAACAGCCATGGTACAGGTTGCACATTATCATCAGCCATAACGGCATATCTGGCCAAGGGGCTTAGCCTGGAGCATGCAGTTAGAGCGGGAATCTCCTACACGAACAGGCTTTTGCAGGCTAGCAGGGAATTTAATACCGGCAAAGGTTACGGTGGATTGGACCATTTTGCTCTTATCAACACGAGGAAAAATTATGAAAGTTTTTGTTAATAATACCGAATACACTGTGCGGATCGGAACAACGGTTTCAGGTCTGTTGGATTGCATTAAGCTCAAAAATTTAAAGGGCACCGCACTGGCAATAAACGGAGAAATCATTCCCGATGATCAGTGGCAAAGCACAACAATTAACGATCAGGACCAGATATTAATGATTGAGGCCGTGCAGGGAGGTTAAGCGCCAGATGGAGCATGAAAGGCTTCCCTCTCTGGTTCTTTATTTACAAGGACAATAACTGTAATCGGCATAACCTAAACGAAAAAAGGAAAAGCTATGACCATACCAAACATACTTGGTCCGAAAAGCGGAATAACCCGTGATCCTTTTCCAGGATCTCGTAAAATATATGTTAAGGGGAATCTGCATAAGATAAACGTCGCCATGCGTGAAATCGACTTGGAAGGTGACCGACTCACGGTATACGACACCAGCGGACCATACACAGATCCGGAACGGACGGTGGACATACACCAGGGAATAGATCGCTTGCGTTCGCCTTGGATTAGAGAACGCAATAATAATGAAAACAATACCCAACTGGCGTTAGCCCGAAAGGGTATTATCAGTCCGGAAATGGAATATGTCGCCATTCGCGAAAATCAGCAGTTACAGCTGATGAGAGAACGGTTCCGGAGTTTGGCACGATTTCACAAGGGAAACAGTTTTGGAATTCCCATGCCGGAGGGAGAAATTACACCGGAATTTGTCAGACAAGAAATTGCCGGTGGTCGCGCCATGATTCCGGCAAATAAAAACCATCCGGAATCGGAACCTATGATTATCGGACCGAAATTCCTGGTAAAGATCAATGCCAATATCGGCAATTCCGCCGTCACCTCCTGCCTGGAAGAAGAAGTGGAGAAAGCTGTCTGGGCATGCCGTTGGGGAGCAGATACGATTATGGATCTTTCTACGGGTAAACGCATCCATGACACGCGGGAAGCCATTCTCAGGAACTCCCCGGTTCCCGTTGGTACGGTGCCACTATACCAGGCTTTGGAGAAAGTTAAAGGCAAGGCGGAAGATCTATCCTGGCAGGTTGTTAAAGAAACAATCCTGGAGCAGGCAGAACAAGGAGTTGATTACATGACTGTCCATGCGGGTTTGTTAATCGACCATGTTCCACTGACTGACAATCGTTTAACAGGCATAGTCTCCCGTGGAGGTTCGGTTTTGGCAAAATGGTGTAAAGCCCACCAGGAGGAAAACTTCTTATACACCCATTTTGAAGACCTTTGTGATATTGCAGCACAATACGACATAGGCCTTTCCCTGGGGGACGGATTGCGACCCGGTTGCCAGGCCGATGCAAACGATCAGGCTCAATTTGCAGAACTTGCCGTACTTGGAGAGTTAACTCAAAAAGCCTGGAGTAAGGATATCCAGGTAATCATTGAAGGTCCGGGTCATGTACCCCTGCACTTAATTCAAGAGAATGTGGCATTGCAACGAAAACATTGTTTTGATGCTCCTTTCTATACCCTTGGGCCTATTACGACCGATATTACGCCCGGTTATGATCATATATCCTCTGCCATTGGAGCTGCCAATATTGGCTGGTACGGGGCCTCCATGCTTTGCTACGTAACCCCGAAGGAACACCTTGGTTTACCGTCAAAAAAAGACGTTAAGGATGGTGTGATCGCATATAAGCTGGCTGCCCATGTTGCGGATCTTGCCAAAGGACATCCTGTTGCTCAGCTGAGGGACAACCTATTAAGCAAGGCACGCTTTGAATTTCGCTGGAAAGATCAGTTTAATCTTTCCCTTGATCCGGAAACGGCCAGCGAATACTACCACGAAAACCTTCCCGATCGATCAGATGATAAGGAAAAACCCTATTGCTCCATGTGCGGTCCTGATTTTTGTTCCATGAAAGCCACATCTGAAATGAGATCCCAAAAGATAAAAGATTCCGAAGAGGAGGCACCATGTTAACTATTGCAGAAAAAAGCTTTTTCTCACGCTTGTTTACAGGGACAGGTAAGTTCAGTTCACACCAGGTCATGAGAGACGCCATTCAATCCTCAGAAAGTGAACTGGTGACCGTGGCTCTAAAGCGGGTGGACCTTGAAAACAAACAGGATCGAATGTTGGAATATCTCGACCTGAACAGAATAAACCTGCTCCCCAATACTTCGGGGGTGAGAACAGCCAAAGAAGCTGTGTTCCTTGCAAAAATGGCAAAAGAAGCCCTCAAGACCAACTGGATCAAGCTGGAAATCCACCCTGACCCACGATACTTGCTCCCTGATCCGGTTGAAACACTTTTGGCTGCCGAAGAACTCGTTAAAGAAGAATTTGTGGTACTGCCGTACGTGAATGCAGACCCGGTGATCTGCAAAAGACTGGAAGAAGTCGGGACTCAGGCTGTCATGCCCTTGGGTTCGCCCATCGGCAGTAACCAGGGATTAAAAACCAGGTGCCAGTTGGAGATTATCATCGAACAAAGCAACGTTCCCGTGGTTATCGATGCAGGTATCGGGGCACCTTCACACGCGGCCGAAGCCATGGAAATAGGAGCCGATGCCGTTCTGGTCAATACCGCCATTGCCGTGGCCAGAGATCCGAAAGCAATGGCTGAAGCGTTTAAACTAGCAGTGCAAGCAGGGAGAACAGCCTATGAATCGGGTATGGCAGCTCCGACAAAGGAGGCCGCCGCCAGCTCTCTGACCGGTTTTTTGAATGGTTGATCACATACTTCGGAAAGGAAGTAAAATAAGAATGTAGACACTAACCAAGCTACAATAAACACCCACAACCAACCATGGATAAGTGAAAAATGAGTTTTCTACCAATTTACCGGTCTTACGACTGGAAACAAATTCAAACCGAAATTTACTCCAAAACATCCGCCGATGTGGAAAGAGCGCTCTCCAAAACCGGCAAACGATCTTTGGAAGATTTTAAAGCTTTGCTTTCGCCTGCCGCCAGTGGCTACCTGGAACAAATGGCTCAAGAAAGCCAACGTTTGACCCGAAAACGATTCGGTAAAACCATTCAGTTGTATATACCTCTCTACCTTTCAAACAAGTGCTGCAATAGCTGCAGTTACTGTGGATTCAACACTGGAAATCCCATAAAACGTGTTACCCTTTCCATGGATGAAATAATGCTGGAAGTAGATGCTATCAAAGCAATGGGATTTGAACATCTTTTATTGGTTACCGGTGAAACGGGGCCTGACATTATGGATTATCTTCCGGACGTTCTTAAAATGATCAAGCCGTATTTCTGCAATGTCTCCATGGAAGTACAACCTATGGAGCAAAATGATTATGAAAAGCTGATCGATGCAGGGTTGCACGGCGTTTATATTTACCAGGAAACATACGGTCCTAGGTATGCGGAATACCACCCCGGCGGGCCGAAACGCGTTTTTGAATACCGTCTGTTGACTCCTGATCGCTTGGGTATGGCCGGGATTCATAAAATCGGCTTGGGTTGCTTAATTGGATTGGATGATTGGCGAACAGATTCCTGGTTTACTGCAGCTCATCTGTCCTACCTGGAAAAAACCTACTGGAAAAGCAGGTTTTCGATCTCCTTTCCCAGAATCAGGCCTGCAATCGGAGGATTCCAGCCTGCAATTGAAATAAGAGACGGGGAGTTGGTTCAGTTGATTTGTGCTTACAGACTGTTCAATGAAAACGTTGAGCTTTCGATATCAACCAGGGAACAGGAGGATTTTCGGGATCATGTTATTCAACTTGGGGCTACTGCTCTCAGTGCAGGTTCAAAGACAAATCCCGGTGGTTATGTCGTTCAACCACAGGGATTGGATCAATTTCAGGTTGAGGATAACCGAACGCCGGCCGAAATCGCCGGCGTTATTTCTGCGCAAGGTTATGAACCCGTTTGGAAAGACTGGTTTTAGTATTTACCGAATTCATCGTCATCTAGAACAATTTTTCTTCGGGTTGTTGTTGGTTTGGGCCCTGTGACTTCTTCCAGTTTGGGCTTAAAGGTCTTGCCTGCGATTGGTGCGGAGCTAAATTCTTTTTGAATTTCTATTTCCGGCCCACTTTTCTCCGGAACCTTGACCTGTTTGGTTAAAATCCGGACCGGCTTTTTCTCCGGGGGAGTCGGTGCCGGTTTTGGGGCTTTTGGTTGAGGTTGAGCGGTTTTCTTAACCGCTTTGCCAGTGGCTTGTGTTTTTGGTTGTGTCGCTTGCTTAATTTTATCGCTAGTTTTGGTTTTCGGTTTTGTCGCTTGCTTAATTTTATCGGTAGTTTGAGTTTTCGGTCTTGTCGCTTGCTTAATTTTATCGGTAGTTTGAGTTTTCGGTTTTATCGGTTGGTCAACCCTGAGTTTAAAGCGACGCATCAGGTTATACAGCAGGTCCGTCTGCGATGACAGCTCTTCAGAAGCTGACGCTGATTCTTCCGAGATCGACGAATTTTTCTGTACAACATCGTTTACCTGGGTCAGACCTTTGTTTATTTCCTCCACACCACCGGCTTGCTCCTTGGAAGCAGCGGAAATCTCGCCGACGATATCGTTCACTTTATTGATACTTTCTACAAAACCTTTTAGTGTTTCGGCTGTGCGATTGGCACTCTGGACACCGTTTTCCACCTGTTTCAGGGAATTCTCGATCAGCTCGGTGGTATCTTTTGCAGCATCACTACTTCGAGCAGCCAAATTTCTTACCTCCTCCGCAACCACAGCAAAGCCTTTACCGTATTTACCGGCTCTCGCCGCTTCAACTGCCGCATTAAGGGCCAGTAAATTCGTTTGAAAGGCAATTTCGTCAATGACTTTAATTACTTTCGCCACATTAGAACTGGTTTCATTGATGGTATGCATGGCTTCCAGCATACCATCCATTTGGGCATTTCCT
>JANQLH010000407.1 GCA_028280735.1 SAR324 cluster bacterium | reverse complement strand
TTCAACTGGAGGCCGAACTGACAAAAAGGCTATATAAACTGGCTGCGGATGTTACTCTCAATAAAAAATTTACCAGGGACAGGGAATCTTCCGATCTGGCCAATAGTTTTTTAAATCACGGTAATTACCTGGCCTATGGAATGGCCGCTTGCACTTTGTGGGTTTTAGGCATTCCCCATGGGTTTGCCGTGATGCATGGTAAAACTCGTCGGGGAGCTTTGGTGTTTGACGTGGCTGATCTGGTCAAGGATGCCATTGTGCTTCCGTGGGCCTTCATCTGTGCCAAGGAAAACGCCACCGACCAGGAGTTCCGCCAACAATGTCTGCAGGCATTCACTGACCACAAAGCCCTGGACTTCATGTTCGACCAGGTCAAGGCCGTGGCTCTGAAGAAAGATTGGGAGGTTTGATCCTAATAGAATATGAAAGTTTAAGCTGCCTGTTCGGCAGTATATTTCTGATACTTCCAAATAACTATTTCTAAGCTACCTTTTCGGCAGTTGTTACCTATCGTTGTAACGAATTTTAAAGCAAAGATTGTGGAAATAGCAACTGAAGCAATATTAAAAGTATCAAAAGAATTATAATTTTTTTCATTATTGAAATTCAAAGTGAATTGACAATCAGAATAATAAAAAATATACTTCCAAATAACTAGGATAAAACAATCTAATCTCATTGAAGTGCTAATGGACTCAAAAGTCAAGGAGTATTTTATTAAGTGACTGAAAGTAATATAGTTTACGACTTAAATGTTATGAAGACTAACTTTGGGTCAAATAAAGAATTGATTAGGGAGATTGACCAGCCATGATGGTAACCTTTGTCTCTCAATGTGAAAAGAAAGCCCTTAAAAAAACCAGAAGGGTTCTGGATGCCTTTGCCAATAGAATTGGCAATAACACCTGGCAATCCATCATTACTGAAGAGGGGCTTAAAGCCGTCAAAAAGCTTCTGCGCAAAACAGCCACCAAAAATACAGCAGTCAGCTGCCATTGGATCAGAAGCCGCTCTCGCAGCCACTTTTTATGGGTGGTTGGGAACAGAAACAAATTCAATGAACAGGGTAATGTGCCGGTGAATTACACGGAAAAGGACTTCTTGAAGTATCAGTTTGAGAATGACTGGAAGTATTTACAGGTAATCAAGTCCTTGGCAGCGTTTGTTGGATTATTCCATGACTGGGGTAAATCTTCCGCATTGTTTCAAGAGAAGTTAAATCCAAATAGTGAGAATAGGTATAAAGGAGATCCCTTACGACACGAGTGGATCACTTGTTTATTGTTACATGCCCTAATCCGTTGCAGTGGTGGGAATTGTGATGAACAGTGGCTAACTGCCCTGGCCAAGGGTGAAGTTCAAGAAGCAAAAATTATAGAAATCGCGAAAAACCATGAAAAAAAGCCACTTTATGAGATACCTTCAGTGGCTAAGTTAATACTTTGGATAATCATTTCGCACCACCGGCTTCCAGTTCCGGATGAAATAGGTAACTGGAGAGATACTGAAGCAGAAAACATCGAAATTGTGCTAAAGCGAATTGTCAAAAGTTGGGGATATGAAAACCGTTATGATGAAGTTGATTACAAGAAAAGGCTGGATAGCTGCTTTTCGTTTCCAAAGGGATTAATGCTGGAATCAGGTGGAAAATGGGGAAAAGAAGTTCAAAAGCATGCATCACGTTTACTAAGCAACTTAAATCTGATTCAACAGGCATATGACGATGGGAGCTATCGGTCCATACTCCACCATACGAGGCTTTGCCTGATGTTAGGTGATCACTATTACTCTTCTCAAAAGGAGGCAGATAAAAAATGGAAAGAGGCTGTCAGTTTGTACGCTAACAGTAATCATTCCGGTTACAAACAAAAGTTGGATGAACATCTTTTTCATGTTGCAAAAACTGCGATTAACATAGCTCATAATTTACCAGTATTTGAAAAGCAACTTCCTCGTACTGATGATATACGATTTCTCAAAAGAGCAAGTCCTACGCTTTACCGTTGGCAAGACAAAGCGGTTGAGCAAATCAATCTGTGGAAAAGCAAAAAAGGTGTTGAAAAATGCGGCTTTTTTGCAGTCAATATGGCCAGTACAGGATGTGGAAAAACGGTGGCTAATGCTAAGGTTATGAGGGGGTTATCTGAAGATGGACAGAGTTTGCGCTACATATTGGCACTGGGATTAAGAACCCTGACACTGCAAACAGGAGACGAGTATCGTGAAAGAATCGGACTTGATGATACCGAATTGGCAGTGTTGATCGGTTCAAAAGCTGTGATTGACTTGCACAAGCAGGCAAAAAAAGATGTGCAATCAGAAAGCCTTACGTCATCCGGGTCCGAATCTTCTGAAGCATTGATGGATGAAGACGTTGATTTTGATTGTGATATTCCGGAAGAGAAACTATCCACAGTTCTGAATTCTGAAAAGGATAGAAAATTCCTCCATGCACCGGTATTGGCCTGTACAATAGATCATATGATGGGAGCAACCGAAACTACACGAGGAGGACGATTCATTCTCCCCTCACTGCGACTGATGTCTTCAGATCTGGTCATTGATGAAATTGATGATTTCACAGGAGCCGATTTAATCGCAATCGGCAGGCTGATACACTTGGCAGGTATGCTAGGTAGAAAAGTGATGATTTCTTCGGCAACTATTCCACCAGACATGGCTGAGGGTTATTATAATGCATATCGATCTGGATGGGCGGTCCACAATAAAATGCACGATGATTCAAATAATTTAATAGGCTGTGCCTGGATCGATGAGTTTAGTACCAAAGTAAGCTCTTTAAAGGTTTCAGATTCAGCGAATCTGGCATACAACACCCTTCATAATGAATATATCAAGAATCGTATTTCCAAGCTAAAACAGCAGAAACCAAAGCGGAAAGCAGGAGTTATTGAATGTCAATCTGCTATGGAAAACTGTGAGTTTGAGCTTGATGAAACCAAACAGGAAAGCTATTTCAACCTGATCAAGGATGCAACTATTGCCAGGCATGATCTCAATTATACGGTTGATAAAAAAACGGGTAAAAAGGTGTCGTTTGGCGTCATTCGCGTAGCCAATATTAATCCTTGTGTAAATCTGACTAGGTATTTACTTCGGTGTGAATTACCGGGCAATTATCGGTTTAAAACAATGGCATATCACAGCCGTCAGGTTCTTTTACTAAGACATGAGCAGGAGGTCCATTTAGATGAGGTATTGAAACGAAAAGAAGTACCTGGGGAACAACCGGAAGCATTTTCAAATCCTATCATAAGAGAAGCTCTGGATGCCTGCGATGCGGAAAACCTGCTTTTTATTCTGGTTGCGACACCTGTTGAAGAAGTTGGAAGAGATCATGATTTCGATTGGGCTACCATGGAGCCTTCATCCAATCGATCAATTATTCAATTGGCTGGCAGAGTGAGACGACATCGTCAGGAAGCAGCGAATGATATCAACATCGGATTAATGCAATTCAATTGGAAAGCCTTTAAAAGCAATGATGAAGAAGGTAAGGCATACTTCAGGTTTCCTGGGTATGAAACAGGCGAAGACGGTAGACAGCTAAATAGCCATGATCTGACCAAACTTTTAAACGAACAAGCTATTGCCGAAAGGCTTGATGCAATTTCACGAATTCAGAAGCCTAAGGCACTGGATCATCATAATTCTCTATCGGACCTGGAACACTATGCAATTCGTGAAGATTTGAACAGTTTGGGCCAAAAAGGACCCGAGACCCTGCAGGGTTACCTTTCACAGCATTGGTACCTGACAGCACTACCACAAAAGTTTAATCCGTTCAGAAAGTCTCATAAATCGGTAAATCTATATTTAACTTACGATGAGGACAATTCTCGTCTATTCTTTGCCGAAAAGAACGAAAAAGGATTCCCGGTTAACATAGAAAAATCCAACGAAATAACTCATGTTCATCTATCTGCTGAGGAAACAAAACGCCTCTGGCTTGTAAGGGATTATCAAAAATCCATTGAAGCCGAAGCTGATAAGAGAGAGACCACATTACGTTCCATTTCCTTGAGGTTTGGGGAAATTAATCTCACCCAATACAATGCGAATGACGATATCCAGTACGAATATTGTGACCAGTTCGGACTGGTGAAAATTGTTAATTAATGGAGATAAAAATGCCAGACGAAGCAATTCTGAATTTTTTCAACGAAAGAAAAGAAGCTTGGTTCAAAAAAAACTCAAAAGCTTCAATGGATGAGAATGCATTAAGGGCATTGAAAGATGAATGTGATACTGTATTTTCGTTTGAGAATTGGCTGCCAAATGCAGCAAAGAGAGCCGGTCAAATGTCAATGTCGACACATCCTTGCACTTACAGCCATCCAAGTGCGAGGAAGAACAAAAATGGCTATGTAACATCAGTTATAGCAATGGCCGAAAAACGAAACGATGGTTTTATTCGTTGCGGAAATATTGACGTAGAAATAGATGCCCTGGGAAACGCTGCGGTGTTGGATGTACATAAATTCCTGAACTTGGTTATGGCCGATTCCAAGCCGCTTTATGATCATATTCAAAATGACACAGAGTTGTCGAAAACCCTATTGAGTATCAATTCAATGTCATATGAGGATTTGAAAGAGGGTTTTCTGGCTATGTTACAAAGTGCCGGTTCCAGTGTGACAAGTTCAAAAATAAAGCAGATCTATTTTCCTGTTTCCAACCAGTATCATTTGCTTTCTGTCGTTTCAAACTCAGGTATTATATATCACCTGAGAGAGCAGGTAGATCTATTAAGGTTTTCAGATCAAACAAAGAAAGCTCGTGAATCCAAACGTAACAACGAGTTCGACGAGGATGGGTTTAAAGAGGTTTTTAACATTACGACTATTGGTTATGGTGGAACCAAACCTCAAAATATCAGTGTATTAAACAATAGATTTGGGGGGAAAGCTCATTTGCTGTCTTCTATTCCTCCTTCACTTCAAAAAAGTAAAGTCAGGTTTCCTAAAAAGAACTTCTTTGGAGAATCATTTACCCTCTATGACTGCAACGATGTGATGGAAGCGTTACAAAAACTAATCCTGATAAATTATAACAACGTAAACATTCGTGAAGGGAGGGATTATAGGATACAAGAACTGCTTAATCGAATTGTACACAAAATGTGGTTGGTACGTTCCGTTTCTCATAAGCAGTTCAAGGAAGATCAATCCAAATTGAAAGCGCATCAAAAAATTTGGCTTTGTGAATCCGAGAGTGAGCAACGTGAATCTGCAGATGAATGGATGGTAACAGTCATTAAGGAAATGAGCCTATGGATATTCAGGACCTATAAGAAAAAATTCGGATCTAAGGATAAAACATTAGGTGATGATTTTTTAAAGCAAATTCAAAAAATTATTGAAGACAACAGGGAGGTACTAAGATGAGCAAAACATACAGGCAACTCCTTACTATTCCCCATTTAAAAATTCAAAATGCTAATGCCCTTTCAAGTCCTTATACCATCGGATTTCCGGCAATGACTGCCTGGCTGGGAGCAATGCATGCCTTGCAACGAAAACTTAAAGCAGATGTTTTTAGTGAAGTTACTCTCGATGCGGTTGCTGTAATCAGTCATGATTTCGATCTCCAGACTTATAAAGGATCTGGAGATTTTGTTGATTCAATTGTCGGTACCGGAAATCCTTTGGACAAGGACGGCTCTCGTCCAGCTTTTATTGAAGAAGCCAGATGCCATTTGGAAGTTAGTCTGATTATCGAACTATCCGGCATCACAGCTGATGATGAAGATGAGCTGTTACGAGCTACCGACCGGATTTTACGATCAGATCTCAAAATTGCAGGTGGTGACATTCTGAACCTGCATGATCCTTTCTACAAAAAAGTTAAAGAAGGTTCAACTGATGAGCTTAATTCATTAGTTCGCGGTGTCATGCCGGGTTATGCCATAATCGAGCGCAGGCAATTGATGATTGAAGCGATGGAAACCGGTCAGGACCCTATCGCAGCCATGCTTGATTATGTCGCAGTTCATCATTCATGCGATCGGGATGAATTAGGCAGTGTTATTTGGAACAGCAAGAGAAAAACATCCGGTTGGATTGTACCTATAGCAACAGGTTTTCACGGGATAACAGAATTGGGTACTGCTCTAAACCAACGTGATCCAGATGTTCCTCACAGGTTCGTTGAGAGTGTTGTTACTTTGGGTGAATTTAAAATGCCCCTTCAAATTCAAAGCATAGATGAAATCTTATGGCGCTACTGCTTTGATGAGGAGAGGAGTCTTTATTTGTGTCAGCAGTCAAATTATTGATATTTAACTCAAAAACAGGAGAAAACATGCCTAAAAAAGATAATATAGCCTCTGTGCTTGCGTTTGAAAAAAAACTGGTTCCTTCTGATGGATACATGTATGGAACCACCTGGGGAAGTGATGAAACTCCCCAACCCCTGAGTCTGATTGAAAAATCTGTTAGAGGAACGATTTCAAATCGATTGAAGGCACAGATACAAAATGATCCGGCCAAACTTAATGCCGAAGTGGAAAAACCCAATTTGCAAACTGTTGATGTGTGTTCCCTTGGAGCGGACCAGGATACTTTGAAGTTGCATTTTACGTTAAAGGTTTTAGGTGGAATCAAATTCCCATCCGCCTGCAACAATTCCTTGTTTAAACAGTCTTATACAACAGCTGTAACAGAGTATATTGAAAGAGAAAAATTTTCCGATTTAGGGGAACGGTATGCTCTGAACATTGCGAATGCCCGATTCCTGTGGAGAAACCGGGTCGGTGCAGAGACAATCACAGTTAATGTTTCTGTTATGAACCAAGGTCAGGAAAGGACATGGACATTTGATGCAACCAAATTCAGCACTAGAAAATTTGAGATTGATAACCCGGATGTCAAGGATTTGGGTGCCAAAATCGCTGAGACACTTTCCAGTGACAATGAATTTTTGATGCTGGAGGTTAACTGCTTAGCCAAAATCGGCAAATCCCAGGAAGTTTACCCAAGTGAAGAACTGGTATTGGATAAGGGAAAAGGAAGAAAAAGCAAGATATTATACTCTGTAAACGGAATAGCTGCTATGCATTCCCAGAAAATTGGCAATGCTTTGAGAAGCATTGATACCTGGTACCCCGATTTCGATGACCCTGTTGCATCTGCAGGTCCGATTGCAATCGAACCCTACGGAGCCGTGACAAACCTAGGCAAAGCATTCCGTACTCCAAAGGACAAAAAAGACTTCTATACCTTTTTTGATGCCTTTGCCAGAGGAGAAAAACTGGAAAGAATTGAAGATGAGCACTATGTCATGGCTGTGTTGGTAAGAGGTGGAGTATTTGGCGAAAGCGATAAATAGGAGTTCGGTATGAAAAATTATGTCGAAATCACTTTACTGCCAAATGCGGACATTGCTTTATATTTCCTTTGGCAAAAGGTTTATCAGCAGATCCACATTGGGTTTGCGAGTATTAAAAAGGAAGATGACACCATTCCCATCGGTGTCTCCTTTCCGGGGTATGATTCTGAAAAAAATCACCTGGGAAATAAGTTGAGATTGTTTGCAGAAAATAAAGAAAAACTTCAAGTATTGGATATACACAAATGTCTTAATCGATTGTTGGATTATGTACATATTTCGTCGATCAAAGAGGTACCTGCAAACATCGAGTCCTTTGCCTTATTCAAACGACAGCAAGTAAAATCAAGCATCACCAGGCTTGCCAGGCGCAAGGCCAAGAGGCATGGAATCGATTTTGAAACGGCACTGGCCTCTTTAAGCGAGTTTGAGGAGAAGCAAACAAAAGCACCGTTCATTCAAATGGAAAGCTTGAGCACAGAAAACAAAACAATAAGTGATGATGCGGCTGATAATGTTAGGCATAAATTTCGTTTGTTTATCGTTAAACACTCTTTTGATCAGTCACAACAGGGAACTTTCAATTGTTACGGGTTGAGTCAGCAGGCGACGGTCCCCTGGTTTTAAAATCTACCCCTACCCATCTTTTTCGGAAAAGTTTATGAAACCAAAGCTACAGGTTCTGGATACAGAGATAGCAACAGATAACAGGAATGGGATCGAATATATCTGCATAACTGATATCGCCAGATACAAAAATTCTGAGAGAACTGACGATCTAATTCGGAATTGGCTACGTAACCGAAATACCATCGAATTTTTAGGGATTTGGGAGCAGTTAAACAATCCGAGTTTTAATCCCGTCGAATTCGACGGGTTTAAAAAAGAGGCCGGACTGAATAGCTTTACCTTGACACCAAAACAATGGATTGAAAAAACAGCTGCCATTGGTATTGTCTCAAAAGCTGGACGGTATGGTGGGACCTATGCTCAGAAGGATATAGCCTTTGAATTTGCCAGTTGGATTTCCGTTGAGTTTAAACTGTATCTGATCAAGGAATTTCAGCGCCTGAAGCAGCTGGAGCTGCAACAGACGGGTTGGAATATCAAAAGGAATCTGGCCAAAATCAACTATGCTATTCATACCGATGCCATCAAAGAAAATCTTATTCCGGATGCTTTAACACCCGGCCAAATAAACTATGTTTATGCCAGTGAAGCCGATCTGCTAAATATGGCTCTCTTTGGTATTACCGCAAAAGCTTGGAGAGAAAATGAATCCTGATCTGAATGGTAATATGAGAGATCACGCCAATGTTCATCAACTGTTTTGCCTGGCCAACCTGGAATCGATGAATGCTCACTTTATTGAACAAGGATTGCCATCTTCCGAAAGACTCTTGAAGTTAAATGAACTGGCAAGACGACAGATGAAGGTCTTGTTGAAAAGTTTGTCGGACAAAAAGCTGGATTAAAAAGATCAAAGTTATCCAACAGATTTGGGTACAAAAACCCTTTTATGTTGAGCGAATAAAATACCTAAAAATTTCAGAATTATAAGAATAGCCCAAATTTCTTTGGTTTTTTAAGAGATTTGGGCTTTGTTGTTTTATAATTCTGACATAAGCTGAAAAAAAATGCAGTGTCCTGCCGCACAGGCAGCTTAGAAAAGGATATCTCGTACGGCACGTTCTTGATTTGCGTGTCCTGCCGCACAGGCAGCTTAGAAATTCCAAAAAATACTACACGATAACGACCAGGAGTGTCCTGCCGCACAGGCAGCTTAGAAATGAATGTGGTGAAAGTGTATCCTCAATAGAGCGTGTCCTGCCGCACAGGCAGCTTAGAAATGTCGCCGTTAAGCCTTAATTCTGTTAGTGAAGTGTCCTGCCGCACAGGCAGCTTAGAAACTAAGTCCAGGCTCTTCTCGGGCTAAAATATCGTGTCCTGCCGCACAGGCAGCTTAGAAAAGTTTGTCGGGCCTGAGCCAATATTTGAAATAGTGTCCTGCCGCACAGGCAGCTTAGAAAACCAAGCAAGCCCCTAAACTGACCCGTCAGGTGTGTCCTGCCGCACAGGCAGCTTAGAAAACTGATCCAGCCGCCAAAATCACCACTATCAAGTGTCCTGCCGCACAGGCAGCTTAGAAATTAAAATGGAACAAGCAAGACCTTGGAGTCCTGTGTCCTGCCGCACAGGCAGCTTAGAAATTTCAAAAAGGCAGGGCTCGAAAGAACCCTGCGTGTCCTGCCGCACAGGCAGCTTAGAAA
>JANQLH010000360.1 GCA_028280735.1 SAR324 cluster bacterium | reverse complement strand
AACATGCCAACCGCCTGAAAAGTGAGTTTCTGGCCAACATCAGTCATGAACTCAGAACACCAATGCACGCGATCTTGAACTACTCAAGATATGGAATATCCAAAACAGGAACAAAACCGAATGATCGCATTATCCAGTATTTTGAAAATATAAATAATAGCGGTAAACGACTGATCAACCTTTTAAATAATTTGCTTGATTTATCCAAACTCGAGGCTAATAAAATTGAGTATCAAAAAGAACAAAACAGTATAAACCGGATAATTGACCAGGTGGTTGGTGACATCTCACCGCTGCTCATCGACAAAGATTTAAGAATCGTCATGTTGCAGACTGAAGACTACACGATACTTTGTGACAAGGACAAAATCGCACAGGTGTTTATTAATCTATTGAGCAACGCCGTGAAGTTTGCAGAACCGAATACAGCCATTGAGATATCTTTGGAAAACAATACGGAGTATTTGACTACAGGTATTTTTAACCAAGGAATTCCCATTCCCCCCCGGGAACTGGATTCGATATTTGATTCATTTACCCAAAGTTCCAGAACGAAGACAAAATCCGGTGGCACAGGTCTGGGCCTCGCTATCTGTCAACGTATCATCGAAGACCACCATGGAAGGATATGGGCCGAACAGCATGATCAGGGTGCCTTCATAAAATTTACCTTACCAAATTAATTCATTTCCCGGCGATATTCACATAAAAGCAACTTCCCCCGCTCTTTTCTAGATTCATCGTGCTTTACCCTGAAAAGATTATAGATGACTCCCCGGGAGTTGGATTCCCTTCTGCAGGTTGTGATTATCACGAGCAATAGTGACGATTGTTTGCAGAATCCGAAAGGAAACAAGACTGTGAGATAGATGTAAAAGACTTGTAAAGTTGCCTCTGATATCCTAGATTAGTGTGCATTGAGGAGAATCGCTTTTGCTGATGCAGATGATTCGTTTTCAATGAATTCTTTTCAAACCCGGTGTGGGAGCCGAGTTTTCGGACACTAAATCATCATATTCAAGCTTCATTTGCATATTGTTTAACTGGTCAGGTTAGCTGTCGGATTGAATCCCGTTATCAAAACTGCACGGTTATGCCTGCCGCAATGGTTAGGACAGGTTTGTCAGGTACGGATCAATTGTGGTTCGTGTGAATCAATCGAAACAGTTGTGACATCATGTAGTTTGATTCAACTAACTCAACAGCTTCAAACTGACAGAACTTGGTATGATGTTGTATTTTAAGGAGATTACATGAAACAGTTTTATTGTTTGATTATATTCACTGTTATGGTGGGTTTATCCGGCTGTGCCCCAAAGCAGGCCGAAATGACGCCTCAAATGTCACCAAAAAACATCATTGTTATGGTCGCTGATGGAATGGGCGTAGGGCAAATAGAGATAGCAAGGCTTATGGAAAAGGGCAAGGAAGGAAGACTGTTTCTGCAAAGTCTGCCAAACGTTGGATTGATCCAAACCTATTCTTATGACAACTTCGTACCGGATTCAGGCGCCGCGGCCACATCACTGGCTACCGGAGTTAAAACCGTGAATAAAAGAGTTGGTATGACTCACGATGGAAAACCGGTTGAAAGCATTGCAGACCTGTTTAAAAAGAACGGCAAGGGTGTCGGGTTGGTTTCCACCAACACGGTGACGGATGCAACCCCGGCAGGATTTGGTTCCAGCGCAAAATCCAGGTCAAACCAGGCTGAAATAGCAAGACAATACCTGTCCAGCGAATATGATATCCTGTTGGGCGGAGGGGGAAAATACTTTGGTGCCAAAAGACAAAAAGGACCTGATTTAGTGCCACAATTCAAAGATAAAGGATACGCTATTGTAACCAATAGGTCAGAACTGTCCAAAGCGGCTGGTTCAAGAAAGATCTTAGGACTTTTTAATAACTCCTTTATGAATTACAACCTGGACAAAGAAGAGCGAAACAGCAAAGAACCAAGCTTATTGGAAATGACCAGGGCTGCTGTCACTTCCCTGTCGAAAAACGAAAACGGTTTTTTTCTGATGTCAGAGGGAGCAAGAATCGATCATGCCGCACACGCAGCTGACGTTACCGGTATTTGGAAAGAAACCGTCGAGTTCGACAAAGCAGTCCGGTATGTTGTGAACTGGGCAAAAAAGAATGGAAACACCTTGGTTGTAGTCGTTGCGGATCATGAGACCATGAGTATTGGTGCTGCTGAGCCCATGAATATTCAAGCCTTGAAAGCCATTAACGTTTCACCGGAGTATATGGCAACAAAACTTGTTAAAAACGAAGCAAAAACTGCATTCACCATCAACAGTATCAAGTCTGTCTTCAAGACTTATGCTGCCATAGATATATCCACGGAAGATGCAAAGCTGCTAAACCAGCGTTCCATGGGGAAAAAGGGTATTCTGGATTACGACTATAAAATCGGCTGGGAAATCGGCAGCATGATTGCAGACCACTATGGGGTCGCAGCCATGGCTTCCTCCATTCGTGCCCAAAGTAAAACCGGTGGACATACCGGCAATATGGTGCCGGTGTTCGCCTATGGTTCGGGGGCGGAAGTATTTGAAGGAGTGATGGATAATACTGAAATCTTTTTCAAATTAAAAAGGTTGTCCGGATATTAGATGCGAGACTTGCGAAAGAAGATGGTGAAAATGGTTGTTTACCGATGCTGATGTTTTGTTTTTCTGCTTCTAATCGCGTTTTTAAACCAGATTTTATAGTAGTTTTCAAAATCGTCAGTTGTCTTTAGATCATCTAAATCGATTCCAGACAAAAAATCATCAAAACCAGCCCGGGATACAAAACCATTAACTTGAGCTCCCGGGCGAATTACACCGTTAGTATATCCGACTTTACATAACTGGAAACTGCTTTGATTATCTTTTGCATACCAATCCCTTTTAAACATGTAACCAAAGTTTTGCAGCTTTTTAAAAACCCGCGGGGGTATTTTGTAGACCCTTTCGTCTATCAACACGTTTTTCACTGTCTCTATCCCTCCGAACTTCATAATAATAAATCGATGCATACCTTGAGCTAAGTAAAGTTTATGATTGATTCTGTAAAAATAGAATCCGTTTTTCACATCCGGGTTTGCTTTACAGATTGCTTCATCAAAGATTAATGATGGGTTTTCCAGAAGGTCCTGTTTATCCTCAAACCTTGTTAACCCCAGCAAGACATCACTCCACTTCGTATGATTCTCATGGCGACCATGAGCTATTCCCACGACGCTGCTAATTTTCACGTCTTCATACACTGAATCAACGCTCTCGGTAAGGTGCATTTGATAAGTCGGTATTGATTCCATGTTGTCAGGAAAATTCTGCTTCGTTAGATAATCTTGTTTTGTCATCATTTGCACTCTTTTGCCAAACACTTTAAGGTCGGGCTCTTGTTCGTTAATAAACCGGAATTTGGAGACACACAAGGTGGTTTTTTCGAGATAAAAAACGGTTTGAATGCTTTTTTAAGGTCATATTCCTCACCATAACCCATCATGTCGAATAACCGCTGACAAGATCGAACAGCAAAAAAAAACGTTAACTGATATGCTTTCAGGATAAGCGGTACAAAAACAATATCATTCATGTAGGCGGCACCAACGTAGGTCTGGATGAAAGGATCCAAGGCTCCTTCGGAAAGAATTCTTTCAAACCAGAATCGGGCTTGCAAGCCTTTTTGGCTGTAAATCGCTGTTATTTCAGCTTCAAGAGGCTGTCCTTCAATATCGAAGGTTAGGATATCTCCCCGTTTGGGATTCAAAACAAGGTATCTGGTACAGCGATTTTTGTCTTGCGGGAAGTGATCTGCATGAAATTGGCTTCAACACTGATTTTGCGGTCCTTGGATTGATTCACCTATGGCTTTCACTATTAGCTTGGGTTAAGATTATATTTTATTTACTCTTTTGAATTTACTTTCATGTAGTATTAATTATGGATTCGGTAACGCAAATAGCATTGGGCGCAGCTATAGGAGAGGCAACCCTGGGGAGGAAAATAGGTAATCGTGCAGTTTTATGGGGAGCTTTCTGCGGTATGTTCCCGGATCTTGATATTCTGATTCCCCTGGGTGACGCGGTCAAGGATTTTACCTACCACAGGAGTGCCAGCCATTCACTGTTTGTTTTAACACTGTTGACCCCGCTTTTTGTCTGGGCGATTTTAAAAATCCATCCCAAAACCATTCAATACCGGAATCGTTGGGCTGTCCTTGTTTTTTCGGCTTTTACCACACATATATTGCTTGATTGCTTTACGGTATACGGGACGCAAATCTTCTGGCCGCTGCCAACACCTCCTATCATGTGGTCAACGATATTTATTATCGATCCGATCTATTCATTGCCTTTGATCGCAGGCGTTTTATCCGGCTTGATTTTATCTCGTGACAATCTTACCGGGCACAACATCAGTAAATTGGGTATTGTTCTGAGCTCTCTCTACCTGGTATGGACTATTGGAGTCAAAGCTCATGTCGGCGGAGTTGTAAAAGATTCCCTTATTCAGCAGAATATCGCTCACAACCAGGTCCTCACCGTACCGGCTCCTTTCAATTCATTATTGTGGCGGGTTTTGGTAATGGACGACGACAAGTATTATGAAGGTTTTTACTCTGTTTTTGATGATAATAAACAGGTTAGTTTCAAGGCATATGCCAATCAAAAGCAGCTTTTGGAATCATTGCAAAACCACTGGCCGGTACAGCGATTGGATTGGTTCACCCGGGGGAATTATGCTGCTCAGCAGATCGCTGATAATATCGTTATCAAAGATCTCAGGATGGGATTTGAGCCGTTCTACATATTTCAGTTCAAAGTTGGTGAAGTCAATGAAGACATAATCGTTCCGACAAAAAGCAGTGAATTGGAGCCGGTAAT
>JANQLH010000379.1 GCA_028280735.1 SAR324 cluster bacterium | reverse complement strand
ACGAACCGAGGGAAAGGTGTCAGCCAGAATTGTCAATGCCGCTACTGGAGGACTGTATAAGGTTTCAAATTCAATGCTTGTGGTATCATCTGAAAAAGTGGATTCGTTTGCGCTGAGAATATCTTCCGTGGTTCCCCAGTTTGTCATGCCCCAATCATATTGACAGAAAAAATCGCTTGTTTCGTAATTCTCAACTGCCTTGTCCAGTAGATTTAAATCTGATTGCTCCAGGGAACTGCTTAGTTCTTTTATTATCTTCAGCAACTCCGGTTTAGGTGTTTTTTTGATATTTTTGCCTTGACCGATCTCCTTGACGACAACTTGCAAAGCATTTTCCTTAAACTCAGGCAGATCCATGTTTTGAGAGCTGAGTTCGACCAAAAACGGTTGCAACGGAAGCTGTAACTCCCGGGGCAACTTTTTGATTGAATTGAGGGAGATGACCCCGGGTGATTCTCCCGGTGCCAGCTTTGATTTTAAAAAGCGAAGAATCGTCTTGGCGTTGGAATGAAAATGCAGCTGATTTATAACCTGTGCAGTCATAACCAATTTTGGGAAAAATTAACGATGGGTCTGTTGGAAATGATTTCAAGCCTTGCATTTTTCGGTATTTATTTCCAGTCTAATCATGCAATCCACTCTTTACCATTGACAGTCGATTTCCGACCAGCAGACTATTGCAAAAAAGCTGCTGGAGATTGCGGACTGCAAATCGGATCACAAAGCTGATATCCGGTTTGTCGTTTTACGAATTATAGAACCCGGCATGCGACCCGTTGCCACGAAGCAAACAAAAGCTTTTACAAATCAAGTCTGCTCCCTGGCTGCTAAAAACACGATTGTTGTTAGAGATATCATCCTTCCTTGATAACCAAACAATTCTGCCTTTCCCGGTTCAGCTTTAACTGCAGTACATCCGGCCTTGAGTAGTGCCCTGTCGGATCGAAGTTTTGTCTTTCTTCCCGGACTTTCTGATGAAACAAGGTAGCGACAAGTAATTGTTCCTCTTCTATACAAGGTTCAACTATCCAATTTCCATCAGGTCCTGCGATGCATGATCCACCTTTAGCCAGAAACTCCGAACAGTTTTTCAGAATGCTATCCAGATGAGGTGTAGAAGTCGGAAAATCGGATTTACGCATTAGACCTGATGCCGCGATCACATAGGATCGTGATTCCTTTGCGATAAACCGGGTTAAATCGTGGGTGTTGTGATATCCACCTGGCCAAACAGACACATGCAGGTCTTCCCCCTGGGCATAAAGTGATGTTCTTGCCAACGGCATCCAATTTTCCCAACAGTTTAAACCTCCGACAGAAAATGGCGGCAATGAGTGTACCTGCAATCCATGACCGTCGCCTGTGGCCCAAGACAGTCTTTCCTCATATGTCGGCATTAGCTTTCTGTGCACCGAGCTTATATTTCCGTGCTGGTTGATATAAACCAGGGAGCAATAAACACTATGCCCTCCCCTATCCGGTGCTTTTTCGATAGCACCCAGGTAAACGGCAATATTTTTTTGTTCAGCCAGCAGGCAAAGCTCGTTAAGGTGATCCGACTCTATCTGGACAGACTGATCAAGATAATGTGCATGAATCTCTTTTTGAATCCGGGAATTGAATTTTGCGCCATCAGTCCTTTCAATCCAAAACGGATAACCCGGTACCAGGGCTTCACCGAATACAACCAGCTCACATTGCTGATCTCCGGCCTGGGTTGTATAACTCAAAACCTTTTCAATTGTTTTTTCCCTGTCAAGCCAGACCGGTGCTATTTGCGCAATACCAACTTTGAGTTCATCTTTGCTTTTTTCCATATTCAAACCGGATAAATAGGTTGTTCATTAAACTGTGAGTAAAACGCTTCGACCTCCCTTCTTTTCAGGAAATGCAGCGACTTTGAGGCCTGCCTCTTTGGCTTCGTCCAATATGGATTCAAACAATTCCCGGGTGACATGCATTTTGGGTTCAACGATCAGTATCTTTCCTCCCGGGTTTAACAATTGTTTCATCTCTGCCAGGAAAGCTTTTGAATCTCCCGTTTCATGAATCATATAAAAGGCGAGGATAAAATCCACCTTTTTTTTCAATCCGATGCCCGTCGCATGGCATTGATGAAATTCCATTCTTTGCTGCACCTTGTGCTTCCCGGCTTTTTTCTCAACCCTCTCCAGCATTTGCGGTTGCAGGTCGGCCGCTATCACTTTTCCGGACTCACCGACCAGCTTTGCCATTTCGATTGAAAAATATCCGGGACCGCATCCCACGTCCAGAACATGGTCTCCTGCTTTCAGATATTCACCGACGATCCTCTTGGGATTCTGGACAATGCGCCTCAGCCAATTATCAAGCATAAAGGCAAACTTGTGCGGACAAACGTGATCGTTTTTTCCCTGTTGGTTATTTCGAGTCATTTTTTTACTCCTTTTTAAGGTGTTCAGCGCCTAAACACTAGTGGTAAAAAATTTTAGCTATCGGTATCGATAACTGTTTGAAGGAAGTTTGTAACCCGATCCAGAAATTCGAAAAGAAACTCAGCCTTGTCATCTTCCAAACCGGCCATGTAGTCCAGGTAACCGCCGTCCATTGTCTCATGCCAATGTTTGTGGGAATAGTGTGCAGCCTTCCCCTTTGAGGTTAAGGTTACAATCGATCGGGAGAGATTCAACGGATCTTCCTCTTTGGCAGTCAATCCTTTTTGTTCCAGCTTTTTCAATCGCTGCGAAATGGCTCCTTTTGTGACGTCAGTATGCTTTGCCAGGTCAGTGACACTCAGGGTTTCATCATAATCTCCAATCACCTCGATAAGGTGAATTTCCAAACTGGTTAGTTTCTCATCGGTTCCATACCGCCTGGGAATCTTGTCTACCTCCAGATAAAGTTTGACAAGGTTTTCAAATTTCAAATGCAGCAAGCGCAGGGCTTCTGAACTTTTGTGTTTTTTCATAAGTAAAGTGTATATGCACTATACGCTCATGTCAAACACAAATCCGAACAAATGCATAGGAAAGTATTTTGACAATGATAGCGGCTTTTTTTCGACTAGTGTCAGGGTTACCCTGTGAGAGACTATTAGGAAAATGATCAACAGTGTCCAGGTGATATAGCCAAGCAATTCGACTGATATCGGGTTTATTGTAAAGCTCCTTTGCAACAGGTTGAATCGGGTGATTTCAAACAATTAAACAGAGAACAATAAAAAAACTCGATAATCCAGCCACACTCAGGCGAGGATGTGGGGTTAGGGCAAAACGGCTGATCAGGTAGCTGATAACAATAGTCAATACCGCCACAATAAAAAACTTCACAAAGATATAACCGGCCAAGAGCTTGAACAACGCCAGTTGTATGGTGATAATGAAGACCATGTGAACCAGGTATGTGTTATAGGAGTTATCAGCCAGGGAATCGGCAAGTCGGTTGCTTTTGTTCATGGTTTTCTTTGTGAAGGAAAGAAAAAACAGAATGATGGCAAAGCAGGCAAAATTCTGTACAAAAACACTCAAGGTATACAGTTTCAATACCAGGGTCCCTATCATCCCCGCCAGCAACAGGATGGAAGTTATTGACCATATCATGATGTTTCCCGGTGGTTTTTCATGCGAGAACCAATTCCGTTGATAGGCGTAAACCCCTACCCAGAAACAGGTAAAGTGTAAGACCAGGTTTGAGGTCTTAAACTGAAAAATGGTAACGATTACAAACCACGGGTCCCGGACCTCACCGTCAAAAATCCAAAAGCGGGCTGCAAGGGTAAGCAGGGAAGCACTTGTTGCTGCCAGAAATAAGATCAGCAAAATCTCTTTATCTGAAGCAACTCCTTTGGGTTTGAAGGGTAGTGACAGGTTTAAAAATCTCTTCAGTTTTACTACAGCGACAAATACCAGGAAGAAATAAAAGAGGAGGGAAATATACCATAAGTGCCAGTGGTTAAACTGGTCTATGGTTTCCAGTGGAGCCGTCTGCAGTGACAAAGCATTGATCATCAAAACCTTAAAATGATCCAAAAAGCTTAAGGAATGGTCATTACGTGAATAGCTGTATACATGTGCTTTCACTGGTCCCAATAAGATAACACCAATCAGCCAGGGAAGAGCCAGGCGATGAAGTTTCCTTTTGATAAAAGCTGATGTGGTTTTACTGCTGAAGGAAGGGATGGCAAAATACCCGGATATAAAAAACAAGATTGGCATTTCAAAAAGCAACAGTATGCCGAGGAGGATGTCAAAAAACCTTGAATTGGCATCATTAACCGCCCAGTAGGTTGTATAGAAACTATAAGCGCAACCGGCATGCAGGGTTATAACCAGGAAAATGATCACCCAGCGCAGGTTATCCAGAAATAAAACCCGATTGTTTGCAGTTTGTTGCTTCATGTACTAATTTTTCCTCCAATGGACTGAATGGTTTCATGCAAGGACATTTGCGGGTTTTGGACGCTGCTCTTTTTATCATCTCACAAAGGATGAGCAATGGTTACCTTGCAGATATTTTTTCAATTAAAGGAACTAGAATCCTATCATCCTGTTGAAATGTGAGGAATCGTTCACAGACTCGGGTTAGGTTACTTCATTCCTCAATCCACACCATCAACTCGCTGAGCGCAGTGGAAGACAACAAAAAAGCTTCCTGGTTTTCCTTTGCCAGACCTTGTGTTTTCAACAATAGCGCGGTGAGTGTAAGTTTATCGATATCGTTGTTTTTGGCTTTTGTAAATTTCGAGACATGACCCCACATATGTTGAAGGGCGTTTCGTATCCCACCTTCAGTCGGTGGTTTCAGCAACCATTCCGTCAATGACAGGGCGAGATCGGAAAAATCATCTTTCGGAGTCATCAGAGAGACTTCTTTTCCGATCTGTTTGTAGAGATCGGGATTTCTTGCCAGCAGCGAGTATTTGTGATGGCTCCACATCTGTTGGCCGGTCTCGGGCAGAGAAATACGACCTGGTTCCTTGCCTTTGTATTTCTTTTTTAGAATCTGTACCTGCCGAATGGGTGGATCAATGAAATTTGGAGGCCATAAACCGCTGTTAAGCTGCAGGTTGACTGGTGACTTATCCTGGTAGCCGCGAAATGACATTTCAGCTGCGAGGAGTTTGTGACGCATAGTCAATGCCCAGCCATGCTTAACCCAACGAAGTGTTTCAGGATGGTTTGCATAACCTTTTTTCCTGTTGACCAGAATGGAAACAATACCATGCAATTCTCGATGCTCACCCAACAGGCTTTGCCTGTTTAAATAACCCGGGTTGAGATCCCAAATACGCATTTGTTTCCTTTTGGCATTAATAGCTATTCAAAACAAGCCGGCGAATTCACAGAACGATTTTTCCTGCAAACGGCACGTTGGCAGGCATTTATTTTCTTTTGATCTTGTCCGGACAGTTGTGATGATAAGCCAAACCGTTTAGCCAGCTCCAAACACGCTAAAAACCTACTTTCCTGAAGAGAAACCTGCGAAAACTGTTCCACGCACTTCAATTCTGCAGCGATTCTTCCCTGGTAAAACAGGTCGTCGACTTTGACTTGGAGTATTCTATTTGCCTCATCCAAATGGCGTCTGTATCGACCGATATCAGCCGAGTCATCACAAAACGATGTTGTAAATGAAGTAGATTTGTAAGTTCTTGTTTTGTATTGTTTTGTTTGCAGCTTTTCATATATGGCAAAACCAAGCAGAAGGCAGAGCAAGAGTAAAACAGCAATTAAAACTCCCAGTATCAGTTTCCAAGGTGTTTTCTTTTTCTTACCAATGTCTTCAAATTCAATTTGAAACAATTGTAGTTTGCCGTCTTTAGATTCCTTGTTCAGTATTGGTGTGACCATCAGCTTCATGACAGCTCCAACCAGGGATATCTTGGATACTTTTGGCTGGATCATGTTTTTGGTTTTGGTCGATTGTTTTGCAAGCTTTAAGGCGTATTTATTGAGAAGTTTCATCACCTGGGGGTGTTTACGCCAATTCTGGCGATCAACCCCGGGACCCGTAATAATTAGAAAATCTTCCCTGGTAAACATCTGGGCTTTTTGAACGCCCGGGGGGGCATCATCGCATACACCGATCGGTCTCCATTCACTGAATTTTAGTTTCTTGAAAGAATTACCCTGTGCCAAATGTCGTCTCCCGTTGGTTTGTATTAAAAAGCTTTACTCCATCACTACCCTATCTATTGAGTAACGACTAGGGCAAGCTGTTGTAACCAGTGTCTGAGCGAAAACCAGTTTATCCCGTACCAATGAAACCTTTAGAGGCAGCTTGGTGCTTCGAAGTTCAGCGCTTTCAGCTCTCAGCCGGTTTTTGTTTGTTTTTGTTATGCCTTAAGCTGAACGCTGAAAGCTGACGGCTGACAGTAGGCTTATCTTCAAGCTGAATTAAGGTATTTGGCACAAGGTTGGATAAAGGTTTAGCGATTTTCGCTTCAGACGCTAACTACCAGGACTCTAATTTGGATATTGTTGTTTTTTCAAAGTTTTCCCTGTAAACTGGAGGAAGTCCGCCAGGTATGCCTACCCTTTTCGGGCGTTGTCTGGTAAATTTGCGTAACTATCGATCACATGTGACATCCCGGGGAGCAATCACTAATGAAACTCAATAAAAAAGTCAACCTTTTCCTATTCCTCTTTCTGTTAATTGCGATTGTTGAAACAAGCGCCTTGTTCCAGTCTTTGTTTTCCGTGGATCATGCCCAGGCTATTGCATTGTGTATATTACTGATTGCAGCATTTTTGTGGGTAACGGAATGGGTACCGTTATTTGTAACCAGTCTGATCATCGTTTTTCTACAAATCGGCTGGTTGCTTCCCGTGATGAATCCCTCAGCAGGCAAGGCTGAGCAACAGGCATTTTTGTCACCATTTTTTTCGGATATTATCCTGCTGTTTCTGGGTGGTTTCATCCTGGCTTCCATGCTGCATAAATATCATCTGGACGATCGCATTGCCAGATGGCTACTGAAAAAAACGGGAACCAAACCCGGTCGGTTACTGTTCGGCATTATGGTGGTTTCAGCATTGCTTTCCATGTGGATGAGCAATACCGCGACCACGGCAATGATGTTTGCTATCGTTCTACCTATTATAGCCTGTATTCCGGAAACCAATAAGTTCTCAAAAGGATTGGCGCTTTCCATTCCGTTTGCCTGCAATTTGGGTGGATTGGGAACCCCTATCGGAACACCTCCGAATGCGATTGCCATGAGCTTTCTGGCTGAAAAAGGAGTGATTATAAGCTTTGGCGATTGGATGCTTGCTGCCACACCACTAATGCTCGTCATGTTGACCATTTGCTGGGGCATACTATTGAAGCTTTACCCTCCCGGTGACCTTAAAATTCCCTTCCCCGAAATTGAAGCAAAAAGCCTTACGGGAATTCACTGGCTGGTTTCCGGATTGTTCTTAATAACTATCATCGGCTGGTTGACCACGGATATTCATGGATTGTCCATAGGCACGGTTAGTCTTGTGCCGGCCATTTCGGCATTTGGGCTGGGATTGCTAAATGTGAAAGACTTTAAAAACCTGCCCTGGGATGTTTTGTTTATGGTCGGAGGTGGAATCTGCCTGGGCGTCGGTCTTCGATCCAGTGGGTTAACCCAGAGAATCGTGGAAACCATACCGCTTGAATTTGGCTTTATCTGGGTGTTGGCTGCCTTCCTTTTGCTGGCAGCGGTAATGACAACATTTATGAGCAATACGGCCACTGCCAACTTATTAATTCCTATAGCAATTTCCTTGGAGTTCAAAGTCGCCCTGTTTGTCATACCCATTGCTATGACATGTTCAACAGCAATGGCACTTCCAATCAGCACACCCCCGAATGCCATCGCTTTTGGCTCAGGTATGCTGGAATCCAGGGATATGATAAAACCGGGAGTGCTGGTCACCCTGGTATCTTTAGTAACCATTCTCTTGATAGGCCTCTTTTTTCTGCCTTTGCTGAGATTTTAAGGAGAATAAACATGGAAATTCATCGTCAAACCTGTCAGTTTTGCGGCTCAAGAAATCTCAAAAATGTTTTGGTCAGGGAACCGGGAGAGCAAGACAGGGTTTTTGTGCAGTGCAGGGGGTGTCGTAAAATGGTAGCCCGCTATATCATCAGTCACGGGGGGTATTATCACCACGGTAAGGGATTTGAATCCTATTTAAAAGGGTTGACCCGCGGCAGTGGAGAGTTGATGAGTGGCAAGAATATCAAAAAAGATTTTGAAACCATCAAAATCAAAGCCCTGGATAAGTTCGACAGGGTAGTGAAATGGCTGCAGGAGAACGGCAAAGATGATTAAAACCTTAACCGAAGTTCCGTTCGCTTTGGGCTTCCATGGAATCATGGATAATCATTGTTTGTTTCATACTCTTTGTTTCTTGCTTACCGATACTGGTAGGAACAAAATGATGACCTTTGATTAACCCCTGAATCTGCCTACAATGACTAGCTGACAGCTGAACGCTGGAGGCCGCAAACCTCCGAAGCAAAATCCACCTCTTAAGTCCTTTCTTGCAAGAATTTTGATGGGTTTTCGTTCAGGTACAAAATAGAAGATTTTTCTTTTTACACTCTTTACTGATTCCGATAGCTGTCACTTTCAAAAGCGTGACTCTTTAGATCTTTTTTTATCCAGGTAGTTGTTTTACAGTGCTTTTTGAATGTAACACATCGGGCTCCAGGTCTTTATCGCTTTAAGTAAATGGAAAAGACAAAAAGTATTGGCAAGTTGGTTTAATCTTGACCTTGAATTGGAGTGTCTTTAGACTGTTAGTGATCCACGTAAAACCATTTCATCCACAATATTCATCAGGGGAGGAAAATGAATAAAAGCAAATATTGGGTACTGGTAGGTGTTGTCATGTTCTTGGTATGTTTTTTCTGGCCTCTTCAGTCGTTAGCAAAAGCCCCTATGCTGACGAAAGCCTGGGAAACAACAAAGGAGTTGCGGGTTCCGGAATCGGTTATATTTGATGAGATCACCCGGGAAATATACGTATCCAACATAAATGGGAAACCGACGGTAAAAAACGCTATGGGTTTTATAAGCGTATTAAAACTGGACGGTTCCATTAAGAAACTGAAATGGGTAACAGGAATGGACGCCCCCAAGGGGATGGGAATTTGGAAGCGAACCCTTTATGTTACGGATATTGACCGAGTTCATTCCATTTCAATTGGCAGGGGAGAGATTGAAAAAACCTGGAATGTGGAGGGGGCCAGGTTTTTGAATGATATTGCCATAGACAAATCCGGCGCTGTGTTTATCTCCGATATGACAACTAAAACATTGCACAGGATCAAAGATGGCAAGTTGGAGACTTTTGCGAATCTAAACTATAAAAATCCAAACGGCTTATTTATGAGTACTGCGGGTTTATTGGTAGGAACAGCCCAAGGTATGTTGAATGTGAACACACAAACCAGGACTGTTTCAATAGTCATTGAGCATCAGGGTGGCATTGACGGATTAAAACCATTTAAAGGCAATCAGTTTCTTGTAAGCGATTGGGTCGGCAAAACCCAAATGATTGAAAAAGGGAAATCGCCTCTAATGCTGATGGACACAACGGCCCAAAAAATCAATTCCGCGGACTTTGAATATATTGCCAGTAAAAAGCTGCTTTTGATTCCCACTTTTTTTGATAACCGCGTTGTCGCCTACCGGGTTAAATAAAATCATCGTGGGGCAATGACTATTGCCCTGCGCCCCTCGACAAGCTTTATGGACTATCCGGATTGTCTGCCTGTATTAATTACCCTATGATGGTGCTTTTGCATTACCTGAAACCCGATACGGCACAACCATGATTACATTAGCGTCATCCGGTATTTATGAGGAAGAAATCAAAAAGAGTCGGTTTTTGGTGCATGCAAAAAGAGCGGATGATGTGGAAGAGGCGATGGCCTTTCTGAAGAATACAAAAGACCTCAAAGCTTCTCACAATTGCTGGGCCTACAAAATCGATTCTCAATATAGATTTTCAGACGATGGGGAACCCGGGGGAACGGCAGGTAAACCTATCTTGAGTGCCATTGAACATCAGCAATTGGATCATATTGTTGTGGTAGTTACTCGCTATTTTGGAGGGATTAAACTTGGAACAGGCGGGTTGGCAAGGGCATACGGAGGAACTGCCGCCGCTTGTTTGCGTCTGGCCAAAAAGGAGGAAATCCTTCGAAAAATCCAGGTATCGATCCAAACTTCCTTTACAAATATCGGTCAGGTCTACACCCTGCTGGATCATTTTTCAGTGGAAAAAACAAACGAAGAATTTACCGAGGATGGCGTGTTTATCGACATATCTATCGATCATGTCAAACTTCAGGAATTCGCCTCTCTTGTCAAAGAAACCTGCAGGAATGAAGTGAAATTATCATTTGAAGATGAGTAATTGTCTTCGAAGACTTGTGGCAGATTACCTGAAACTTCATTGTTGTCTTACCACCGCCTTGGTCTGCCTTTAAGGTCATTTATATCTGATGCAAGAGTTTTAACATTCAAAAATTATTGGAGTCCGAACATCAGATTTCAAATAATTAATTGTGGATCATTGTAAAAAAGCTTACAATACTCGTAATTGGTATCTGAACCAAAACCAGTTTAAACCATACCAATAAAAGCTTTAATAGCAGCTTAGTGCTTCGACGTTTAGTGCTTTCAGCGATCAGCTCTCAGTCAGTTTTTGCTTGTCTTTGTAATGCTTTAAGCTGAAAGCTGACGGCTGACAGAACGTTAATCTTCAAGCTGAATTAAGGTATTTGACACAAGGTTGGACAAGGGTAGAGCGATTTGTCGTTCAGACTCTAATTACTTTGAATATGGATTGATTCCAACATCCGGGATGGTTTTTCATCATTCATTACTATTGAAGAACCCAGCAACCATGAACCTTTACAGCTTTCTTAAGCAGATTAATAAAACCGCCATTCTCTTATTATTTCTTTTTCTTATTGCAGGAACCCTTCCGGTCTCTCCTCTCAATGCACAAACGAAAAAGTATCATATTCGCTATGGGCTTTCGTGGCACCGCATAGTTCTATCGGATGGATATGGTGAATTCCTGAAAGATCGGTATGGGGCAGAGCACGTAGATATGGTTGGCAATTACCTGGGCTTTGTTTTTAAATTGAATCCCAAAATTGGTATCGGTGCCAGGTCAACATCTTCAACCGGGGCTATCAATTATAAAACGCTGAATGATGAGTCGGAAGAATTCAATATGATCTATACCAGTTTGATTGCCACTGCCAGCTGGTACATGTCGCCTGCAATAGAAATTTTGGGCGGATTCGGATTTGACAATTTAAAACGTAAAGCCTACGGCTATGCAGACGCAAGAATTGTAACCGGCAATCTTGAGGATAACAGCGGGAAGAAAGAAGTGGAGACTTCCGGGACTGTTTTTGAGGGACAATTTATCTACAGGGCATTTGGCGACAGGGGTGCATCCACCACCTTCGGTTTGGAGTTAGCTGCCACTTACACCTATGCGGCGCATGTTATCGATTCTTCCGACAAGCGGCCTGCCTATGATAGTCGGGGCCAACCCATTGCTTCAACCTTTGATTTAAGTGGATTAGGCTACACGGTTAATTTTTCGGTAGATTTTTAGAATTGAGTTAAGGTGCAACAAATGAAAAAAGCACGTGATTTATTTCTGGCATTTTTTATGATTATTCTCCTAATCATTGCCTGCAAAGAAGCACCCGTGCCAGTTTCTTCAAATGAAGAAACTGAAGCTAAGGATTACATGCCGTATACTGATAACGGGTATATATACCGGTGGCAAAAGTCGAATGTAATAGACATTTATCTTCCCATCGGTGCAGTAGCGGGTTATGATGCCACAGATAGAACAGCGTTCATCGACGGAGTAAATCGCTGGGAACCACTATTAACGTCACTTGGTATTACTTTAAATTTCAAGCTTTCCAATCCAAGTGATATCGAAGTAATTTGGGATGATGGATCAGGAGCCCCAACCGGCGTTGTAGGCTATGCAAGAATAGATTCATCTCAAAACCCTTCTCGTCGGATATTGATGACAACCCAATCAAATATTGATTGGACTGAACACTCGGCAGCTACCATAGAAGAAGTAGCAACCCACGAATTTGGTCACATGCTTGGCATATGGAGTCACAGTTTTGATTCAAGTGATAGAATGTGGCCCTATGTACAAGGCACTAACGGTCTGAGTGGGCGTGATCTTGGCACCATGTCGCATGTTTACTCTTTAACAGCAGATGTCAATCTTTCTTCATGGGGACAAAATACCATTTCTTTGCCAATTTTGCCTGCAGATATCCCTCCATTCTCCATACAGTGTTCATTTGGATTTGAATCTTTAAAAGAAGTGGATGGATTTGAACCAATTGTCTTCGAGTGAACTATCTGGAACAGAATTAAACTGAATATTCATCTTACTTAGCGTCCGAGCCTTGTGCTGCCTTTTCACTGAAGACTTTTAAACCTCCTAGGTTTTTTGTTTGGTAAAGTGATCGGGCATTGTGCTGCAATGCGGGCAAGGGGTTTGATTGGTATCATGCGGGCAATGCCGGCTGTACCATTTTTTATTGCACCGGCTGCATATGCGAAGGTGCCAGGATTTTTTGGTTCTGTCTCTGCAGGCAGCGTAGTTGCACTGGCAGCTTGATTCCGTCATTTTTCCGGCTGGCTACTGATTGGAAAGCTTTTTCTATAACCAGTTTATGACGGAAGAGAAGTCACTTCAATGGTCAACTTATCGTTCTTTATTATCGGATTGCCAAGGGAGTTTCCGCAGGTCCACATTACCACCGGATATGATAATCCCCACTCGTTTTCCTTTAAACCGTTCGGAGTGCTGTAAAATGACACCCAGGGGAACAGCACTTGAAGGTTCAATGATAATCTTCATCCTCTCCCAGGTGAGTTTCATAGCGGTAATTATGTTTGATTCTGACACGGTCATAATATCAGAAACATACTCTTGTATAATGGGGAAGGTGATGTTTCCCGTTGAGGTGAGCAGACCGTCTGCAATGGTTGTGGGGGTTTCAGAAGGAACAAAGCTGCCGCTTTTAAAGGAACGGTAAGCATCATCCGCTCCTTCAGGCTCTGCGGCAATGACCTTGGTTTTGGGAGCCAGGTAGTGTGTTGCCAACGCTGTCCCACTGATCAAACCTCCTCCGCCGACCGGGGCCATGATGATATCCGGATTGTTGATACGCTCATGTAATTCCAACGCCGCAGTAGCTTGACCCGTGACAATGGTGATATCGTCATAGGGGTGAATGAACAGGGCTCCTGATTTTTCCCGAATTTCCTTTGCGGTCTCTTCCCTGGCCCGCAACGTAGGTTTGCACAGAACTACCTTTCCACCATACCCTTTGACCCCCTCAATTTTTACTTTGGGTGCATTTTCCGGCATGACAATATGGGCTTTAATACTCCGTTTTGCGGCAGCCAATGCTAAAGCCTGGGCATGGTTTCCGGAAGAGTGGGTGCATACACCTCGTTTTGCCTCTTCATCCGTGAATGAAAACACCGCATTGCAGGCTCCTCTGAATTTAAACGCACCGCCTTTCTGGAAATTCTCACATTTAAAGAACAGGTTTGCACCGGTAAGGTCGTTCAGAGCCTGACAAGTAAGTACCGGTGTGTTGTGAATATGAGGTGCAATACGATATGCTGCTTGTTTGATGTTATCCAGGGTGGGGATTTTCATAATCAGTATTTTATCAGGTTGTTTTGTGATGGGATGTTAACTCTTCTCCAGTTCAGACCGGATGTAATTCAAAATCACTTCTTTCAGAGTACTTAGATAGTCCAGTCCCTTTTCTTTTGATGCCATTCTCTGGTCGCCTACCACGCCGTTTTCAGTCAAGGTGATGTATCCTTCCCTGTGAGCTTTGGCGCGAACTTCCTGATTGTAGTCTCCTACAAATCCTTTGACAAACCAATCGGGGCAAACCAGGTTCTCATCTAATACCATCATAATTGATGTCTCCAAATCACCGGCGTGAGCCCCTAATTCCGCCGGTGTCAGCTGGTATTTTTCGCAGAATTTGTTAATGGCTTCAGTTGTGTTTTGATTATAAAAACTGACAAACCGGACTGCCGGGAACTCCTTTCGAGCTTTCTCCAGGCTGTTATCAATGGCGGTGCAGTTGCCGCCGTGGTGATTGGTTAGGATGATTGTTTTGAATCCATGATGAATAAGACTTTCAAGATAATCTTCCAAAACGGCTTCCAAGGTGGATTGTTTCAAGGAAATAGTTCCCGGAAAGCCCATGTGATGCGGAGAATTCCCCACCATGATAGTCGGTGCCTGAATAGTGTTTTCCAGACTTGAGGCAATAAAATTAGCCACAGTGTCTGCTATTCTGCGATCTGTCTGCAAGGGCAAAGACGGACCGTGCTGTTCGGTGGAACCGATTCCAATCACAACGGTATCAACACCATTCTCCAATAGTTTTTTGACTTCAGACCAGGTCATTTCATCTAAACGAACCTTTTTCATTTTAGAATTTAGATTGATGATTTTAGATTTTTGGGTACTGTAGATCGAGCTTTGCCGGATCTACAGTTTCAAATGTAAATTGTTTATACAAAATAGTTTGATAACCGATAACGGATAAACGTTCCTAATTAAACGCATATCCTTCACCTCGATAAGTTGGGACTTTATCGATTATTTTGCCTCCTTGAACCAGGTAGAACTCGTTGAAACGTTCGCTGAGAAAGAACCTGCTATTTAAGAACCTTAGCAGTTAATTGTGAAACCATCTATCAGGAACATCTACCTTGCTGTCTCTGCTTCTCTTTTGGAAACCAGTTCATCCCAAATCTTCTGGTAGCGTTCGGGAGTGATGGGGAAAAACCAGGCTGATACCAGGGCTGGTACGATAAACACCCAGGGACCAAACGTCATAATACCTCTCATGGCTTGCAGGGCCATGCCGCTTTGCGGCTGATTTGCTATGTAACCGACCGCAGACAGGGTTATGCCGATAAAAAACATAGCGAGGGCATTTCCCGTCTTCATTGTTACCATCATTAAACCGGCATAGATTCCTTCCCGACGTTTTCCTGTTTCCAGCTCATCCAAATCCATTACATCCGGGAAAATAGCCCAAGGCATGGTATGGGCGGCACCGTATCCCAGACCCACCAATGCCCCTGTTATATAAATCAGAAGGTGAGGCGTATCTCCATCAACTACCATCCAAAGGAGTTGTGTCAACCCCCAGAATGTGAGACCAAAAACCGTGGTATTTCTTTTCCCGATTTTTTTGGTCATCAAGGTCCACAATGGTAACGATATCACACTAACCAGGACAACGGTTATCATCAGTATTTGAAAAACACTATCATCCTGAATCCAATATTTAATGTAATAAAGGACAAATCCTTCAATCACGTTAATCGCGGCAAAACATCCCACGTAGATTACCAGCAAGAGGAGAAACGGTTTGTTTTTGATCAGTTGTCTGAATTCGGAAAAGACTTCCAGTCGGGGTGATTTTTTTACATCTTTATAGCGTTCCTTGGTGGTGGCAAAGAGAATAAACGGGAAGACCAGAAGCATGATAGCGATAATGGTTCCTGCCATGGAATACCCTTCCTGAAGGTAGGGGATTTTGTCTTCAGCTGATGCCAATCCCTGCTTAACGGCGTTTTTTAGCTCTTGTGGCACAAACGATTTTGCAATTTCCTCGGGCACAACAACAGCGAATAATCCGAACACCAGTGAAAAAAACATTCTAAAATTCGCCAGACTGGTTCTTTGGCTGTAATCGTCCGTTAACTCAGTCATCATCGTCAGGTAAGGAACTCCGTAAACGGTAATGAAGGTCATAAAGAGCACATAGATTGCCGTGTAAACCACCATCTTTTGGGTCTGAGTTTCAAGCCCGAGAGGATAG
>JANQLH010000369.1 GCA_028280735.1 SAR324 cluster bacterium | reverse complement strand
AATAAGAACAAGAATAAGAATAAGAACAGGAATAAGAACAAGAATAAGAATAAGAACAAGAATAAGAACAGGAATAAGAACAGGAATAAGAACAAGAATAAGAACAAGAATAAGATATGACATTAGCCTTGCTTGAATTGCAAGCGAGGACTGTTGTTTCCGTTTTGACTGGTTATCAGTCATCGTTATGCATGGACGAGGAGGTTGCACTGTTTTAATAAAATCCTTAAGTGAGTGTTGTTTGATCCATCATGTAGCGATAGTATGGAATCAGTTGCGGAAGCATAGATTTTCGCCGGCACCAGGCAGCAAGAAGCTCAAACCCGAAATAGTATTATCCGGAATTATATTATGTCCGTCCCATTGCAAATCAGTAGGAAAAGAATCAAGAGGGATATCGAGACCCTTGCCGTTTTCACTGATCCAAACGAGCAAGGCTTCACTCGATTGTCCTTTAGCAAGGAATACCGCGATGCAGTTGATTACGTTGCTGGTAAGATGGCTGCTGAGGCAGAACTGGAAGTCCGTATTGATGAAATTGGAAATCTGATTGGCCGTAAACCGGGAATAAACGAAAACCTGCCATGCCTTATGATTGGCTCACACCTGGATACAGTGAAGGCAGGAGGTAAATACGACGGTATCGCCGGGGTTATTGCAGGATTGGAAATTGCCCGTTGTCTGTATGACCAAAAGATTTGCCTTAAGCATCCCCTGGAAATTGTAGGGTTTTTGGCAGAGGAGCCGTCTCCATTCGGAAAATCGACGATTGGCAGTCGTGCCATGACTGGAAAGCTTGAGCTTGAAACCCTGAAAAAAGCCACCAATCAACAAGGGAAATCCCTTTACCAGGCATTAAAGGAAGCAGGTGGGAATCCGGACAAATTGGAAAAAGTTATCAGGAAACCGGGAAGTATCGCCAGTTATTGGGAACTGCACATTGAACAAGGACCGGTTCTGGATCAGCAAAAGATCCCTATTGGCGTAGTGAGCGGAATTGCGGCGATTGTGCGTGCGGAAATCACAATAGTGGGCGAAAGTAACCATGCCGGAACAACACCCATGGCCCAAAGAAAAGACGCTTTAACAGCCGGGGCATCCCTGGTGACTGCAATCGACTCCATTGCCAGGGAATATGACAGGATGGTTATCACCGTCGGTGAGTTCGAAATCGATCCGAATTTCTCCAACATAATTCCCGGTAAGGTAAAGATGGGACTTGATCTCAGATCATTAGACGAGGATGACCTTGCTTCCGCCATTCAAGCTATTCAGGATGTTACGGATGGCATTAAAACCAATGGCTTGGGAATTACTTTTAACCATTGGCGGAGTTCACCAAGGGTGGTTTTTCCAAGGGAAATGACGATTACTGCCGAAAAGGTCTGTAAAAAAATGAACATCCCATACCTGGTTTTTCCATCGGGAGCCGGGCATGATGCAAGCTATCTTTCCGAAATTGCGCCCTCGGGAATGATCTTCATTCCCAGCAAGGGTGGATTAAGTCATTGTCCACAGGAACACAGTGACTTGAGCGATATTGTGAAAGGTGTGGAAGTTCTATCCGGGGTGATCCAAAAACTGGACAGTGAGCTGTCATTGTAGACAACGGTCTGGAAAGTCTACGTCAAGCTATCCCGGCCATTCGGAACCGTCAAAATATCTCGTACCACGATGTCCCTTTTTTACAATAGGCTTGTCCAGCTTCTCCCCGGGAGCTTCAACAAAAATTAATGAACGGGGTTTTCCCGATTTGGGATTGACCGCACCACCCTCAATTCGTTTTATTTTCAACCTGCCGACCAGTTGGTTGTCGAAAATAGTATAAACAAAATCACCAACTTTTAGTTTGGACGGTTTACCTGCCATATGAAATTCATATTCTTTATATGTACCGTCGTACATGGCTTCCAATTCTTCTTTTCCCGCTTTGGCAGGAACTGTTTTCGTAATTCCGAAACTCATGGTTTTTGCTCCTTAAAGGTTGACATTGATACATTATCTTTAAGTACTGTTTGGTTGTGATCTCTAAGCAGTTTTCTTCAATTTCGTATAACAGTATGTGATGTCGGTCACTTTGGAAACTGAAACAGATCCGGCGAAATTTGGTTTGTTTTGGGTTCTGACAGCCCCTTGGTAAAGTAATGCAATTCAAGTCTATCTATAGGTTTTTATCTCCTTGTTGATACTGTCAAATATACTCAAGATCCATTCTTCAGGATCAGTATTGACTAATAGCTCCCTGGCCGCTTTGTTGGCGGTCAAGGATTGTTTGTTGAAATCCAGTCTGAAGGTAGGACCATCTTCAAAAAGTCCGTCAATTAAATATTCATAAATTCCATCTTTATCGATCGTGATTTTGTAGCTGGTCTCCCCTATGTCCAAACTCATGTAAAAAAACTTATCACCGGAAATCGTCAGCAGATACCTTGTATATCTGGTTAGATTGTTCCATGAAGCTTTTTTATCGGGATCAGACAGGTAATCTAGTGCGTCTTTTTCCCAGGCTTGCCAGTATTCGACTCTATTTTTGAACTTGGATTCAGGCGAATCCACATCGGGAAAATGGGCTATATGCACGTAAGTATTGTTGTTGCGTATTGTCTGAACATTAAATGGACGGTGATTTTTACCCTTGATGGAAAATGGAGCTTTTTCGATGTCATCATTCTTCCACCCCACCCATAAATATTCGGGGAGAAACCTGACAAACCGGTAGTAGTTAGCGGAATTCAAATCTTCTTTAATGGTCTCAAAACTGTCTTTTGCCGTTTCGGCGATTAGTTCCAGGCCTAGCATTGTGCCGCCTAAAGCAATGAGAGCCCCTGTACCGGCTAGTTCGAGTGATTCAACATGAATGGCTATATAAACCACTAATCCGCCAACAATCACCGATCCGATTATAACACCGGTTCCGGCTGCAAGGCCAGCCGCCATTTTGGCGGATTCCTTTGCCACTGATCCTGCTGCCTTAGCCGTATAATTCGAATCCACTATCAGTTCATGGATAGCGTTGTCTCTCTCAATATGCCGTTGGTACCAATTGGATGAATCAGGAGAAAGTTGTAAGGGAATTTCATTATTTGACATATCCACCAACCGCAAACTGCTTTTGTTTCCTAACCCTTGAAAACTCACATTTCGGATCCCCCTGACCACGTTCACTTTTGCGTCCGGATTCCAGTATGGCCTGGGACCGATTCCCCCTAATACTATA
>JANQLH010000259.1 GCA_028280735.1 SAR324 cluster bacterium | reverse complement strand
ACTGTTTCATATGCCAGTTTGGACGCCATCTGTATCTGGATATTTGCTTTTGGCACCATAAATGTGTCGTTTTGTTTGTACCAGATGCGAATAGCCGGGGTATCTTTTAATAATACCGGAAATTTTTCGGTGACTTCAGTCTTTTTCAGTTTAACATTGTCCGGAATAAATGGATTAGGAGCCGGCAGTTTAAGGTTTTCATTAACGCCTGGTGCTATCCACTTCTTTTGTCTTGCTTTTGAAACAGATTTTACCGCATACTCTGCTCCGTACCAGCGTTCTTTTTTATTCGTTTTTACGTCAGGATTGACCATCACTAGTTGTAGATTGTCCACCCTTAAGTAGCTCAACACTTCATTGGCCAAGTCAGGCCTGAATTGTTCGTAGAGCCATCTGGAAGCAACCGTATCTCTCCCTGGAATCTCCTGCATAGTGGCTGCAAGATACCTCGCATAATCGATAGGCTCTTCTTTTTCTTTGAAGCGAAATCCAATATCCGCCATTTTCTTCATTTCGCCAAAATACTTGTCCAATCCTTCTTCAGTTTTTATTAACTCAATATATTGGAATATTGTTCGGATGATCTCATCGGTGTGATTCAATCCTTCCTTTGTCAGTGACATTTCAATACCAAAGAAAGAAACGTCCAATGTCCCAAAGCCAAGTCCGGCCGACAGGGAGGTAGCCCACCCCTTGTTTTTAAGATAGGAAAGAACGCTTCCCTCTCCCTCATCGCCTAATAGTTGGGAAATGACAGAACTTGGTTTGTACCGGTAGTGTTTCCTCATTGAAGGCACCGGAAAAGCTAACCGAAGCTGACGCATTGCTTTAACCGGCTTGATTTGTATGGTCCTGGGTAACTTATCGGAAATAATGGGTATATCTTTATAAGATTTCGTCACCGTGTTTTTATTCTCGATTGAAGAAAAATACTTCGTTGCCAGCTTTTCCAATTCTGACAAGGAATCTTTGCCAACTATCACTAACTTCATCCGATTTGCCGAATAATACTCCTCAAAGTATTGAACCAGCTGTTTTTGGAGTTCAATATAATCCTGATCCGAACCTTTCAAGGTTTCCAGGTTTCCTGTGGCAAATTGCTGATAGGGATGATCAGGATTGGATGTTTGTTTGACAATCCGATATATCCGACGTCTATCGTCCTTAATATTCTTATTGTGCTCGGAATTAACTGCGTTGAGCTCCCGTTCTACAAATTCGGAATTAAAGGTGGGAGATATGAAAAACTGTACAAATCTGTCCAGGGCTCCTTCCAGAAAGTCATATTGAACCGTGAAAAAGAAATTGGTGTTCTCAAATGCCGTATAAGCATTGCTGTATCCTCCATGAGCTGAGAGAAACCTTCCAAACTCTTCAGGTTCGGGATATTTTTCATTCCCCAGGAAAAGCATGTGCTCCAAGAAGTGGGCAAGACCTTGCCTGGACTGCGGATCGTTCACCTGACCGGTTTGAATATCAAGAGAAACAGCTGCCTGATCACTTTCGGAATCGGAAATCAGGAGAACTTCCAGTTGATTACTCAAAGTAAGCGTCTTATACTCTCTTTTGTCATTCGGGCTTTTTGCAACCCTATGTTCGGGATCGATTGTTGTCATGTTTAAGGAGGAACAAGAAATAAAAAACAGTCCGCTGAAAACAGCAAATAATAGTATTTTAATCCAATATCTACAAACCTGCATAATTAATTCGTTTTCTAATCTCCTTTTAGTTGATCAAAAGGATTGTTTATCTTAGATGATGTTATGTTCGAGAAAGCCGTAATTAGAAATCCTGGCTGCCAGTATTGTAGGTATTTTATACCACAATTCGAGCATAACGGTAAACCGACATCAGAAGCATGCTCCAAAAACGCCCGTAAAGTATTTCAAACTAATCCCCCCGCAGGTAAGAGACGAAAATGGAAGTGGAGCGATTGCGACTACCCTGCTGAAAAAAACAAAAACAGACTTTGTAAAGATTTCCAGATCCACTCCCTTATCTACAAACTGCTGAACCATCTTACCCTGTTTTTCAAAAGAGCAGGGAAACAATACCCCCCAACCTTCAGCGGAGAAATATGGTGGGAACCTTAATTTCCAGGAGGGTTGTAAGAAAGGGTCAAACGGATTGGATCCTGAAATGACGCCTCATTCGAAAACGTGAAAATGACTTTCCCGGAAATGATCCGCGACCGGGCTACCCTCCAGCGTTCGACCCCCGATACACTCACAATAAGAAAGACTTCATCGTCGTGCATCAAATCATCACTTGGAGTGTCGTCCAGCTTTTGCCTTAAAACGGGTATCAAACTTTTGCATTCGTTGTACTTGATCCGCTGTTCAATCAAACGTTCGGATAGAAATGACTGTACAATTGTTTTTCGATACCAAAATCCAAGTGAGGTTAAAATCACTAAAGACAAGACGATTACCAACGGTAATACCATGCCTTTTTCCCGAATACGGCTTATACCAAGCTCAATCATCCGATCTTAAAATAGATAGAAGTTCCGCAAGACTTCACCCGGTAAATCATTGCGTCTTTGATAGAACGCATTGACAGGTATTAGCAATGCATCAATGATTAATACTGTCGCTCGATTCCACAGTTTTCCATTTACCGCCACTAACGATTTAAGAATATCATTAAGTGTTTTAGTAAGTTACAACTTGTTTCTAATCAAAGATTAAACGATTTGTGAAGACAATTTTTCTTGTTCAGAACATTAAAGATTAAAAACTCCTATGCAACGAAACGACGGAAGGCAGCCCGATCAAGCTAGAGACTTGAACATCACGACAAATTATACCATGCATGCAGAAGGTTCCGTGTTAATTGAAACCGGTAATACAAAAGTGATTTGTACTGCGTCTGTCGAGGAAGGGGTTCCTTCTTTTTTAAGAGGCAAAAACAGTGGCTGGTTGAGTGCAGAATACAGTATGTTACCCAGATCCACTTCTTCGAGAGTTAGAAGAGAACGCACAAAAGTTGGAGGCAGAACCCAGGAAATCCAGAGACTGATAGGCCGTTCCTTGCGATCTGTCGTCGATTTAACATTGCTGGGAGAACATACCATCTGGCTGGATTGTGATGTGATTCAAGCTGATGGCGGCACGAGGACAGCTTCTATTTCAGGTGCTTATGTTGCACTGGTGCTGGCATTACAGAAAATGCAGACTGACGAAAACTGTTTTTCAACTTTTCCTGTCAACCAACAGGTTGCAGCGATAAGTCTTGGCATTCAAGGTGACCGGATATTACTCGACCTGGACTACTCAGAAGACAGCAATGCTGATGTGGACTTGAATGTGATAATGACTGATAATAGATCCATTATTGAGGTTCAGGGTACAGCTGAAAAAGAACCCTTTTCCCGAGAAAAACTTAATCAAATGATGGATTTGGCAGAACTTGGGCTAGCCACTCATTTTGCCAAACAATTGGAAGCCTTGGGAGGCAGTATCGACCCGGATTGATTATTCGGAATTTTGTTATTGACAAACTTCGAAATAAAAGGGCAGTATTATCCTTTGTGCTTCGGGGTGTGGCGCAGTCTGGCTAGCGCACCTGCTTTGGGAGCAGGGAGTCGGAGGTTCAAATCCTCTCACCCCGACCAGAGCCGAACAAAGCATCATGAAATGGCTGTAAGTTGCGCGCCCGTAGCTCAGCTGGATAGAGCAACTGACTTCTAATCAGTAGGTCAGAGGTTCGAATCCTCTCGGGCGTACCACAATTTGACGTGGCGGATGTAGCTCAGCTGGTAGAGCACCGGATTGTGGCTCCGGTTGTCGCGAGTTCGACCCTCGTCATTCGCCCCAGATTTTAGTTTGTACAGAACATGCGCTTGTAGCTCAGCTGGATAGAGCAGTGGACTTCGAATCCAAAGGTCGTAGGTTCGAATCCTACCAGGCGCGCCATTTCTTACGATGCTTATGCACGCGAGAGTGGCGGAATTGGCAGACGCGCCAGATTTAGGATCTGGTATCTTAGGATGTGGGAGTTCAAGTCTCCCCTCTCGTACCATTCACATAAAGAGCGAGAATAGCTCAGCTGGTAGAGCACAACCTTGCCAAGGTTGGGGTCGCGGGTTCGAATCCCGTTTCTCGCTCCAAAAACACATCCAGTAATCTGAGGCAGAATGCTTCTACTTCCTTCCGGAATTCAAGCTGCTGTTCATATCGTCAATCCTCTTCCTAATCGTTTTCACTCTCGACAACAGAATTCATAATTGCCTGTTTTTTCAATAACCTAAATACTTCGTTTATTTAAATGGAATCACTAGACGTTGCAATCGAGGATCTGGGTAACCTTAAAAGAAAAATCACCGTTACCGTCCCTAAAGAAAAAGTTAAAGATGCTTACAATAAGACATACAAATCCTTAAAAGATAGAGTCAATATTAACGGCTTTCGAAAAGGGAAATACCCACAAGCCCTTTTGGAAAAGAGATTTGTAAAAGTAATGAAAGATGAAGCCATCGAAACGCTGGTACCGGAGTATTTTGACAAGGCCTTGAAACAGGAAAACCTAAAACCTGCTGTCCGGCCGAAGTTTGAAGACCTTGAAGTGGACAAAAAGAAACCATTGGTTTTCTCGGCAACCTTTGAAATCTATCCTGAATTTGAATTACCGGAGTACGGCAAATTCTCCCTTGAGAAAAAAGAAGCTGAATTCACAGAGGACGAAATTAAACAACAGCGGCAACGCCATCTTGATAGTGGGGCAACCTATGAAGACAAGGATGGAGTTGCAGAAGAGGGAGACCAGGTACAAATTGAATTCAAGGGAACTGCCGATGAGGAAGTTGTAGCCGAGAGCAACAATCGATTTTATGTAGTGGGTTCCAATGAATTCCTGCCTGAATTTGAAGCAGCGTTAAAAGCCATGAGTAAGGGAGAGGAAAAAGACTTTGATCTTACTTTCCCATCTGATTATAATGAAGAAAAGCTTCGGGACAAGACAGCCTCCTTTCATGTCAAAGTAAACGACGTAAAAAAGAAAATCGAGACTGAGTTGAACGAAGACTTCTTTAAACGATATGGCGACAAAGTTAAGTCTGAAGAAGATTTTGACAACTTAATTGAAGAGGAAGTCAAATTTAGAAAGGAAAACGAAATTAAAAAGGAGTATCGAGATAAGATTAGAAAACAACTTGATGACCTTCTCGATTTCGAGGTACCTGTTCAGCTTTTGGAAGAAGAAACAAATATTCGATTTAGCCAGGCCAAGCAAAAACCCGAAAGCAAGGAACACAGTGACGATGTGCTTAGGGACGAGGCACAGGTTAGCGCTCTGAAAGAACTTCGTTTCTCAATTGTGGTGCAAAAGGTTTTGGAAACTGAAGAATTAAAACCCGACGAGAGAGAAGTATACAAACGATTCGAAATCAACTGCGCCATGATGGGCATCCAACCTGATGAACTGATGAAACAGGATTACGGACATCAAATCTACCAGCAGATATTCAGTATCGTAGCGGAAGAAACCGTTTTAGATTTCATGACTGATAAAATACTAGGCTAATGAGCATACCATACGTTGTAGAACAGACGAATCGCGGTGAGCGAACTTATGATATCTATTCCAGGCTATTGAAGGACAGGATTGTATTCCTGGGTGATGCAATCAATTCCTATACAGCAAACGTTGTAATAGCACAGCTCCTTTTTTTGGAAGCTGACAAACCAGATTCCGATATCAGTTTTTATATTAATTCACCGGGAGGTGAAGTAAATGCCGGGTTGGCTATTTACGACACGATTCAATATATAAAACCCGATGTACAAACCATTTGTATCGGGCAGGCCAGAAATATTGCCGCTTTGCTTTTAGCTGCCGGAACCTCTGGAAAGAGAATTGCATTACCAAATGCTAACATTCTCCTTCGCCAGCCGATGGGCGGTATTGGCGGGCAAGCCGCCGATATCGAGATTCAAACCAAGGAGATCGTCAGAATCAAGCAACGTCTGATCGATATTCTGGCTAAACACACTGGGCAGAAAAAAACAAAGATCGCCGACGACACAGAACGCGATTGCTACCTGACCAGCGAGGAAGCAGCAACATACGGTATCATCGACAAAACAATGGAGCGAAGGGATATCGAATAACCGTCACCTAAACACCACAAAAGATGGCAAAAGAATCAACCTTAAGATGCTCATTTTGCGGGAAATCACAAGATGAAGTAGAAAAAATTATTGCCGGTCCCACCGTCTACATCTGCAACGAGTGCATCGAACTCTGCAATGATATAATCGAAGAAGAACGGGCCAAAGAGACCAGTGATGATACCGATGCCGTATTACTAAAGCCAAAGCAGATCAAAGCAATCCTTGATGAATACGTCATCGGTCAGGAAACTGCAAAAAAGATCCTCTCTGTTGCGGTGTATAACCACTACAAAAAAATCTACACTCCTCAAAAAGCCGGTGAGGTTGAGTTTCAAAAATCCAATGTTCTTCTGATTGGGCCAACCGGAGTCGGTAAGACCCTGCTTGCCCAGACCCTGGCCAAGATTCTTAAAGTACCATTTGCCATGGCAGACGCAACGACGTTGACTGAAGCCGGATATGTCGGGGAAGACGTTGAAAATATCATCTTAAAGCTTCTTCAGGCTGCTGATTACGATATTGAAAAGGCAGAAAAGGGAATTATCTACATTGATGAAATCGACAAGATCACCCGCAAAGGCGAGAATGTTTCTATAACCAGAGACGTTAGTGGCGAAGGTGTTCAACAGGCTCTTTTAAAGATTATTGAAGGCACTACAGCCAACATTCCTCCCCAGGGCGGACGAAAACATCCCCAACAGGAATTCCTTCAGGTTGATACAACAAACATTCTCTTCATTGTCGGTGGTGCTTTTGTAGGTCTTGAAGATATAATCAACGAAAGGATTGGGAAAAAGGTCCTGGGTTTTGGCGCCAAGATTACCTCGGAGAAAGAACGTAACGTCGGTGCTATCTTTAAGCAGGTTGAAAACGAAGACCTGTTGAAATACGGATTGATACCCGAATTTGTAGGAAGGTTACCGGTAGTTTCATCTCTTGATGATTTGTCAGAAGACGACCTGGTCAAAATCCTGCTGGAACCGAAAAACGCAATTATTAAGCAATACACCAGTTTGATCAAACTGGATGGTGTGAATATTGTTTTTAATGAAGATGCCGTGAAGGCGATTGCACGCAAGGCAATTGATCGAAAAACAGGCGCTCGTGGCTTGCGAGCCATTCTTGAAGCGAGTATGCTGAATATCATGTATGAAATTCCTTCACTGGAAAACGTGGAGGAGATCATTATGAATCGAGAGGTGATCGAAAAAAGCATCGATCCCTTGATTGTTTTCAAGAACGGAACGGCTAATAAAGCCAGTTAAAGCAAGATCATATCGAAAATGATAATTTTTCTATTGACAGCAACCAGTTATATAGATATCGTCTCTAGATATGGTTACACACAAGGGCGCTTAGCTCAGTTGGGAGAGCAACGGCCTTACAAGCCGTAGGTCACAAGTTCAAGCCTTGTAGCGCCCACCAGACGCATGAAGATGCGGGGTTGTAGTTAAGTTTGGTTATAACGCCGGCCTGTCAAGCCGGAGGCCGCGGGTTCGAGCCCCGTCAACCCCGCCACTCAATCGTCTGGAAATACAGTAAGCTACAGTGAATTTTTCATGTCTTCATAAAATGGCACTGATGCCACTTTATAAGGCTTTGAAGGTCACAACCTTGGCAAATAATAACACTAGAATGACACTGAAAGCCGTTTCCGAGAAATCGGATAACGGCTTTTTTTGTTTAAGCACGCTAAATACCAGCAGTTGTGTTTAACGACATCAAGCGATGAACCCCCTTATCTGGAATCGGTTGAACAAATCAGTTCACTCGATCACTTCTTAGCTTTCTCTTTTTTCTCCTAACTATGGAACGTTGGAATACCTTTTCACAAGGAATTTCAAACACATACAATCACTTGTAATTCGTTGGTTCGGACGTAAAAACACTTGTGACACTCCGGTACTGTTGCAACGAGGTGCAATTATGTCAGCAGTGATCGTTCGAGATTATCTCCTTTGATTGAATTGTTAAACGGGTGCATTTGTAAGAGTTTGACGATATCTGGTCGTCAGGTGGTGATAAACCGATGTATAAATTGCTGCAACCAGGTTTATTCATGTCGTTTTTCTATCTGTCTTTCTTCTTCCCCAAAGAGCTGGCTTTTGCTCTTCCTGAGCCTTACCGTCAAATTTGAATGCCTCCTTATTTCCTGTATATTGCTCTCGTAGTTTTGGTTTCTCGATTTTTCCTGTGGGGTTTCTGGGAACAGGTCCGAAGATAATTCTTCTGGGTCGTTTGAATCGCGGCAGTGACTTGCAAAATTCTATCAATTCAGTTCTGGTCAGTGTACAGTCGGCTTTAACATCAACGATGGCTGTTGCAATTTCTCCAAGGCGAGTACTGGGAATACCGATTACTGCAACGTCTTTAATCTTTTCATGACCCTGCAGAAAGTCTTCAATTTCAACGGGGAAGATGTTTTCTCCTCCCGTGATAATCACATCTTTTTTCCTGTCCACAAGCCAGATGAATCCTTCATCATCCACCCTGGCTATATCACCGGTCAACAACCACCCATCAATCAGCACTTCACTAGTGGCAGTTTCGTTTTTATAGTATTCTTTCATCACACCTGGACCTCTTACTGCCAACTCTCCAGGCTCTCCAACATTGACCTCATTGAAATCGGAATCGACCAGTTTGATTTCCCAATCAAATCCTGGAACACCAATAGCGCCAACCTTCCTAGTGTTGGTTAATCCCAGATGCACACATCCGGGACCGGTTGTTTCCGTAAGACCGTAATTGGTATCATATTGATGATGAGGAAAGATCTTTTGCCATTCCTTAATCAGACTGGATGGAACGGGCTGCGCTCCAATATGCATCAATCGCCATTGATCCAGATTATAATTGCTCAACCTCAATTCACCGCTTTCAATCGCGAAAAGTATATCCAATGCCCAAGGTACCAGCAGCCAGACAACTGTGACTTGCTCTTCTGAAATTGCATCCAGAATCCATTTGGGATCAATACCTTTGAGAATAACGGATCGCGCCCCGACAATGAAATTTCCAAACCAGTGCATCTTTGCGCCGGTGTGATACAAAGGAGGAATGCAGAGAAAACAATCGTCATGAGTCTGGCCATGGTGATGGTTTTCGATGTAGCAGGAAAACTCTAGATTTCGATGTGTTAAAAGTACTGCTTTTGGATCACCTGTTGTCCCTGATGTGAAATAGAGGGCGGCATCATCTGTTAATGCGATGTCGATTTTTGGATCATTGTCCTCGGAATCGTTCAAAACATCTTTGTACCAGACTGCATAGTCGGGCATTTTCTTTTTATCTCCGACATAAATATACTCCTGAACAAAGCCATCTAGTTTGGATTTAATCTGATCTATATGACGAATAAATTCTGGTCCGAATACTACCATTTTTGCCTGGGCCAATTCAGTACAGGCAAAAACGGTATCTGCTTCAAACCGAAAATTAAGTGGAACAGCCAAAGCACCAGTTCTTAAAATACCGAAATATACCGGCAGCCAATCAAGGCAATTCATCATTAGATGAACTACATTATCGTTTTTGCCTATTCCCTTCTTAATTAGATAGTTCGCTATTTGATTTGCCCGGACGTCAAACTCTTTCCAGGTTATTGCGTCCCTGTGATTTCTTTCCGGCTCTCTTTCGATCAGAGCGACTTTTTCCCCATACAACCTGGCATTTCTTGCTAGTATTTCAGTTATCAGCATATCTATTTTCTAGGATTGGCTTTTTGCGGCGAGTTTTTTTTGCACATTTTCATCAAATAAAAGACTTTTGACAAATAATTCATGATGATTCCACTGATTTAGTTCCTGTTATCCCGATTAATCCGAATGTGGAGTTCCGATTCCGTTTTGGAAATGAAAACAGCACTCCAGTCATTACTTGCTTTTTTGTGGGGTCCTCAATTATAAACAAAAAAACTGAAACGGTAATATTCAAACAACTTTTAAAAACCAACTATTTCTAGTTTATGGAAAGTACGGATGATCTTAAAAAAAGGAAAACTACCCTCGTAAGCGGAGCACAAACATCCGAAAGCATTCCAGCAATCCACAGATCCTGCGAAAAATGATGATCTAATACGATACTATGATGAAAGTGAAGAAACCGTGAATGTTTATATGCCGCTTTACCGCCCTAAAACAACAAACGGAGAAAGGAAATGTTTTTTCAGCTTACTAATGAACAGCAGATGATTCGTTCCATGGTTCGGGAGTTTGCACGTAAAGAAGTTGCTTCAACAGCAGCCGAAAGAGATAAAACCAAAGAGTTTCCTAAGGAAAATTTTAAAAAAATGGGCGAACTTGGATTAATGGGGATGTTGATTCCGCCGGAGTATAATGGCGAGGGAGCCGATACAATCAGTTACGTGCTAGCACTCTCAGAAATAGCATATGCTTGTGCATCCACAGCTGTTGTAATGTCAGTTCACAATTCAATTGTGTGTGAAAGCATTCTGAAATTCGGATCCAAACAGCAAAAGCAACATTATTTGCCAAAACTGGCGGATGGAGACATGATAGGAGCCTTCGCATTAACCGAACCTCAAGCAGGTTCGGATCCCCTTGCTCAATCAACGACAGCTGTTCGTGACGGTGATGATTACATAATTAACGGAACCAAATGCTTCATCACTTCAGGCAAAAACTCCGGCATGGTAATTGTGACTGCCAAAACTGATGAAAGTCTTAAACATAGGGGAATTAGCGCATTTATTATTGATAAGGGAACACCCGGTATGAAAGTCGGTGAACCGGAAGACAAGATGGGATTAAGAGCCTCTGATACGACAGATCTGATATTCGAAGATTGCAAAGTGTCCAAGGAAAACATGTTAGGCAATGAAGGCGAGGGATTTATGATTGCGATGTCGGGTCTGGATTGCGGAAGAATAGGCATAGCCGCACAATCTGTCGGTGTCGCTGAAGCTGCTTTTGATGCCGCTTTGGATTATGCGAAAAAACGTGATCAGTTTGGACAGAAAATATCCAAGTTTCAAGGACTTCGATTCATTGTTGCAGATATGGCTACTGATATTGAGGCTGCAAAACAATTGATGTTTACCGCCGCTGCGATGAAAGACCACGGTCAAAAGTTCACTCTGCAGGCTTCCATGGCAAAATTATACGCTTCTGAAATGGTAAACCGAATAACCGCAAAAGCAGTGCAAATGCACGGGGGGTACGGATATATCAAGGACTATCCGGTCGAACGATATTACCGGGATGCGCGTGTTTTCACTATTTATGAAGGAACATCTGAAATTCAAAGAGTCGTCATTTCCAACCATCTATTGAATGACAAAAGGAGCTAAGCCACTTTGACGATGAAGAAATCAGACTGGCTTCTTCATCCAAAAAAGCTTGCTCCGATTTGCAGATCCAATAACCTGTTCTGGTCAAATTCCACCGAATTACGTCTGTTTGCGATTGCAGGATGACTTGAGAAAGACTAGATTTATCTTAATATGTTTACTTGTCCAAGGTGATCCATTTAATCAACAAGGCATTTCAATTGCTTCAAATATATGTTAAAAAACACTATCAAAAACAACTTGTTCGAGATATGTTAGTTTCCTAAAAATGTAGTGTTTCTAATCACAATTTGATTCTTAGTCATCTGCGCGATCAGATACAACCTCAAAAAATCCAAGGTAAATTAGGATATTAGCATTGGAGAGTTTCAATCACATCCCCAGCAGAGACATTGCATTTGAATTGAAGAACGCCTTCGATTCAAAAACCATTTCACAGTAATTCGGAAAGCGCGGTTTTTCCTTAATCCGTGACTGTTCAATCCCTGTATTTTATTGGTTATACCAGCACCCTTGAAAGGTATACATTCATTTATTTCGAGCATAACCAAACATCGAAAACATAAATCATATGTCTAAAAAGAAATCACCAAAACCTGAATTCTATCGCACGTTTATGAAAGAGGGATTTTTCCCGAATTCAAATAAAATCACCCGATTTGAAGAGTCTGAAAACTACTGGATCTTTAAAACCGGTGCTAAAATATACAAAGTTAAAAAGAAAGCAGAAGTACAAAGTGCCGTTCCCCTGGAAGAGATATTCTGTAACGAGGTATCCCATCAGATCCAACAACTTTCTCCGGAATTGGATTGTCAGACTTTTGCTATCAAGCAGAACAACGAAGCGTATGTGATTGACTGGGATAACTCAATGGACGGCAAACCGCTATATTACGCAGTTTCCATGAACCAATTGTCCGACAGAGGATTTCTTTCAAGTATTATCGAAAAAGGTAAACTTGCTGAAACAAATCTAGATAGAATTTGTGCTCATTTGGTAGATTACCACCAAAAAACCAAGGTCAGCGATTCGAAAGGTGATGGATCTCCCGATGCTTTAACCTCCAAACTTGAAAACCTATACTACCAATCAAAAAAGTACCTGGGGGTGACTATAACCAAGGCTATGATCGACATGACGCTGCGACCATTAGAGAAATATCTCGCCGACAATCGCAAAGCTTTTTTAAAACGAATGAAACAAGGGTATATTCGTGTTGTACAAGGTTGTTTTATTCCTCGGAAGATTCACATAACCAAAGAAAGTGTCAATATACTGGGTAAAACCTCTGACCCGCTGAAGGGCCGATATAAAGACGTTTCAGCAGATGTTGCAGACCTCACCATGGCACTGCGGTTTGCAGGACAAGAAAAGATGGCTGAATACTTTATTGATAAATACCGTCAGCTTTCAGGAGACAAGGAGTTTACAATAGTTTTGCCAGTCTATGAAGCTCTGCGATGCCTGTATTTAGGACTGAAATATAGTATTCAGACGGGTGACTTTGACGGAAAAGAGTCCGAGCAAGTCAAAAAGCTTGCAATTAAGTATTATGAGCAGACTATTGAAGTCGTTCGCGGTATGTGATGTAATATAAACTGCGAATGAATAGTCTCATGCTATATATCCTATTGGAGTTTTTAACAAAAGTGATTGATAAGCATTTATTGATCCTGTCAAACGAAGTTGTTTTATGAAGCGCATACTATCCACCCTGGCTCTTTTAATTTTCATCTCCCAGGGAGCCGTCGCCGAAAGGTTTATTCCCAAGTCAGACTTGATATTCAAGGTCCTGGATATTGTTAATCATCTATATGTCGATCAAAGGAGAATACAGCCTCTTAAGATGTTGGAAGGCTCTTTGGAGAGACTTTCCGTTAATGTGGCCCCCGTTCTGACACAGACCGAAACAGTGAATGGTAAGGTTAAAATCAATGTCAGCGTGGATCAATTTAGAAAGACTTTCACATATGATATTCCCTCCAATACCGGAGAACTGAATGATATTCTGCAACAGGTAGTGGGATTTACCAAACAATACCTGGAGAAAACGGAAAAACCGGAGTCCGTAGATTATGCGGTTATAAACGGATTTTTAAGACAACTTGATCCCCATTCTTCTTTATTAATTCCTGAAATTTATGAGGATTTCAGCACTCAAACGTCAGGCAATTTTGGTGGTGTTGGTATGATGATCAGCATTCGCGACGGATCATTGACAATCATATCTCCCATCGATAACACTCCTGCATCCAGGGCCGGCTTGAGGGCAAACGATGTCATCATGCAGATCAATGAGGAGTCGACCATTAACATGTCTTTGTCTGACGCTGTTAAAAAACTCAGGGGAAAGGAAGGAACTGAAGTTGACATTTTCATTATGCGAAAGGAGTTCTCTTCACCAAAGAAGTTTACGATTGTCAGAGATATTATAGAAATCAATAGTGTGAAATCATACTCTTTCCAGGAAGCCGGAAAACGAGTTGGATTAATTAAAATAAATACATTTCAACAAAACACTATTGATGAAATCAACAGTCAACTGGAAGACCTGGATTATGACTTGAAAGACTTTTACGGCTTGATCATAGATTTAAGAAACAATCCGGGCGGTTTGCTGGATCAAGCCATTAAAGTCAGCGACCGCTTTTTAAACGAAGGGGTAATTGTTTCAACAGCCGGTTTGCGTAAAGGATCTATCAAAAGCTACAGTGCCCATTGGTTCAGAAGCATTACAGAAATTCCGATTATCGTGTTGGTTAATAACGGCTCCGCTTCTGCCTCGGAGATTGTTGCCGCTGCAATCAAAAAGAATAACAGGGGCGTGGTTATAGGCATTCAGACCTTTGGCAAAGGCTCGGTTCAACAGGTTATTCCTTTTCCCGGAGGTTCTGCATTAAGATTAACAACCTCAAAATATCTGACACCTGGAAACATATCGATACAATCTGTCGGAGTAACCCCCCATATAGCCGTCAATCCGTATTACGTATCGGAAGATCTGTTACACATTACCAAACCAAAACTCGATAAGGGTGAAAAAAGTCTGGACCAGAACTTTTCCGAATGGGGAGACAAGGGAGAGCCCCCTTTAAAATCAGTCTTTTACCTCTACGAAAACGACGAGGAAGAAGATGAAGAGAGGGAAAATTCCGACAACAATTTGAGCGTAAAGGAACTGGAACAAAAAAGACTTGAGGAAGATTTTCTGGTTCAGTCTGCCGTCAATATTCTAATCCAAAACGAACGCAAAGGGTTTAGAAATTTAAAACAAAAAGCTTTAACGTATTTGGATCAACAACAAAAGGTTCAAGAACAAAAACTGATCGAAAGGTTCTCCTCTTTTGAAAGTCCAATCGACTGGAATACCGATACCATCAAATCGACCGGCAAGCTAAGCGTTAAGACATGGGTCGAGATAAAAAAGAAGAAAAACGGAAAGGATATCTGGATAAGACACAATGGTGTCGTCCCGGCTGATAGTGAAATTCGCTTGTTTGTAGAAGCAAAAAACCGGGGGAAAGGTGCAATATCACGTCTTATGGCATTGTCGGAAAGTGAAAACCAGATGTTTGATGACAGGCAGTTCGCATTTGGTAAATTGAAAAAAGGAGAATCAAAAAAATGGTACGTTCCCGTTAAAATTTCAGAGTCTATATCTTCGCGAAACGATCTGATAACGTTCAAATTTACGGATCAACATAATAATGAACTGTTACAAACCAATTATGTGGTCCAGACCCAGCAGAAGGAGAATCCCGAGTTTCAATATACCATTACCATTTTGGACAACGGACAGCAAAAATCCAAAGGCAATGGAGATGGTCAAATCGATGTTGGGGAGAGTATTGCCGTTAAAGTAAAAGTGATAAACAAAGGAAAAGGTGAGTCTGGTGCTTTGACAGTATTATTAAAAAACGGAGAAGGGAAAAATGTCTTTCTGAATGTCGGAAGGCAGTCTTTGGAGCCCTTGAAACCGGGAAAATCAAAAACAGCTGTCTTTTTGTTTGACTTGAAAAAGTTGCCGGCAGACAGGGATTTGGACTTTTCTTTGGATATAATTGACAGTGTTTTTACCCTGAGCTCATTGAATCAAAAGTTAAAGATGCCGACTAACAAAAAAGTTAGCACAATCAATAATATGCCGCCGAGCATAGTATTGAAAAACGAAAGGCTGACCAGTTCCAAAGAGCTGTTTGCCCTGGGTGGAAACATTTTGGATCAGAAAGGTGTAAAGGACGTTTACATCTTCAACAATAGAAAAAAGGTTTTCTATAAAAACTTCCTAGACTCCCCTAATCGCACCAAAGTTGCGTTCAACCTGGAGCTGGATCTGAAAGAGGAAGTGAATAAGGTAGTTATCATAAGCAGGGACGAAGACAATGTGACGTCTCAGAAAAACCTCTATATCCGGTCCACCACATTTAAATAGTTGCAATTAAATCACTGTCTTGGTAAGTTTGAGACGGTCTTTATTACTTTGACGGACAGTTACGTATTCTTAAATATTGAAATATAAAGATTTTTTGCGGTGAATCGATGGTTTGTGTCGGTTTTCTATTAACCGATTTTGGTAGCAACATTTTTTCCGACAACACCTTATCTTCAACAGGATCACCGTTTTAGACCGTATTACATTGGTTTTTAACTACTGAATGGAGTTTAGAATGGCTCGTGAGACAATTGTAAAAGGACCCAATTACGTCCATCCCGAAAAGCCGAGTGCCGTAGGTTCAAGAAACAGTCTCAACAGACATAACCGCGACGAATATCAAGAAGCTAAGGGTGTTATTGATGAGGAAGTAGACAAGATCCTGAATCATATTCACGCCAAGCTCCCGCCTGAAGTCCTCGAAAAGCTTGATATTATGGGGTCAATGAAGTCCAAACTCCATAACTATTTTAACCAGGACTTCCAGAATATGCTTAATCGTTACTTGGTAACGATGGAAGATGAGATGTCCAAAAAAGTTCGCGATTTAGTGGACAAGGAAGAAAATCGGACGTTAAATCGCTATACTGCCAGGGAGATTACGGAAATCCTGGATAGAATTGGCGGTACAGGTACTTTTAATACCGGTGAGATCGAAAAATCACTGGTTAATATGTATAGTCATCTTCAAGGCCATGTTGAAAGGGGAATGTCCGAACTAGAAACAAGTACCAACGCACTCCTGAGAGAAAAATCCGATGTAGGTGCTTTTGTTCGCGGCCAAAATTCTTATGCTATAGTCAAATGTTCCTTTAAAGACAATCTCCGCAGACCGAAGACCGTAATGGATGTTAAGCTGTCCATCGGCATCCTCGATTCGGAACTGGTCAGCCGAATTTACCATTACCAGGTGCCTGTTAAAGCAATCATCAAGGATATTGTCGCTAAAAACATACATGAGTTGATAGACAGCGAAATTGAAGAAGTAAACCATCAGATCCTGGATGAAGGACGAGAAGAGATGACCGATTCCGAGAGGATATTTGAAAAACTCAGAATCATGGATAAATATATATCTGACGATGATTCTTCGGACTCCAAGCGGTATCAGTTTGTGGCCAAGAAGTTCCTTGATGCTGTTGAAGGTATTCAAGCTGAAATCGACTCCAAGGATTATGATGCTCTTAATATTCGTGAAAATATTAAGAAAATTATTGATAAGGAAAACATCAGAAACCGGGGATTCAATACAGCGGTCAATGCTATTACTTCAATTCTGGATACCAGCAAGATGGGATACCAGTACATTGAGAATTTTAAGAATGCCCGTGATTGCCTGATTAGGGAATATGAAGAGGAAGATGTAACCAGACTTCCAGATGAACGATACGCTATCCGCCTGACATATTACGATCAAGCCCAACTGAATTCCCTGAGAAAAGCTTATACTGCCCAGATCGAAGAATTAAATCGTGAAGTAATGCATCTGTGGAACGTTTGCGACGGATTGTATGTAATCGACAGGAATGAAAAGGGATTTGATGACTGGGATACCTTGTCCGAAAGGATGCTCAATCCCAAGGCAAAAAGAGGATTTTTCGGCGCAAAAAAGGAACCTGAACAAGAAGCGGATGATTACGACAAATCATGGAATGAAATCTCATTCATTCCAGCCAAGGAAACAGTGGTAGAAAAAGAAAATCCAACCGATGAAAGCAGGCTGGAAGAAATTGGAGCAAGATTTCCGGTAATGTTGAAGAAGTTGGAAGACATTTATCAAGACGTTAAAGATGAAAGAAGAAGGGTATTAGAAGCCCGAATCGATTTCCTGAAAGAGCAGTATGAGGAGTTCGCCAACAAGATTAATCCGTACCATGTTCAACCGGGTTTGTTGCTGGATATCGATATCGTAAGTATTAAGAAAAAGAAGACAACTATGATGAACATGGCAAACGTCATCAACGAATTCTTATTCTCGGTTTCCAAAGGATTTTCTGATGCAGCATTTGTAAGTTTGTCCAGAACACGTTCAACTGAAAGAGCAGATATTGATCAGGAGTTTATCAGCGTAGTTGAATAATCTTAGAAGCATGGCGAATCTCCCGATTCACCATGCTTTACCCATTTCAAAATACAAGGTACCATTTTTAAGTCGGATGGTTAAAAATCATCCCGTCTCCTTCATCGAGATACTTCTCTCTCATTCGTTTTCATTGCATTTTTCAGGCGACTTTCAGTCAGTTCAATACTAGATGCAATCACTCAATATTGTTCTCACCAAGAGTTACATATTTTATAAGTCCCCCGATCTGTCACTTGATGAAACGATCCTGGAAATCAATCCATCAGATTCAGGCATAATCGAACACTTTTCGGAGCTGCTAACTGAACTTGGTTTACCCAGGGATACTACTTTAAACCTGGTTTTGGATCGAAGCTTTATCAGCTACTTCTATTTTAATTTACCCCCAATAAGCCGAAGAAAGCTTGATAAAATTCTGCAGTATGAGCTAGCTGAAGTGTTGATAGATGAACTGGATCAATACTTTTATGACTATCAATTCAGTAATTTGGATGAAGAGGAGACCCAGATAGGAATCTTTCTCATCAAAAAAGAACTGGTCAATCAGCTTATTCAAATTGGAAAATCCTGCAATCTTGAGATTCGAACAATTCTGTCACTAGATAACCTGCTCGATATAAAAATGCGGGAGTATTATACGCCCGGTAATGAAATCGTGGTAACAGGAGATCGCTACGATACTAATCTCATAGTGTACAAACATGGATTTGCCACCGGTTTTTCCAACCAATCAACGACCGATTCTGAGGAAGTCACGGAATCCTTGTTAAAGGATCTGAACTGGCGAATCAAGGCTATTGAATTAAATAATAATGAAATCAGTACTATTCGCCTAAGTGACGAGACTAAAACCTTTTTGGATGTGGATGAAAACAGGGAACTCGTCACCAAATCGGAGGACAAAAACGGTGTTCCTACCAGTCAATGCTCTACCCTGTTTAACGGTTCACAATACAGCAGGGCCAAGCAAATCAACCTACTAAAGTCAAACTTCTTCATTTTGCAGGAAGTCAAAAAGCATTTTAAAAAAATAGTTTTACTTGCCGGTCTGCTTGCGGTTGGAGGATTATTCTTTGTCATAAGCTCCATTTACCAGGGCGTACAAAACAAAGACAGACATTCGCAATTGGAAAGTGTTTACAAAGAAACGGTTAAAAAATATTTACCAGAAAGCCCAAACGCAGATAATGCGCCGGAAATACTACGAAAAAAGGTTGGAGGTTTAAAGACACAACGTCAGGAAAACGAAAAATTTGTCAAACGGGAGTACAAAATCTCTTCTCAATTGAACGACATTTCTAGATTGAAAAGTCAGGTCACTTCATTGACCCTTGCAAGGTTTTTCCTCACCGAGCAGGCTATCAGAATTCAAGGAGAAGTCTCAACTTTCGCTGAATATGACAAAATGAAAAATAGTCTGCAAACCATGTATGCTAAAGACTTCCAATTAAGATTTAACCAGAAAAGTTCAGGCGAAGACAAAATCAACTTCACAGTCACTATTCGTCCAAAGAAATAATAAGGTAAGAATACTAACAAAAGAGTGCACTAGATGGGTTTAAGTCAACGGGAAAAAGTTTTGCTGGTAATAGCAGTGGCGATCTTTGTGCCGATTTTATTATTTCGTTTCGTTGTTCAACCCATTAACAATTATCAAACTCATCTGGCAGACGGAATAGAATCATTAAAGACGAAAATCGAACAAACAACATTGCTTGGTCAAGAATATCAGTATCTTAAAAGAGTCACCAGAACCAGACCCGTTTCCCTGAGTAAAAAAACAGACTCCATACTTCGCCAGGAAGATTTGAAATCCAGATCCAGAATTCATTTGGAGGAAAATCCCAAAGGAGGTCAGCGTCTTGTTTTAAAAGTTGATGAAATCAACCTCACTGAATTAACACAGTTAATCTACAAAATTGAAAACTCTAAACCTGTCATCATGATTGACAATATCGATATTGGTCTTTCATTCAAGAATAAAAAACTGTTTCGTGTCTCCATGGCACTGATTAGCAAATAGCAATAAGATTAATATGTTTGTGAAACGCTTGCTGCTTTACCTGTTGCTATTTTTAGGTATTTCTTATCTAGTCCTTATATCAGCATGGATTAACCTGGATCCCGCTACATTAACACCATGGGTTGAGAGCCGTATCAACATTAACCTTCCCAGAAAATACAAAGCCGACATTGCCCTGGTAGAGACCAGCCTGAGCGGCTTACACCTTAATCAGGTTCGTATTCGGGAATTACCTGCAAGCAATTCTGTGATCGATGTCGAAAAGCTTTCGTTATCTTTCGGATTGTTGGAATTTCTGCTATTTCAAGAGATTGATTATACCATGGAGCTATACAACGGCGTTGTTGAAGGAGAGCTCGATTTTTTTCCTCAGAGGTCGCTTGATTTTTCAGTTTCTGAACTACAAATAAATCGCAATCCGGTATTGCGAAAAACCAATCTGATTACCTCAAATCCTATTGTTAACGGGGATGGGTTCTACACCTTCAGTGATAATCCAGAAGCAGAAATCGTATTCGATATGTCTGACCTTTCTATTTCAGGGCAACCGGAATATACCAACATTCCGTTCGAATTGCCTGATACCAGGCTTTCAAAATTTGAAGGAGATATTGTAATTAAGGGAAAAGATGTCGATGTCTTGCTTTCGTCAAAAGGAGATCTTGCCGCAAATGTTGAAGGTATAATAAAATTGAACTTTGCAAGACCGGCGAACTCCGAGTTTAATTTAAACTTAACAGGTAAACTCACGTCTGAATTTGAATCAAAACTTGGTTTTTTTAAAAGTATTCTTGTAAACTACAAAAACACAACCGGGCAGGTAGCGGTAAATCTTTCCGGAACCCTGCAACGACCAAGGGTGAAAAAGAATTAAATTATTACAGTTGAATCAATGAAAATCCGGAACATCTTTACTACCCGATTCTTACTGTTTCTTGTTGGAATTGGCAGTCTCACGTTTCTTACACTTGTATTTGTATTCGCAACCTTTCCCTATCAATCAAATCAGCCGCGCCCGAAACACCTTGTTATAGAAAATGGTGACGGACTCAACCTGATAGCAGCCAAGCTGGAAAAACTTGATATTATTCGGTCAAGACAGTTTTTTAAATGGTTTTCCATCGCAACGGGAAACCTGACCAATTATAAGCATGGTGAATACTTGATTGAAGACGATGTATCAGTCCTTGACCTGGTAAAACTCCTGGAGGAGGGAAGAACTATACTTATTCCCGTCACTTTTCCCGAAGGATTGAGAATGAGCGAAATGTTCGCTGTTTTAAAAGACAATGGGTATGAAAACACCCAACGATACGACGCCTTAAGCAGAAGCAAATCGTTTATTCAGTCATTAGGGTATCCAATTCCTGATAAAACATTGGAAGGATTACTTTTTCCTGAAACATACAAATTTTCAAAAACTTCAACCGAAAAGACTATTTTGAAAAAAATGGTCGATACCTTTTTCCACAAACTACCTGATAATTATGAACAACTTGCCAAAAACGTTGGTTTATCTTTCTATGAAGCAATCATATTGGCATCAATTATAGAAAAAGAGACCAGTGTCCCTTCGGAAAGGACGCTGATAGCTTCTGTTTTTCATAATCGATTGAAACAAAATATGAAATTGCAGACTGATCCAACGGTTATTTATGGAATAAAAGACTTCGACGGAAATCTGACAAGAAAACAGCTAAGAACCAGAACACCTTACAACACTTATACTAACTATGGCTTACCTCCGACTCCCATCGCGAACCCCGGTTTACAATCGCTAATGGCTGCGGTGAAGCCGGCAAGATCAAGTTATATTTTTTTTGTAGCAAAAGGGGATGGTACTCATGAGTTTTCTGTTAATTATCAGCAACATAAGCGTGCTGTAGCCAAGTTTCAAAAACGTCGGAAAAGTAATTACAGGTCTTATTAATCTTAACTCACATTCCCACTCTTGTTTTAAAATCTTATATTATAACTAAATAGTAACACTTGGCACTGAACGAGTAACCGGTTTTGTTTGTTGCTGATACCAAAATCGTTTTGCTTTTTCTGGCTATGTTACCACAGATGTGTTTAACCTGGATTTGAAATAGTCCATACCGTTTTCAATCCTCGATCGGGGAAGGTCTTGTTTCTTGACATAACCCCCTGAATTCACGAGAATTGACAATCTCCAAACAACTATAACATCAGTCCTGAATCTCTCATCACGGACTCAAACCCTTCTCAAGGAGCAACTAGATGTCAGACAATCACAATCCCTGGGGAAATCGTGGAAAAAAACCCAGTGAATTAGATGAACTTATTCAACAAGGCTTAAAAAAGCTGTTCGGTATGAAACCGGGTGGTCCCAGACCGCCAGGGCAAGAAGAACGTCCCAAAACACCGGGAGGGAAAAACTTTGGATTCATTATTGGTTTCATTGTTATTGCCTTCTTAGTATTTCAATCTGTTTACCAGGTTGATCAATCATCACGCGGTGTGGAGCTTCGCTTTGGAAGATTTCACAATGTTACTGGTCCAGGATTGCATTTACTAATTCCTTTTATTGAAAAAGTCGAAAAAGTGGACGTGGAATCCATACAAACAGTGGAATTTGGTATTCGGCCCACTACTATGCGGGGTTACAACCAAGGTTCCAATGCGTTGGATCTGGAATCCTTGATGATTACAGCTGATAAAAATGTCATTCAACTCAATTGGGTAGTCCAATATAGGATACGTGATCCGGAATACTACCTGTTCAACATCAGAAGCCCTGAAGATGCTCTCAAGGACATATCCGAATCAGTGATCAGGAGAC
>JANQLH010000234.1 GCA_028280735.1 SAR324 cluster bacterium | reverse complement strand
CCTGGCGCTGGCAAGGGGGAGAAGGGTGCGGTATTCGGATTCTGGCCGTGATCGATCCAAACCGGGGTTTTAGATTTGAAACAGGAAAGTAATTAATAATGAACCACAGAGACACGGAGGTCACAGAGTTTATAAATTGAATGTTCGGTTTTAATCATGAGACTTGCAGTCTTACGATTTTTATCTCAGGCCAAGAATTGTTCAATTCCACCACGAATATACGAAGCTCACGAAGGAAAATAAAAAAATTCTGTGTTCTCTGTGTCTCGGTGGTTAGAAAACAATCATGGCGCTGATTGTATCTTTGTACTTGGCAAAAAGACAGACAAGGCCAGGTTAAAAACGGGAAACACTGCAATCGCAGCCATGGCGTACCAAATGCCATTGATATCGGCGATTTTTCCGAAAAACGGTGCTGCAATCCCTCCAAAAGCTACCGCCAGTCCCAAAGTTACTCCCGAAGAAAACCCGACATAATTGGGCAGATACTCTTGACCCATCACGATACTCGGACTGTAAGTGGCGGAGTGGGAAAAGCCGATTGGGATTAACAGCAGAAATCCAATGATATGATTATCCATAAAAACAAACAAAGGAAGGACAACCGAGAGGATTAAAAAACTGATCATCGTTGTTTTTTTTCTGCCGATTTTATCGGAAACCCAGCCACCCGCAAAGTTACCGATCACCCCTGAAATCAGTAGGGTTGTTAAAGCAAAACTTCCAACGGTGACCGATTTGTTATAATAACCGATCCAATAAAGCGGTATAAACGACAACAAACCAAAGAAGATGACCGACCTTCCCATGATGATAATACTGAGAAGAGAAAATGCCCCCCAGCGGTCGGTTCCCCGGCTTTTTAATCCATTACCGTTGGTTTTGATGTAAGCTTTTTCCAGAGCTGCGAAGCCGGGGAGCTGGAAAATGGTAATAAGGGCCATAAGACTGACTGGAATCAGCAAGAATAATGATCCGGCTAATCCGAACATAGCCAGGGAAGCTGCAATGATTAATGGTCCGAGTGCAAACCCAAGGGTTCCGGAGAGGCCAAACAAGCTCATGGCGGTACCTTTCCTTGAACCTGCGGCAAAATTGATCAATCGGGCCGTTTGCGGATGAAAGGCGGCTATTCCGATGCCACTCAAGATGACAAGGCAAATAACAGCCACATAATTGCCGACTATACCCGTGATAGCTAATCCCATTCCGGCCATAAGCAAGGAAACGGGTAACAACCAGCCCTTACTGAAACGATCCGCAGCTATACCGAACAATGGCTGTACAATAGCAGAGGCACTGTTTGTAGCAAAAACAATGGCTGCTACCGCTGTGTAACTAAGATTGTATTCTGCTTTGAAATAAGGCAGCATTGCCGGTATTGCTCCCTGGTTGATATCCGTTGCAAGGTGAGCAATGGAAAGCACAATGATTGTCTTTAAATTCTTCAATGAAACCCTTTGATTTTTGGTTACCCTCTAAACGGAAAACGATCGTTCTTGGTTGACTCTAACATCACAACCCAATATCCTACTTGCGTTATTCAGACAAAAAGTATCGAGTAAAGGACAATTATTGATAAACAGAGATCCCGTAAAAGAAATCGTAGACACGCCAAGGCCGGTCGTTGCGCTTTCAAAAGAATTTTCCGATGGACAGACAATACCATTCCACATGCATTGGCGTGCCCAATTGTTGTACGCGTCTTCCGGAGTGATGACCGTGACCACTGAAACGGGAATCTGGGTGGTACCGCCTTTCAGGGGTGTGTGGATACCTGAAAATACAAACCATCAGATTTATTGCTCAGGCCGGTTGTCAATGAGAACGCTCTACTTCGATCCGGATATTGTTCGTGACATGGAGGCAAGATGTATGGTGGTTTCCATTCCTCCCCTGTTAAAGGAATTGATTCTTGAGTTTGCCAAGTTACCACTTTTGTACGAATTAGGTGGTAAGCATGAAAGGCTTGTCAATGTTTTATTAGACCGGGTTCAGTTATTGAAAGTCGATCCTTTGGATCTTCCGATACCACGAGATTCGCGCTTACTGAACATTTTTGAGCATCTAAAGGAAAATCCTGCTGATAACAGATCCATAGAACAATGGAGCAAGGAGTCCGGGATGACAAGCAGAACGCTCTCCCGGCTGTTTAGCAGGGAAACGGGAATGAGCTTTCGACAATGGAAACAACAGATTCGAATTTTGGAGGCTTTGCGCCAGCTGGGACAGAATATCGCGGTAACAACCGTTGCATTTAACCTTGGGTATGACAGCCCAAGTGCCTTTATTGCAATGTTCAAAAAAGCACTGGGTAAAACACCAGGGCAATATTTTAATATAAAAACAAGTGATTAGTCATTCTATCTAAGACAATTCTAGACCTGTAGCCGTTATTATGGAAGTATCTTGTTACCTTTAACAGGTAAGAATAATAGCTTTAAAACGAATTTGTTAAACAAGGACTGATCTATGTTAAGACCTCAAATTAAGGGGGTATAATCATAAATCCCGTCGTCGGAAAAGGTAGAAATTGTTTGAACTTGTCACCTTTGATACGAAAATCGTTTCAAATCGATAAGTTTTAAGCAGAACTAAACTCATCAAAATAGAAACAGTGGACTTAAACAGACTGCTAAACCCCAAAAGTATTGCCATTGTCGGGGCCAGCGATACACCCGGAAAAACCGGGTGTATCATATTCAATTTATTGAGAAAGTCGGAACGGGTGCTCTATCCTGTTAATCCCAAAAAAGAATCGCTCTTCAATTTCAAGGCATATCAATCAATTGAAGAACTTCCGGACGGTATAGATATGGCGATTCTGGCAACTTCCGCCAAAGTATCCGTTAGTGCCACAAAGTCTTGTGTCGATAAAAGTATCCCTTTTGTTGTTATTGTGGCCGCAGGTTTTAGTGAAATCGGACCGGACGGGCTTGAATTGGAAAAAGAGCTGCAAAATGTTATCAAGAACACGGAGACACGCATTTTGGGTCCCAATTCGCTTGGCGTGTTTCTGCCCAAAGAGAAGATTGACACTATCTTCGTGGAACATGGTGATCAGGCCCTATCCAACGGTGGTGGTATTGCAACGATAGTACAAAGTGGGTCCGTTGGCGTAGAAGCGCTGGGATATGCCAGCAATACGGGCATTGGCATGCGTGCCTTTGTGGGACTTGGTAATAAGTGCGATTTGAATGAAACCGATTTTCTTAGCCATTTTGCCGATGATCAGGACACTAACTGTCTGGCGTTTTACCTGGAGAACATTGAAGACGGTGTTGAGTTTCTCAAACAAGCTAAAGCAGCTTCCATGAAAAAACCCGTGGTTATCTTAAAAGCGGGAATTTCGGCCAGCGGAGCATCTGCCGTGGCTTCTCACACAGGTAAGCTGGCAGGTTCAGGTGAAGTGGTGGGTGGAGCGTTTAAACAGTTTGGGATCCAACGGGTTTATGATGACGAAGAATTGTGCGATGCAGCCAAGGTACTTTCACTAAGTAAACCTGCACAGGGGAATAGGGTTGCCGTAATCACCCCTGCCGGTGGATACGGAATCATGTGCACGGATTACATCGAACGAGAAGATAATCGCGCCAGATTGCAAATGGCGCAGATTGCTGAGGCGACAAAAGAGAGAATACGTCGTGAAACATTTGATTTTGCTTCGGTAAGAAATCCTATCGATATCACCGCCAGTGCGGATGACAGGATGTTCATAGCCAGTCTGGATGCCATGTTGGATGATCCGGGTGTCGATATTATCATCTGTAATGCTTTTTTTGCGCCCCCCGGTATTACTGACAACCTGGTTCCTTTGATTGCTCAACGATCAGATATTACCACCAAACCTATTCTGGTTTTCACCAATTACGGCCCCTATACCGACCTTCACCTAAAACGCTTCTTCGAAGCGGGCATTCCCGGATTTCCTTCGGTCAACAGAGTTATTCGTGCTGCCAGATTTCTTGTGGAGAGAACGGATATATTGAATAGACGTGCTGCGCAGTTCATATTCTAAGATATTTTCGATGTAAGATTTTAGATATATGATTTTCAGGTTGTGGCAGCTCTACTGCCTTTACAAAGACAACAAGGCCGCCACAACCCTGTTTAGATTCCTGGGCCACAGACTGTGTTACAATTAAACAATTTGCATATCGTGCTATGATGTTGAAGCTTTTTCATTCCGGGCGCTTATGGGGTTCGACCCGGAACCTATCATGTAACATACTGAAATCGTGGGCAGAATGTAGGATGGTTAACTTGTTACCCATCAACTCTTTATATATATGGCTTTTGATCACATCCCACCCGATGGGTAACTACGTTACCCATCCTACGGTTCATGGAAAAACATAGATTTTTTCATTACGACACAGTCTGCGCGTTCAGGATGACAATACTTAATAGATTTATGTTATTTCGATTGATCTGCCTATATGTTAATGAAAGATCCTTCATTCGAAACTGCAAGTTTCGCTTCTCATGATCAGGATGACATTGGTTCAAAAATTTCGAATTACTATCTACTAAGCCACTGACGATTTAGGGTTGTTTTTCATACACCTGGAAACATTGGGTGATGCTCCTGCCGGGTTTGTCTGACATTTGTGGTTTTTCCAGCACAAGGGGTCTGAAGCAAGGTAGTCTCCGGTGAGCTGATAGGCTGTTCCGCGACAACCGTAACAATACTCCGACTTTTCACAAACCGCGCATTCCCCTTTAATAGTTTCCGTGTAGTTTCTCAGGTTTTGCATTACTTTGCTTTCTTTTAAAATCTCACCCAGGCTTTTCTCCCGAACATTTCCCACAGGTAGGGTTACACCCACGCAGGGGAGTACATCGCCTTTGGAATTGATCAGACAGGAAAACTGGTGTCTCAAACATTTGTTACCAACCAACGGCGGCTGTGGGTCCCAATTTAATCCGTATTTTGTGCGATCAATATCGGATAGCTGCTGAAACAACTGGAATACTTTATCCGGTTCAAGGTATAACCAATCGTTTTCCAGGGCATTTTCCTGGGGAGTGATCATCTCGAAATAGGGCAGAATATTTCTATCTCTTAACCATATCCAAAAGTCCGGTAATTCGGGGAGGTTTTGCCGGCAAATGATGGTGCTGATGGCCAGTACTGCTTTGTCGTTTGGGTAACCAGCTTTTTTCAAGTTCTCAAAGGCAGTGTGAATGATACGGTGAGCATTATGAACACCGGAAAGTTTGTTCTGCAAATCCTCCTTGAAGGTGTTCATTTTCAGAACAACACGAACCTGATTTCGATACAGCTCTTGAGCAATATCCTGGGTGATACGGGAACCATTGGTGAACATTTCAACTTCCAGCTCAAGGTCCCTCATGTATTGAATCATCTCAAGCGTTTTGGGATAGATCATTGGCTCACCACCCAGAATAATTATTTTCCGGGCTCCAAGGTCCTTTGCTTGTCGAATGGTTTTTTGAATCTCTGCGACAGATAGCTCGTCTACGAAGTCAGACTCCGTTCCCACATAACAATAAGGGCAGTTAAAATTGCAGCGTAGGCTGAATTCTATTTCCATGGAAAGCAAGCCGCCTGATTTTCTTACCTTTGCAATCTCTTCAGGTGGGAACTCAAAATTAGTGACTTCGTTACTGCAGAATGACATGAGAAACTCCATCACGTAAATTATAAACTTTTAATAGCTAAGAAGTTATTAGAAAACTTTTCTCTTTGCATAACAAAGAAGAGACATCCACATAGTATGGATGCACAACAGTTTGACCGTTTTCTAACTGCATTTAATAATGCACAGACTAGGATAGGTGACA
>JANQLH010000205.1 GCA_028280735.1 SAR324 cluster bacterium | reverse complement strand
GTGCTCGGTACGGTAGCCGGCCACATGATTGATCCTGCCTACGCCACTGCCTTTTATTCCTTTGTGATCGGGCATGGATCTTTTGAACTAACGGCCATTGCCTTGGCAGGTGCAGCAGGCCTTAAACTCGGCTCCGCCTTAATATCACCGGGACGTTTTAAACGGATTGAAGCGTTGAAGCAATCCGCGGGCATCTCCATGAAGATAGTTTACGGGGTGATAGCCATGCTGGTTGTCGCTGCGTTTTTGGAAGCTTTTTGGTCTTCGACCGAAAGTATCTCACCAACCATCAAGTTTTCGGTGGGGGGAGTACTCTGGTTGATTGTTATTTGTTACTTCGTATTTATGGGTCGGAGAAATGGATCTCAACCAGATTAGATTACAACTAAGACCCAGAAATCATTGGGCAGCGGTCGACCTGGGAATTATCATGGTCCGTAAATGGTGGGCAACCCTCTATCTGACCTGGATAGCGATAACCCTACCGGTTTACCTGACGATCGTGCTTTTCACGGCTTGGATCAGTTCGGTGTCAAATGCCCAATTAATGCTGCTTGTTTTCTGGTGGCTCAAACCGCTATGGGAACGAAGCCTTCTACATATCTTGAGCAGGGCTGTCTTTGGAGAGTTACCGACCATCCGGCAAACAATCAGGGCTTTTCCCAAGTTGTTTATCCGGCAGATTATCATGTCCTTGACGATCCGCCGGCTCAGTCCGTATCGGTCGTTTGATCTTCCTGTTATTCAGCTGGAAGGGTTGAAATCAAAAGAAAGAAGAAGGCGGCTGCGAACGTTGCACAGTGATAATAATAGCGGTGTCATTTGGACAATGTTTACCTGTATTCATATTGAATCCCTGCTCCTGTTTTCGGGGATGGCGTTTACCTTGGTTTTTATTCCCGAGGAAGTTGATTTTAATCCCTGGGTATTTTTGACTACACACAATACCGCGTTTGAAATTCTCTTGATTGCTTTCGGTTATTTTGCGACGACGTTGATCGCGCCGATTTATGTGGCCTGTGGATTTTCCAGCTATTTGAACCGCAGAACAATTCTGGAGGGTTGGGATCTTGAACTGGTGTTCAGAAACCTGCGTCAGGCCCATCAAGAGAACCAGCCGGCATCGGGAGCCTTGGCTAAAGCTGCGGCAATTACCTCACTTATTCTGTTCTTGTTTTTACAACCTGCGGTATTTCAACCATTTTCGATCTCAACCGTTTATGCCCAGGAAAAAAGCCGGTCCGTGAGTACGGAAGTCACTCAAATTGACAAAAGGGATCAGGCTAAAAAACGCATCGAAGCCGTGAAAGCAGGTCCCGACTTTCACACTTATGAAACCCGAAGGACCCTTAAGTTTCGATATGACTGGTTTGAAGATCAGGAAGAAAACGATGTATCCGAATGGCTTAACTGGTTAAAACTGATAGGAGCGTTTCTGGCAGGGTCGATCGAATTTATTTTGTGGGGCGGCTTAATAGCCATCATTATCATTCTTGTGCTGGCATACAGGCATGAGATCATGAAAATCAAACAATTAGGATTTGGTGATTTCCTTAAACAAAGACAGGGTCGGGTCAAAACAGAAATAGAATTGTTATCTCCGGGTGAAAGTGACCTAAGCACCATTCCTCATAGGGCACTGGCACTCTGGCAGGATGGAGAGCATCGCCGGGCCCTCGGATTATTGTATCGGAGTAGTCTGCATGTTCTGATAAACCAACACGCTTTGATACTTCCGGATAGCCTTACAGAAGAAGAATGTGTCAGAGCTGTGAATATCAGCCAGCCTGATGCGATTGCACAGTTTTTTACGAGCTTAACGCGCAACTGGCAGAAAGTAGCGTACGGTCATCGAATTCTGGACAATTCGATATTTGAATCAATCAACCTTCAGTGGTCGCAAATATTTACACCTGATGAGATCGGATAAGATTAACACAACGGTAAAGCAAATTCTGATTCTTACGCTCATTTTTGGCGTTTTCACAGGCGCATTATATTGGTTGTTTGAGATCGAGTCAGAGGAGGTCGATAAAGGATTTAAACAGCCTGCACGGGAAAATCCGTATCATGCAGCAACACTGTTTTTGAATCAATCCGGTATTAAAACAACAGTCATAAAGGGCTTCAAAGAAAATGAAGATTTTTCCCGGATGGGTGGTACCATAATCATTACCGATTCACGACGCCATCTGTCTCAACAATTTCATAAACGCTTATTCGACTGGGTAGAAGCAGGCGGCTCACTAATACTGTATGCTGAGCCACCTGATAAAACCACCTCCTTGCTTGATGCGTTTTCAGACGAGACGAAGGATAATGCCGAACAAGATTTTATTATTAATGCGCTTGGAGCCAGTGTACGTGATATCGATTCTGATGACTCAGCCGCTTATGAAGACAAAGAAGCAGCAGGCGCTTCCCATTGTGATGAAGGAAGGGACAACATTGCCTCGGCCTGTGTCGAGCTCAATTTCAATGGTATCGATCAACCGCTTTACATTGAGTTTTTGACGTATTCCGTTTTGGAAGATAACTCCGGGAGAGTCGTCGCGGGTGTTCGCAGCAAAAAAGGTCTTCATTTGGCGCAATATCATGTTGGTGAAGGATTAATTACATTGGCCACCGATTTTCGCTTCTGGACAAACCATCATATTCAGGAAAACGATCATGCCTTTTTGTTAGAGTTGTTTACCGAGGATTCCGATCACGTCTGGTTTTTATCCTACGGCCGATCCCTCACTTTTCTGGAGATGATCTGGAAATATGCTCATCTGTTGATACTCTGGCTGGCATTGGTATTGGCTCTGTTTTTATGGAAGGCGAGTTATCGATTTGGTCCGATACTGCCTGGAATTGAATTTTCCAACAGAAGGTTGATGGAACATATTGTTGCCAGTAGCCGGTTTCTATGGGGGAAGAAAAAGGAATCGTTTATGATTCGACAATTGCAGGATTATGTAGAGCGGAGGATGAAGAAAAAACAGCCCGGCTACCAGAGCATGAATCGTAATCAAAAAATCGAGGCAATTCATCGGGTCACGCATCTGACACGTATGGAGATTCAGCAGGCTTTTTCGGAACGGGATCGTTACACGAAATCTGAGTTCCTTAGAACAATCAAGGCACTTCAATTAATAGGAAAAAAACTATGAGTGAACCGGAAACAGGCATCAAACCACCATCCAGTGAGTTGGAAGAACGACTGGCCCAGGCCGGAAACCTGGCAAATACCCTTGAAAATGAAATCGGAAAAGCAGTGGTTGGACAAAAACAGGTTATCCGGGAGGTGCTAACCGCATTTCTAGCCTCGGGTCACGTTTTACTGGAAGGAGTACCCGGTCTCGGCAAGACCTTGCTGGTTAGGGCCTTAGCGCAGGCTTTCTCCGGTCAGTCCACAAGAATCCAATTTACGCCCGATCTTATGCCGAGCGATATTATCGGTCATACCCTGTACGATATGAAACAGGGGCGGTTTGATATTCGACAGGGACCCATTTTCACCAACCTGGTTCTTGCCGACGAGATTAACAGGGCACCAGCTAAAACCCAGGCCGCTTTGCTTGAGGTGATGCAGGAAAAGCAGGTGACCATTGAAGGGCAAACCATGAAAACCGGTCTGCCATTCATGGTGTTGGCAACTCAGAATCCAATTGAGCAGGAAGGCACCTATCCGCTGCCTGAAGCCGAATTGGACAGATTCATGATGAAAGTCACCATCGATTTTCCATCGGAAGATGAGGAACTTAAACTGGTGGAGCAGGTGACCACCGGAAAGACCGAGGATGTACTGGATGTCAGCAACCTCAGCCAGGTTCTGACCTCCGAACAGGCAATCGGATTACAGCAATTGGTTTCCCTGGTTCCGGCGGATCAGAAAGTCCTTGAATATGCCATTCGTATCACACGGGCCACCAGGGACTGGCCGGGCATCATTAAAGGTGCCGGTCCCAGGGGGAGTATCGCCTTGATTAGAACTGCCAGGGCTCATGCATTATTTAGGGGAAGTGATTTTGTAATACCTGATGATATCAAAATCATGGCCCCTTCCGTGCTTCGTCACCGAATTATTCTCTCTGCGGAACTGGAATTGGAAGGGACACGTTCAGATGCCGTTCTGCAGGATATTATCGATCAGATTAGCGCACCCAGGTTATGATACCAGCTCCCCGATTATTTGTTTTGCTGAGTCTTGGCATTCCGGCAGGACTGGGCGAAGTGGCGATACGATTATTCTGGCCAGCCAACACAAACCTGACGGAACAGATCAGGTTTGGCTGGGGGATCTACTTTTGTGTTTTGATAATCCTGGCACTTTGGGATGCCCTGAGTAAAAAGCGACAACCCTTGTTGAACATCCAACGGATTGTTCCCCCTGTCGTTCCCGTAGACCAGTGGGTTGACATAAAAATCAGGATACGGCATTCCTTTGCTTCCAACACTAAAATAGAGCTGTTTGATCAGTATCCCACATCCGAAAGAATGGAAGGGTTACCCGTTGAGCTTATTTTAGAACCGGGTAAAACAACAAGTTTAAGTTATCGATTCAAACCTTTAAACCGCGGAGAGCTGAGCTTTCAATCCTTTCATATTTTGCAGACCAGTTTCTTTGGATTCTGGCAGTTCAGCAGTATTCAAGGGAATTCTTCAATAGTGAAAGTTTACCCGGATATCTCCCGCATCAAGGGCTATATTCATTTGGCAACCAGTCATCAAACAGCCCAACTGGGTATTCGTCTTCAGCAAAGAAGAGGAGAGGGCATGGAGTTTCATCAGCTCAGGGAGTTCCAACAGGGAGACAGCCCCAGGCGGATTGACTGGAAAGCGAGTTCCCGCAGGCAAAAATTGATAGCCAGGGAATACCAGGATGAAAAGGACCAGCAGGTTATTTTCATGTTGGACTCAGGGCGTAACATGCGATCCAAAGATGAGAATCTGAGTCATTTTGACCACGCCTTAAACGCTTTGCTTTTATTATCATATGTAGCTCTTCATGAAGGGGATGCCGTGGGATTGCTGAGTTTTGGCGGAGAACAGGACCGCTGGATGAAACCGGTAAAATCGGTCGGCGGCATCAATCAGATTCTATCAACCCTCTACGATTTGCAACCCTCCACCAGGGCGTCAGACTATCTCAAAGCCGCGGAATATCTAAAGGCTCATTACCATAAACGTTCCTTAATCGTCCTGATCTCCAACCTTCGAGATGAGGCAACTGCTGATCTGACCCCGGCTCTGAGTCTTTTGGTTAAGGATCACCTGGTGCTTTTTGCCAATCTTCGGGAAATGGTCTTAAATCGGGCGTTGGCAGAACCGATTCAGACCTTTGATCAGGCGTTGGGATTTTGCGGTACTTTTGAATACTTGAGACAGAGAAACAAAGGACAAAAAAGAATCAAGCGTATGGGAGTATCCGCCCTGGACGTAACACCCGACAAACTGCCCATTCGCCTTGTAAACAATTACTACGCCCTGAAACGGAGTGCGAAACTTTAAATTATGCCAGTTTGGTGTTTGAAGGCAACGAGCCGGCGACCTTGAAAACTTCCTGCCTCAACCAGCTATGGGCAGGATCATGATGGTTGCGCTCGTGCCAGTGTTGATTGAAAGAATATTCAATGGGTTTTAAGGGCAACTCAAGGATTTCCAGCGGCAACAATTCTTTAAACAATTCCGCCATACGGAACGGCATGTTCACCAGCAAATCATTATCCCTCAGCACCAGGGGTAACACCATTTCGTGCTGAACCTCCAAAACCACCTTTCGTTCCAGGTTGATACTTTTCAACTGATCATCAATTTCATTAATCCCCTCCATCCATTGGAATTGGGCATGATTTAACGAGATGTATCTTTCCAGGGTAAGTTCTTCCTTAAGGATCGGGCTGTCGGCTCTCACAATGACTACCTCCCTGTCATCAAACAAATACTGGCGAAAAGCGTTCGCTTTAAAATAAAGCGCGCAAGAAAGGACTATGTCAAAATCGCCTTTTTCCAGACCTGAATGATAATCTTTTGAGGATAGGTGACTGCTTTCGATTTTGATGTTGGGAGCGACATTTTGAATCCTTTTAAACAGCAGGGGCATCATAACCATTTCTGTATAGTCGCTCATAGTCAGACGAAAGGTGCGCCTTGCCGTGGCAGGCTCAAACTCACCACTGTCTTGAAAGGTTTTTTCTGCCATGGAAATCACTTGTTTAACCCGGGATGCTATTTGTCGGGCACGTTCCGTCGGCAATAATTCCTTACCGCTTCTGACAAACAATGGGTCTTCGAAGGTGTCCCGGAGTTTTTTCAAAGCCTGGCTCATGGCCGGCTGGCTCATGTTAAGCCGTGTACCCGCCCTTGTGAGGTGCTGCTCCTGAAAAATCATGTCGAATATCACCAGCAGGTTGAGATCATAGTTGTGAAGATTCATATTTCTAATGACGAGGATTTGAATAAATTATTGGGAACTCCTGTTCCCACCTGGTATCATGATTATGATACCGTGTGTTGGTACCTGTTCTCAGTTCCTGAAACCATTCAGGCAAACCTTTAGTTATGGAGGACTGTCATGAGCGGAACTCAAATTCAAAAAGACAGGCTTATAGTAAATAACCCATCGATAAATGCCAAGAGAAAGAGATTTAACAAACTATCCAAAAAACAGGGCTGGCTGGCAATAATTGAAACCTGGTGGATACGGAATCGACATCGCGACGAATTACTGAGGATGCCGGATTATCTGCTGGATGATATTGGATTGACCAGGCAAGAGGTCATCAGGGAAAGCGAAATCCCGTTCTGGAAATCGGGGATTTATTAAAACGTCATCTCGGGATTTGGCCTTGTGCCATGATAACCGACAGATCGTCGGTCATTGGAAGCCTCCCATAGAGTTATCAGCAAGTAACAAAAAAAAGGGGACGCGGATAAGATAGTGAATTACCTTATCTACGTCCCCTTAAATTTTTCCTTCAATAATGAAGAATTGCAGGTTGCTTCAGACTACGTTTGAACGATTGTTAGTTGTTGTCAACAATATCATTCAAGGTAGCACTTGCTCTCATGGCTACAGTTGCCTTTTCATCATCAGGCTTGAAGTAACCGCCAACGTCAACAGACTTGCCTTGGGCTGCCATCAGTTCATCATTGATCTTGCCTTCATTCTCTTGCATCAGGCCGGAGATCTTCTGGAATCTTGCCTGCAGGGCTGCATCTTCGTTTTGAGCTGCCAAGGCCTGTGCCCAGTACATAGCCAGGTAGAAATGTGATCCCCTGTTGTCAATCTCATTAACAACGCGAGATGGTGATTTTCTTTCGTCCAGGAACTTGGTATTGGCTTCACCCAAAGTCTTGGCAAGCAATTTTGCCTGGGCATTGTTTTGAGTATTTCCAAGGTGTTCCAGGGACTCGGCGAAAGCCAGGAATTCACCCAGTGAATCCCATCTTAAGTGACCTTCTTCTTCAAACTGTTGAACGTGCTTAGGAGCTGATCCACCGGCACCGGTTTCAAAAAGTCCACCACCGGCCATCAGAGGAACGATGGAAAGCATTTTAGCACTGGTTCCAAGTTCAAGAATCGGGAACAAGTCTGTCAGGTAATCTCTTAGTACGTTACCTGTTGCAGCAATGGTATCCTGGGATTTTCTCACACGATCCACAGCGTATGCAGTTGCGTCACCGGGAGACATGATCAGAATTTCCAGTCCAGATGTATCATGATTTGGCAGATACTTGTCCAGTTTCTTGATCAGTTCGGCATCGTGAGCCCTGTCTTTGTTCAGCCAGAAAGTTACCGGATAACCGGTCAGTTTTCCACGGCTAACTGCCAGTTTGATCCAGTCCTGAATCGGAGCGTCTTTTACCTGGCACATTCTGAAAACATCACCTTCGGTAACGTTTTGCTGAAGCAGGACCTTACCGGAATCATCAATCACCTTTACTGTACCGGAAGCGGAAACTTCAAAGGTCTTGTCATGAGAACCATACTCTTCGGCTTTCTTGGCCATCAAACCGATATTCTGAACTGTTCCCATGGTGGCGGGGTTGTACGCACCGTTTTTCTTACAATCGTCGATGGTTTCCTGGAATACCCTTGCATAACTTCTGTCAGGAATCAACGCGTGTGTATCATACAATTCTCCATCCGGTCCCCACATTTTACCTGATTCTCGAATCATGGCAGGCATGGATGCATCGATGATGACGTCACTGGAGACATGCAGGTTGGTGATTCCCTTATCCGAGTTAACCATGGCCAGTTTAGGTTGCTTCTCGTAAGCAGCAGCGATATCGGCTTCGATTTCCGCTTTTTTACCAGCGGGTAATGTTCCAATTCTGGTGTAAAGATCGCCAAGACCCATATTCGGATTTACGCCGATTTCCTTGAAAGTGGCTTCGTGCTTTGCAAATACGTCTTTGAAATAAACAGATACGATGTGACCGAAGAAGATAGGATCAGAAACCTTCATCATGGTCGCTTTAAGGTGAGCTGACAGGAGAACTCCTTCAGGTACGTTTGAGATAGCCTTTTCAATATAGTCTCTCAGGGCTTTTCTCTGCATAACGGAGGTGTCGATTACTTCGCCGGTTTCCAGGGCCAGTTTTTCCTTGAGAACAGTCTTGCTGCCGTCTGTTCCCTCCAGAACGATATCAACGTTACATGCTGTTTCAATGGTAGTGGAAACTTCGCTTCCAAAATAGTCACCTTCAGGCATTGAGATAACTTCAGTTTTTGAGTCAGAACTCCACTCACCCATTCTGTGTGGGTTTTTCTTAGCGAATTCCTTAACGGCTGTTGCAGATCTTCTATCCGAGTTCCCTTCTCTTAGTACAGGGTTTACAGCACTTCCCAAGTTTTTGGAGTATCTTTCCTTGATAGCTGCTTCTTCATCGTTTTTTGGTTCATCCGGATAATCAGGTACATTGTAGCCCTTGTCCTGCAATTCTTTAATGGTTGCTTTAAGCTGAGGTACGGAAGCACTAATGTTAGGTAACTTAATGATGTTTCCTTCCGGTGTTTTTGCGAGTTCGCCCAAATATGCGAGATCATCGGATTGCTTCTGCGCGTCAGTCAGTCTTTCAGGCCAGTTAGCAATAACTCTACCTGCCAGGGAAATATCCCTTACTTCAATCTCGATACCTGAATCCTTTAGATATCTTTGAACGATAGGAAGTAAAGAATATGTAGCTAGCCCGGGAGCTTCATCAACTTTTGTCCACCTAATCTTTGATTCGGCCATGTTCTGTCCTTTTAATCGGTGTTAAGGGAAAGAGGTAGATCTTTCAGAGACTTACCTCCATGAAAAAATGGTCATTTTTTTAAATCACAGAATCGGTATAAGTATCTATTATTCGGGGCACAATAGCTTTGAGGTAAATCAATTTTCATTCTAATTGCGGTTCACAAATTATTTGAAAAACTGCACGATTCATCTAGCTATTGCGCTGATATTATTTATCTTATCAAGACAAGCTTCTAATTTGATGCCTCCAGCCCGTCATGATGGCCTATTATGCCCCGGAACCAGTGATCTCATTATGGAAAGGGCTTATAATCGATTATCCGATGGTATTTCCCATACTAAAAATTGGGGATTCTCGGTTTTGGAAAGCTGGTAAGGATGGAAACAAGACCGGTGGACTGCCACCGGTCTTAAACTAATCGGTCTATTTCAGGAGTTCACTCATCCCGCAACGCCTTGGGGGGCGCAAGTACTTCAGACCAGATGATCGCTTTGCGCAGCTCTTGTTTTGTTACATTTGCAGACACATAAAGCGAAGATTCCGCATCTGCGGGCTTTGGTTGCAAAGTGGTTATCCCGGGGGGACTGACAGGTGTTGAGACTGCTCGCGGGTAGGTAGTCACTTCCTCGGCATTCACAACCTCAGCTGCAGGTTTTGCAGGTTCCGGTTCCGATTCGGATACGTCCTCATCTTCATCGCTTTCGTATTCATCGCGATCCTGGTACCAGTCGTATTCCTCCTCTTTCTCTTCACGTCGTTTAGCAGCATCCTGTTCACGTTCATGATACTCTTCAACCATCTTGTTCAGTTTGTCGAACAGACCTGGATTTGTCTCTTTGACTTCAGCCGGATCGGGTTCTTCCTGCTGCTTATTTTTCTTCATCGCTTTGGGAACAACATAAGCCAGAATGAAAATCAGCGGAATCAGGTATTCGATGATATTTTCCAAGGTTTAGCTCTTTTGATATCCCACAATCCCTGTTTGTGGGGAAGTTCAAGATCTTACTTCAAAATGAAGAATTCCGATAATGTCGAATGAAGCGTGACTTTTCGGAATTCAAGCAACCCATTGACGAAACGTTCAGCTTCATTCGGGTGGATTTGTTTTTGTTAACAACAGGCTTTCGAGCACGTCCTCAAAAACCACGATTGCTCTGATTCCGGGTGTGCCCCGGGGCAGCAACCGCTTGGTTTATCGTTTGCGGACGGCTCGTTACCTGGACTATCTGCCGTTAAAAAAGAGTGAAC